>JACQDF010000057.1 GCA_016201205.1 Acidobacteriota bacterium
ATACCAGGGAAGTGCCCGCGACCGTTTCTCCAGCCGTGCTCACCAACCTGTTGCGGAAAGAGCTTGGCTTTTCCGGGCTGGTCACCACGGATGCCATGGACATGCAGGGGCTGAGCGGGCAGCTTGCTCCCGGAGAGGCAGCCGTTCGCGCGCTCGAGGCCGGCGCGGACGTGCTGCTGATGCCCGCGCGGCCGGTGGAGGCAATGCGCGCCATTCGCGCGGCTGTCGAGAAAGGCCGGATTCACCAGCGGCGGATCGACGAAAGCGTCGAAAGGATTCTGGCGGCCAAGGTGCGGCTGGGTCTTCACAAGAAGAGGTTCGCCGATCTGGAAGCGCTCAGCGATGCCCTGGACCGCGAGGAAGACCGGCAGCTTGCGCAGCGCATTGCGGATAAGGCAGTCACCCTGGTGCGCAATGAAGGACAACTGACGCCGATCGAGCAGCCCGAACGTTCCTGCTGGTACATGCTGATCGAGAACCGCCACGGCCAGCAGGGGATACAGATGAGCGATTTCCTGGAGCAGCGGTTGCCAACGGCGAAGCGATGGCTGCTGGATTCACAAATGTCCAGGGCCGATCTGGAGGCGGCCCGCCGCCAGTCGAGCGACTGCGGCGCGATTGTAGTGGCTGCTTATGCGGGATTTCGCGGAACCGGCGCCTTGCCGGACGGATTCACCTGGCTGGTGGAATCCCTGTCTTCCTCCGGCCAGCCCCTGATTCTTGTCGGGCTGGGCAACCCCTATCTGCTGCGAGCATTTGCCAAAGTGCCCGCCTTTCTGGCCACATTCTCGACTGTGCCGCCGTCGGAGATCGCGGCGGTGAAAGCGATTCTTGGAGACATTGCGATTTCGGGAAGCCTTCCGGTGACGATCCCTGGGATTGCCCGGTACGGAGATGGTTTGAAAGTCGCTGCAAAGACAGGTGGAAATTTGACACAGGGTCCGGGAGTTCGATAGGATGGAAGACTTGCAGGGGTCGAGCGGAGATTGTCTGTCTGTATGAATACTCAGTTTCCGTCCAAGCAGCGGATCGAACGCGCCTGGTATGTTCTGGATGCGGAAAACGCGGTTCTGGGAAGGCTTGCGACGAAAGCGGCCGCGGTTCTCATCGGCAAGCATAAGCCAACGTATACGCCTTTTCTGGATGTGGGCGATCACGTCATCGTCGTCAACGCGGCTAAGGTGCGTCTCACCGGCCGGAAGGAAGAGCAGAAAGTTTACCGGCGTCACAGCGGCTATCCCGGCGGGCTGAAAGAAGTGCATCTGAAAAAGGTGCGCACGGTTCGCCCCGCCAGGATCCTGGAAGATGCGATCCGAGGCATGCTGCCCAAGACCAAGCTGGGCAAGCAGATGTTCCGCAAGCTGAAGGTGTATGCGGGAGAGAAGCATCCTCATTACGCCCAAAGGCCGGCGCCGCTTGGCGTGTAGAATTCCCCGCCGGCCGGCGTCACGATAAGGGAGAGAGTCAGTTTTGGCAGCTACGTTAATTCAGCATTTGGGGACCGGCCGGCGAAAGAGCGCCGTGGCCCGGGTGTTCCTGCGCCCCGGAAGGGGCAAGATCACGGTCAACGGCCGTGACATCGAAGACTATTTCAAGACGGCGACCGCCAAAGCTTTGGCTCGCCAGCCGCTGCTGGCTACCGAGATGGCGGACAAGTTCGACGTGCTGGTGCTGACCGATGGCGGCGGCTCGTCCGGTCAGGCGGGCGCCGTTCGCCTGGGCATCGCCCGGGCGCTGGTTGAGTTTAATTCCGAGTTCCGGGGGAAGCTGAAGCAGCTCGGGTTCCTGACGCGTGACCCCCGCGCGCACGAGCGCAAGAAGTACGGACAAAAAGGCGCTCGCCGCCGTTTCCAATTCTCCAAGCGGTAGTCCCGTTGCGGAGTGTCATGAGCTCCCAGCGGGGAGTTAGGGCGTGCGTAGAATCTCGTTTGGACCGCGCACGCACATACGTTCACAAAAGGAGGAAGTTTGCCCTCGATCACAATGAAGGAACTGCTCGAAGCAGGCGTTCACTTCGGGCACCAGACCAAGCGCTGGAATCCAAAGATGAAAGCATATATCTTTGGCGAACGCAACGGCATCTACATCATTGACTTGCAGAAAACCTTGAAGCTCTTCAAGGACGCCATGCGCTTCGTCGAGGAAATTGCCGGCCAAGGCAAGAACCTGCTGTTTGTGGGCACCAAGCGACAGGCGCAGGAGGCGGTCTCGGAAGAAGCCTTGCGTTGCAGCCAGTTCTATGTGAACCAGCGCTGGCTGGGTGGCTTGCTGACCAATTTTGTCACCGTCAAGCGCTCGATCAACCGGCTGAAGGACCTCGATCAGCAGGCCGAGCAGGGCTTTGTCGGCCGCTCGAAGAAGGAAATCATCCGGCTCGAGCGCGAGCGAAAGCATTTGCAGCAGAATCTTGCGGGCATCAAAGAGATGCCAGGGCTGCCCGACGTGCTGTTCGTGGTCGATTCGAACAAGGAGTCGATCGCGGTGGCCGAGGCCAAGAAGCTTGGCATTCCGGTGGTCGGAGTGGTGGATACGAATTGCGACCCGGACATGGTCGACCACGTGATTCCCGGCAACGATGACGCCCTTCGCGCCATCCGGCTGTTCACGAACAAGATTGCGGAGGCAGTGATTGAAGGCCGCCAGAAGGTGACCGAAGCCGAGTTCGCGCCTCCGGCTGCCCCAGCCGAGGCGACTGAAGAGGCGGTTCCCGAGCCGGATATCACCCAGTATCTGGATCCGCAGTACTCGCAACAGCTCATGGCGGAAAGCATGTCGGAAGAGGATCTGGCCGCCCTGCCCATCAAGGGCCGGCGCCGCGCCGAGGCCGAAGACGACCTCAGCTTCCGGGGCTAGCCTTGGTGATGAAGAGCTCACCGGAAGGATCGCTCCCACTGGAGATTCAGGCGCTTTTTTTAGGAACGAAGGGATTGCCTTATGCCGGAAATCACCGCTCAGATGGTGAAAGAGCTCCGCGAACGAACGGGCGCGGGCATGATGGAATGCAAAGCCGCTTTGCAGGAAGCCAACGGCGACATCGCGGCCGCCGAAATCGTCCTGCGCAAACGTGGGATCGCTTCGGCCGCCAAGAAGTCGAGCCGCTCAACCAGGCAGGGGATCATTGGCAGCTACATCCACCAGGGCGCACAGCTTGGCGTGCTGGTGGAGATCAATTGTGAATCTGACTTCGTGGCCCGCACGCAGGACTTCACGGACCTGGTGCACGACATCGCCATGCAGGTTGCAGCGGCTGATCCGCAGTTTATCCGGCGCGAAGACGTTTCTACCGATGTCCTCGAGAAAGAGAAGGAAATCCAACGGGCCCGGGCGCTGGGAGAGGGAAAACCGGAAAAGGTGCTTGACAAGATTGTGGAAGGCCGCCTGACCAAGTTTTATGAAGAGATCTGCCTGCTCGAGCAGCCGTTTATCAGGGACAACTCGGTGAAGGTGGAAGACCTGATCAAAACCAAGATCGCCAAGCTGGGAGAGAACATTACGGTGGCCCGTTTTGTGCGCTTCAAGGTCGGCGACACGCAGGCGGCGCAGTAGGGGCCGGACGCCGTGGCCCCCTACGATCGAATCCTGCTGAAGCTGAGCGGCGAAGTGCTCGCCGGAGAAGGCAAGTTCGGCATTGATGCACGCCGGGTGCAGGCGATGGCGAACGAGCTGGCCGAAGTCGCCGAGCGCAGCGTCGAGCTCGGGCTGGTCGTCGGCGGCGGGAATTTCTTCCGCGGCGTCGCGGCTGCGGCCCAGGACATGGACCGCGTGGCCGCCGACCACATGGGCATGCTGGCCACCGTAATCAACGGTCTCGCTCTACAGGATGCTCTCGAGAAAAAGGGCGTGCCCACGCGCCTGATGACGGCGATTCACATGAATCAGGTGGCCGAGCCGTATATCCGCAGGCGTGCCGTGCGTCATTTGGAAAAAGGGCGCATCGTCATCTTTGTTGCCGGAACCTCGAACCCGTATTTCTCGACGGACACGGCGGCGGCGCTGCGCGCTCTGGAGATCAACGCCAAAGTGATTGCCAAGGCCACTCGCGTCGAGGGGGTCTTCGACAAGGATCCTCTCGAGCACTCCGACGCCGTCCTGTACCGCCGGATCAGCTTTCAGGAAGTGCTGTCCAAAGCGTTGCGGGTGATGGACGCTTCCGCGGTCGCCATGTGCCGCGACAACAACCTGCCCATCGTCGTCTTCGATCTGAACGTTCCCGGAAATATCATGCGAATGGCCATGGGGGAAGCTGTCGGCACGCTCATCCATGGGTAAAATCAATCGAGGGTGTTATGAAACAAGGACAAGCAGGAACCGGCCCAGCCAACACGTTTGCCTCCGTCAAGGAGATTGAAGGGTCCGCCAGGACGCGGATGGAGAAGGTGATCGGGGATCTCGTGCACGCCATGGGCGGCATCCGGACGGGTCGCGCTTCCGTCAGCCTGCTGGACGGCATTCGGGTGGATTACTACGGAGCTCCGACGCCGCTCAACCAGCTTGCCACGCTGCATGTTCCCGAGCCGAGCATGATCACCGTGCAGCCCTGGGATGTCTCCCAGATCGGCGCCATCGAGAAGAGCATCCGCAGCTCGGATCTGGGGCTGAATCCGATGAATGACGGAAAGATCATTCGTGTGCCGATTCCGGCGCTGACACAGGAGCGCCGCAAGGAGCTGGTGAAACATCTGCACACCGTCACCGAGGATCACCGGGTCGCGTTGCGCAACATCCGCCGCGACGCCAATGAGGCTATCAAGAAGCTGCTCAAGGACAAGACGATCAGCGAGGATGAGGAACGCAGGGCGCACGACGAAATCCAGAAGCTCACCGACGCGCATATGCAGAAAATCGAATCGGCCTCGAAGGTGAAAGAGACGGAGATCGTCGAGCTGAAGTAGTTCTGTCCTACACTGAGGAGTATGGCGCTGGCGCCGGCCGTCGCATTGTTCTTCCTGCTCCAGACAGATCATGCCGCCGAGGGCCGCAAGGCTCTCGATGCGAACAACTACACGCTGGCGTTCGAGCATTTTTCCAAGGCCGTCGAAGAGGATCCCAGGGACTGGGCGTCGCGTTTTCACCTGGCCCTGTCTCTCAGCCTGTTGAATAAAGATCCGGAAGCTGCCGCGGCGTACCGCAGGGTGCTCGAAGATCAGCCTGGCCTTTACGAAGCGGAGCTGAACCTGGGCGTCGTTCTGTTGCGCCAGAAAGCCGCCCCGGAAGCCGCCACGCTGCTCGAGTCCGCTGCCGCAAAGAAGCCGAAGGAATACCGCCCGGTGTTCTACCTGGCCCAAGCTCGCGCCTTGCTCGAGGATCTGGAAGGAGCGGAAGCCGGCTATCGCCGGGCGATCGGGCTGGATCCCAAGTCAGCGGAAGCAGCGGTTGGTCTGGCGCGGGTTCTGGTGAAGCAGAAGAGGCTGGCGGACGCCGATCCGCTCTACCGGCGGGCGGCGGAATCCGATCCCGAGTTCAAACGCGCGCTGCTCGAGCTGGCGTCGCATTACGAGCAGGCTCGTGAGCCCATCAAAGCCATCGCGCTGTACCGCGAGTTTCCGGGCGATCCCGTCGCTCGCGAGCGGTTGGGCGAATTGTTGCTCGAAAGCGGCCAGCCCGCCAATGCCATCGTCGAGCTGGAGAAGGCCTTCGCGCAGTCGCCCACACCGGCCAATCGGCTGGCTCTGGCGACCGCGTACCTCCGCGCCGGCAAGCCCGGCCAGGCGCTGCCGCTGCTCGAACAGGTGGTGGCGGCAGCTCCCGAGGACCTCGATCTGCGGCTCTATTATGGCCGCGCCCTGCGCGACCAGCGCAACTTTCAGAGCGCCGCCAAGGAGTTCTGGAAGGCGACCCAGATCCGGCCGGATTCCAAAGACGCCTGGAGCGAGCTGGCCGGGATGCTGATTCTACTCGAGAACTATCCGCAGGCGCTGTCCGCGCTGGACCGTGCAAGAGCTTTAGGGGGAGACCCCGGCGCGCACGCCTGGTTCAGCGGCATGATCTTCGATCACTTGAAGGACTATAAACAGGCTTTGGCTGCCTATGAGAGATTTCTCTCGTTGAGCCAGGGAAAGAACCCGGACGAAGAATTCAAAGCGCGGCAGCGGATCAAGGTGATCCAAAAAGAACTGAGCAAGCGATGAGGCTGGTTGCATTGTTCGCTTCCTTCTGGACGGCTGCCGCCGGGGGCGATCTGGCCTCTATCCGCGCCGAAAGAGACCTGGAGCGGCGTTACTGGCATGCTCTCGAATACGCATCCGGCCAGATCCAGTCGGCTCGCAAGCATTATCAGGACGGCAGGATCGATGCCTTCGAGGCGGCGTTAAGAGAGGTCCCGGAAGCGGTCGAGTTGTGCGACCAGACTCTTCGCGCTACCGGCAAGAACCCCAGCAAGCGCCCCAAGCATTTCAAACGCGCCGAGCTCAAGATGCGGGACATCATGAAGCACCTCACAGGCCTCGAACAGGAAGTGGATTTCGAGGAGCGGGGCATGGTCACCAAGGTCAAGGGGCGTGTGAACCAAATCCACGAAGAGCTGCTTCTGGACATCATGGGAAGGCGAAAGCAGCCCTGAGGAACGCGGCCCTGCTTGCCCCCCGGCGCGTCCAGCGATATGCTACTCGGGAGGGAGAAAGGGGTCCCCAATGTCTCGCACTTTCCTGTTCTTGCTTCTGGCTGCTTCTCTGGTCCTGGCGCAGGACTACAGAGCCACCGTAACCGGCCAGGTTTCCGATCCGACCGGTTCCCCCATACCGAACGCGCTCGTCAAAGCGGTGAAGGAAGGAACCAACGAAACCAAGGAAGTCCGCACCAATAACAACGGTTTCTATACGCTCAACTACCTCGATCCCGGCCGCTATAGCTTCGAGATCAGCGCCAGCGGCTTTTCGACGCTGACGCGCACCGGCATCGTTCTGCTGACGGCGGACAAGCTGAATCTGACGGTTTCGCTTGAACTGGGACAGGTGAATCAATCCATCACGGTGGTCGGCGAGCAGGAGCTGATCACGACCACCACCGCCGCCCGCGGCCTCAACTTCGATCCGATCAAGGTTGCCGAATACCCGCTGAATGGCCGGCAGAGCTACATGCTGCTGGCGCTCACGCCCGGTGTGCTGTTTACCCAGCGTACGTTCGGCAACACGGGCTTTTCGGGAACGCGCGCCTGGGATGTCAACGGCTCCTACACCATGAACGGCGGGCGCACCGGCACCAATCAATTCCTGCTCAACGGAGCGCCGATATCGAGCGACGGCACCTGGAACGTCGCCATCAATGTCGAGGCGATTCAGGAATTCAAGGTAATGGTGAACACGTATGACGCCCAGTACGGGCGCTCCGGCGGCGGTCATGTCAACACGACGATGAAGTCGGGCACCAACGGCTGGCACGGTTCCGTCTTCGATTTCTGGCGCAACGCGGTCCTCGATGCGAACAGTACGCAGAACAACCGCCAGGGCGCCGGACGCGGCAAGCGCAACCAGCACCAGTTCGGCGGCGTCCTCGGCGGCCCCATCCGCAAAGACAAAGACTTCTTCTTATTCAGCTTCGAGGGCTGGCGGGAGCGTGTTCCGTTCCCCACGGTGACTTCGACACCGCCGGCCGGCATGCGCGCCGGAGGCGGCTACACCGAATTCCAGCAAGGCATCTTTGACCCGCTCACCTCGAAGCTGTGCGAGCCGGCCGACAATTGCACCGCCGGCGGACTCTACCGCCGTCAGCCCTTCCCAGGCAACGTAGTGCCTGCCAGCCGCATCAGTCCCATCGGCCGCAACATCCTGAATCTCTATCCGCTTCCGAACCAGGTGGGCACAGCCA
Organism: Acidobacteriota bacterium; assembly: GCA_016201205.1. Classification (GTDB taxonomy): domain Bacteria; phylum Acidobacteriota; class Terriglobia; order Bryobacterales; family Bryobacteraceae; genus CADEFT01. Next base: position 7,804 of record JACQDF010000057.1, read on the forward strand.
CCATCAACCAGAACTACTTCGGCACCGGCAACACGGGCGTCTACCGCTACGAGCAGCCGTCGGCTCGCTACGACAAGGTCATCAGCCAGAACGACCGCCTGTATGGCTTGTTCAGTTTCCAGGATGGCAGCGAGTTCCGCAATCAGAACGGCTTCGACCCGCCCGCCCGCACCGGAAACATGACCTCAACGCGCACCAATTACCTTTATGTGGCCGACTGGACGCGCGTGCTGAATCCACGTATGGTGCTCGACGTCCGCGCTTCGTTCAACCACTTCTGGCAGAACTTTCCCGACGTTTCCGACTTCGATTACACCTACGACAAGCTGGGCATCAAGAAAGTCCCGCAAGTCGACACGTTCCCGAGCAGGCTGGCTCCGCGGGTCACGGTATCCGATTACAACGACATTCTCGGCAACCAGTTCCTGAACCGCAGCTCGCGCAGCCAGATCGATTTCAGCGCCGGCCTGTCGCACACCAAGGGAAGCCACTCAATGAAATACGGGTACGAATGGGCCACGATTATTCGCGGCGCCCAGAACAGTGGCCGTCCCACCGGCGCGATCAGCTTCGACCGCCTCTGGACGCGCCAGTACTCCGGCCGTGGTCTGGGGAACCAGGACGGCAACGCGGTCGCCGCGCTGCTGCTCGGCCTGCCCAGCAGCGGCTCGATCGACTACAACGACACCTTTCTCCGGCGCGAGCCTTACATGGGCTGGTATTTTCAGGACGACTGGAAACTGAACAAGCGCCTGACGCTCAATCTCGGCCTGCGGTACGACATCCAGTTCCCGGTGTACGAAATCCATGACCGCCTGATCGGCGGCTTCGACTACAACGTCAAGAACTCGATGAGCGATCCGGTGCTTGCCCAGTGGCGCAAGCTCAAAGCGGAGTTTGACGCCACCAATCCCAGGTACCGCTACCCCGATGTTCCCGACACGCTTCGCGGCGGCCTGCTTTTTGCCGGCGTCGACAACCAGCCCCGGCGCATCTACGATTGGGATCTCACCAACATCCAGCCGCGGGTTGGCTTTGCTTACAACTTCCTCCACAAGACCGTCATGCGAGGCGGCGTCGGCATCTTCCATCGCACCTCGACGCAGGGCGGCGTCACCACCGGCTTCAGCCAGTCCACTCCGTACATCAACTCTCTGGACGGGGGCCGCTTTCCCTCAGCCGGGCTCACCGGACCCTACTCGCTCGAGGATCCCTGGCCCACCGGCGTTGTTCCGCCCACCGGCTCTTCGCAGGGCCTGCTCACCAATATCGGCCGCGGCGTCAGCTTCGACATCCGGAAGCGGCTCGTCCCGCGCACCTACCAGTATTCCTACGGTCTGGAGCGCGAGCTGCCCTGGGACATGGTCTTCGAGATCAGCTACGTCGGCAGCGTCACCAACAAGGAGCCGGTCACGCTTCAGATGTCCGACGCCAGCCCGGCGATGTTCACCCGCGCCCAGCAGGATCCCAACTTCTTTAACAACCCTGTTCCCAACCCGTTTTTCGGGATTCTGCCCGCTGTCGGCCAGGGCGCCGCTCCGACGATCAATGCGCGCGAGTTGTACCGCCGCATTCCGCTGTTCCCCGGCGTCAGCCAGCAGCAGGAAGCGCTTGGCAGAGTCTGGTACCACGGCGTCCAGATCCGCTTTGAAAAGCGCGCCTTCACCAATCGCGTGGCCGGCTCGCTCACCTGGGTCTTGAGCTACACGTTCGCCAAGCAACTCGAGAATTCGCTGCGCAACAACAACCACTTCGAGGATGAGCGTTTTATCAATCAGCTCGCCGACATCGACCGGCCGCAGCAGTTCTCCTGGTCCGGCGTGTGGGATCTGCCTTTCGGCAAGGCCCGGCATTTCAAGATCCAGAACAACGTTCTCAACACGATCTTCGGCGACTGGAACTACAACTGGATCCTCACCTACTATGGGGGCCCTCCGACGCCCAAGCCGGACGCAGTCTTTGGTTGCGAAAGCTACATCGTCAGCGATCAGTCGCCCAACCGCTGGTTCGAGAACCGCCGCGGTTGCTACACGCAGCGCGCTCCCTTCACGTTCCGCGACGTGGAGTCGCGCTTTGCCTGGATCCGCGATCCGGCGCTGCCGCAGTTGAACATCACGCTCGCCAAGCGCTTCCGCTTCGGGGAGCGCTACGAGCTCGAGCTGCGCGGCGAGTCGTTTAATTTCACCAACACGCCGCTGCTGAGAGGGCCCAACACCAGCTTCACCGATCCGCTGTTCGGCACGCTGCCGATCCAGCAGGATAATTTCCCGCGCAACATCCAGATCGGCGCGCGGATCAAGTTCTAGCTGGGCTGACTGCCAATACGAACGTGGCTCCGGCGCTGATTCTTTCTGAAGATCAGGTGCGTGCCCTCGTCTCGGCCGGCGATCTGGTGGACACGATGGAGCGTGCGCTGATCGCGTTCTCGTGCGGAGAAGCACGCCAGCCGCTACGCACGGTGCTCGAGCTGGCCTCGCCGGCCGATTTTTTCTTTCATATGCCGGCGGTGTTGGCCGACCCGCCGCTGGCCGGCGCCAAGCTGGTCACTCTCTGTCCGGACAACGCCGGACTCGGCCTGCCGACGCACCAGGCGACCATCGTTGTGGTCGATGCTCACACCGGATTGCTCAAAGCGGTCCTCGCTGGCCGCTATCTCACGGAGGCTCGGACGGCGGCTGTATCGGCGGTGTCTGCGCGGGCGCTGGCGCGCTCCGATGCAGACGTGCTCGCCATTCTCGGATCCGGCGTCCAGGCGCGCGCGCACCTCGAAGCGCTTCCACAAGTGCGGGCTTTCCGCGAGATCCGCGCCTGGAGTCCTCACTCCGAGCGCTTGATGCGGTTCGTGGCGGACTCCCGGGAGAAAGTTACGGCGGCATCCAGCGCGGCCGAAGCCGTTGCCGACGCCGGCGTCATCGTACTGGCCACTTCCTCGTCCACGCCAGTGATTGCCAGGGACTGGGTGAAGCCGGGCGCTCACGTCATCTCCGTTGGCGCTCCCCGCCCCAGTATGCGCGAGATGGATCCGGACCTGGTGGCGTCTTGTCGCCTGTTTGTGGATTCGCGCCTGTCTGCTCTCGCCGAATCCGGCGACATTGTGCGAGGCATCCGGGAAGGACGGTTTACCGAAGCCCACATCGTGGCGGAGTTGGGAGAAGTGCTGGCCGGACAAGTTCCGGGGCGTCGCTCGGACAACGAGATCACCGTTTTTAAGTCACTGGGGCTTGCCGTGGAAGACCTGGCTGCGGCGGCGGAAGTGTTGCGGAGGCTGTCAGGAAGTCCGAATTTGTAAACTGAATAGACGGCGAATTCATGAACGTACCCCTCACTCCTATCCGGTTCTTGTACCGCGCGATGGATCTTTATGCCCAAAAAGTCGGGATTGTGTCCGGCGACCGCACCCTCACCTACGGCCAGTTCGGCGAGCGCGCGCGGAAGCTTTCCATTGCGCTCAAAAAGAACGGGATTGCCAAAGGCGACCGGGTCGCTTACCTGAGCTTCAACAACCACCAGTTGCTCGAGGGCTACTACGGCGTGCCGATGGCGCGCGCCATCGTGATGCCGCTGAACGTGCGCCTCTCCGTGCAGGAACTGGTCCCCATCCTGAACCACTCCGGGGCCAGAATGCTGCTCTTTGAGAACGACTTTCTTCCCGTGGTCGAACAGATCAAGGCTGCCTGCGGCTCAATCGAGCGCTTTGTCACGCTAAACGAGAAAACCGCCGTGGCCGAACTGGCCTGCGAAGAACTCCTGGACCAGGGAACACCGGACGATGTCGATGTGTCCTGCTTCGACGAAAATGAAGTGGCTGAGCTGTTCTACACCAGCGGGATCACGGGCGTCCCGAAAGGCGTCATGCTGACGCACCGCACATTGTACCTGCACGCGTTGTCGGTGGCGACGCTGGCGGGCGACCCGAAGGACCTGGTGGATCTGCACACCATCCCGCTGTTTCATGCCAACGGGTGGGGGCGGCCGCAATCCTCGACCATGCTCGGATCGAAGCAGGTGATGGTGCGGCGCTTTGAGCCAACCGGCGTGTTCAATCTGATCCAGCAGCATCGCGCCACCGAAATGAGCCTGGTGCCCACGATGGCGAACGCGCTGCTGAATGCGCCGGACCGCGCCCGCTTCGATCTGTCGAGCTTGCGGCGCATCATGATCGGCGGAGCGGCCGCTTCGGCCGACCTGATTGCGCGGATGGAGGAGGCCTTTCAGTGCGACGTGCTCTCCGGCTACGGCATGACGGAAACGGCGCCGGTGCTGACAACAGCTCGCGCCAAAGGCGGCATCGATGAATCCGACGCCGCCGCCCGCCACAGGAGGCGCGCGATGGCGGGCTGGGCCGTTCCCGGCGTCGAGGTCCGCGTCGTGGATGCCAACCTGAATCCGGTCCCTCGAGATTCGCGGACCATCGGCGAAGTAGTTGCCCGCGGCGATCACCTCATGGCGGGTTATTACAAGGATCCCGAGGCCACCGCGAACACCATCGAGAGCGGCTGGATCCACACAGGCGACATGGCGACCTGGGACGAACAGGGCTACATCCAGATCGTTGACCGCAAGAAGGAGATCATCATCAGCGGAGGCGAGAATATCTCCTCGATTGAAATCGAGAAGGCGATTTTCGCCCATCCGGCGGTGTTTGAATGCGCTGTGGTGGCCGCTCCCGATGATCGCTGGGGTGAGGCGCCGGCGGCGGTCGTGGTGCTGAAGCCGGATATGAGCCTGACAGTGGACGAGCTGACAGCGTTTCTCTCCGAGCGGCTCGGGCGTTTCAAGCTGCCTAAGATCATCGAATTCCGGGACGAGCAGTTGCCCAAGACCGGCACCGGCAAGATCCGCAAGATGATCCTCAAAGAGAAATTCTGGGCGGGCAAGGAAAAGCGCGTGCAAGGCTAAGAAGCCGGGGACAGGCTACTTCTCAGGCCGTGCCGCCGACGGTCATGCGATCGATCTTCACTGTCGGAATGCCGACTCCGACGGGCACGCTTTGTCCCTCTTTGCCGCAGACGCCCATGCCCTCATCCAGCTTCAGGTCGTGGCCCACCATGCTGACATACTTCAGCGCCTCGGGACCGTTTCCGATCAGGGTGGCCCCACGCACCGGGCGGGTGAGCTGGCCTTGTTCGATGAGGTAGCTTTCCGTGGCGGAGAAAACAAAATTGCCGCTGGTGATATCAACCTGGCCTCCCCCGAAGGTTGCGCAGTACAGGCCCTTGGGGACCGAGCGGATGATCTGCTCCGGATCGCTTTCTCCGGCGAGCAGGTAGGTGTTGGTCATGCGCGGCATGGGAATGTGCCGGTAGCTTTCGCGACGCCCGTTGCCGGTGACAGCGGCGCCAAGAATCCGGCTCGAGAGCCGGTCCTGAAGGTAGCCGCGCAAGACGCCTTTTTCGATCAGCACATTTTGTTGGGTGGCGTTTCCTTCGTCATCGACGTTGAGCGACCCGCGGCGGTTGGCGATGGCGCCGTCGTCAATGACGGTGCATAAAGGACTGGCCACCTGCTGGCCAATGCGGTTGCTGAAGGCGGACACGCCTTTGCGGTTGAAATCCGCTTCCAGGCCGTGCCCTACCGCTTCGTGAAGCAGAATGCCCGGCCAGCCAGGCCCCAGCACCACGGTCATCTCCCCGGCTGGCGCCTGGACCGCATCCAGTTGCACGATCGCTTGCCGTACCGCCTCACGCGCGAAATATTCCGGCGGCCTGTCGGCAAGGAAGTAGTCGAGCGAGACGCGGCCTCCTCCGCCGTAATAGCCCTGCTCCGGATTTCCGCCCTGCTGGCGGGCCAGCACCAAGACCCCGATCCGCGCCATGGGCTGGGTGTCGAAGCTCAACGTACCCTCGCTGGTGGCGACCAGCACGTGCCGCAGGCTGTCGGCATAGCTCGCCTGCACCTGGAACACGCGCGGGTCGCAGGCACGGGCCGCTTCGTCGGCGCGCTGAACCAGCCGCACGCGTCCGGCCAGGCTGGTGTCGCCAGGAAAAGTCGCCAGCCGGTACAGATCCCGTTTCCGCGCGTCCCCAAACCCGGCCTTAGAGGCTTTCGAGGGGCCGCCGGCGATGCAGGCTGCCACCCGCGCCGCTTGCACAATCTTGTCCGGGCTGAGGTCATCGCTATAGGCGTAGCCGGTTCGCTCCTCCGCAATCACACGCACACCCACGCCTAACGTAACGCCCTGCGTCGCGTTCTTGACGATCGATTCTTCCAGACTCACCGCAGTGGTGGCCAGGTACTCGAAGTACAGGTCCGCGTAATCGCCGCCGGCCGACAGAGCTTCTCCCAGGTAACGCTCGAGGTCGCGCTCGGAGAGGCCGAATTTTGCAGCGAAGAACGATTCGCCGAGTGGCATGCTTCCAGGTTAGCAGTCTGGCCCGGCAGCGCAGGCTTCCGCCCTCGCCGAGTTTTGCTGCGTTCGATCCGTTCGCTCATGCAGTGCTCCCCAGCAGCATATAGGTCACCGTGGCGATGGCGCAGAGCGTGCCCCGCTCATCGGTCAGATCGACGGTGCCCACGCAGAGTGTCTTGCCTGTCTTGGCCAGCCTGGCGCGGGCGCGCAACGTGCCGGTGTTCATCGCCGGCCGCAGGAAGTTGACGTTCAGCTCGACGGTGGTCGTGTTGCGGGTGTTGCCGAGCGCGTTCACGATGGCGAACCACACCGCTTCATCGGCAACGGTGGCGATGATGCCGCCGTGCAGGGTGGCGTCGGGATTGAAGAAGAAATCCTTGAGCGGGCACTCGATGGTGACACCATCCGCGTGTATCTCGGCGACCCGCAGGCCGAGGTACTCAGTGAAATTCATGCAAGCAGATCCAGGATGGGTTTGCCCTTCCCGTCCTTGGTGACGTGGAACGGGCGCTTTTCGATTTCGTAGGCGAGATCGGGCGGGATGCCCATGGCGTGGTAGATGGTGGCGTGCAGATCCTCGATGGTGACGCGCTTGTCGGCGACGATGCAGGGACGCTCGTCGGCGGTCTTGCCGTAGAGGAAGCCTTTCTTCATGCCGCCGCCGATCAGCAGAACCGAGCTGGCTTCGGTGAAATGGCGGTGCATGCCGTAATGCTTGAGCTCCTGCATGACGTCAGGCTGCCTGACCTGGGCTTTTACTTCAATGCCAGGGCGCCCCTCAGTCATCATGTCGCGGCCGAATTCGCTGGCCACCACGATGAGCGTGCGGTTGAGCAGGCCGCGCTCTTCCAGATCGAGCACAAGCTGCCGGACGGGGCGGTCGATCTGCTGCTTCATGTCGCTGGCGCGGGTGTGGCCGTTTTCGTGCGTGTCCCAGTGGCGAAAGGGGATGTACTCGGTGGTGATCTCGATGAAACGCGCGCCTGCTTCCGTCAGCCGGCGGGCCAGCAGGCAGCCCAAGCCAAAGCGGCCGGTGTCGTATTTCTCGTAGCTCTCTTTCGGCTCGAGCGAGATGTCGAAGGCTCTTGCCGCCGGCGAAGTCATCAGCCGGTAAGCGTTGTCCACCGAACGAAGCAGCGACTGCTGCTGGTCATCGCTGCCCTCGCGCAACACGGGATTCGCTTCAAGCAGCTTGCGGTACTGCCGCTGGCGGTTCTCAAAGCGCGAGCGGGTGATATGCGCGGGCGGCCGCACCACGGCCGCGGCGTCTCGCGGATCCGGAACAAAGAACGGACCGTACTCCGTTCCCAGAAAGCCTGCCGTGTGAAACGACTTCAGGGCGTCACTCTCGGCGCCGATATCGAGGTTCTGGCCGACGTCGACGAACGCCGGCATATCTTTCTGTCTCGGCCCGAGAGTGCGGGCAATCACCGCGCCCAGATGCGGCGCGGCCACCGACACCGGCGGTACGTAGCCGGTGTGCCAGTGGAACTGATGGCGCGAATGAAGAATGAAGCCCAGATCCGCCGAGCGATAGGTGCGCACCAGCGTGCAGCGGTCCAGAATCGATGCGATGCCTTCGAGGCCTTGCGAGAGCTTGATGTTGTCGACGGCAGTGTGGATGGGCGGGAAAGTGCTCAAGACGCGCTTGGATTCCAGGCCCGCCTCGAAGGGCGTGTACTGTTTCGGATCGAATGTCTCGGTCTGCGCCATGCCGCCCGCCATCCAGAGCACAATCAGCGTGTCGGCTGTTGCCTTCGGACGGCTGGTCTGCGGCCAGAGCGGCCGCGCGACGCCGGCCGTGAGAGCGGAAAGCAGGGCGGCGCCGGTTGCGCCGGCGAATTCGCGGCGCGTCAACGAATCGAGAATGCGTTTTTCCACCATGGGCATCACCGGATGTATTGGAATTCGGGCGACATCAGAATCATCCAAAGGAAATCTTCGACGGAATCGGAGGCAAGCGGCGTCCCTAAGATCTCGAGAGCGGCTTTGCGCTCCTGGACAGAAGGCTCCCGGCTCACTGCGTGGATGTAGACGCGCGAGACAAGGGCGTCCGGGGTGAGCTTTGCGGGAGGCTGCGGGACCGGTGTTCGCGGATCCACGCGGACAAGCCGCAGCGGGTCGGGCTCCTGGTCAAAGACGAAGAAGCGAATGGCCGGGCCGACGTCCGATCCTTTACTCCCGGCGGCCACTTGCACTGCCGCCTGGAACCGCTCCGGCCGCTTGCCATCGAAATCAAGAACGGTGCGGGAGGCAAGCTTGAGCCCTTCGAGATTCACGCCGGGGAAGAGCTCCGACAGTGGGACGCGGTTGCCATCCACGACAACGGCGGCGTCCTTCCACATCGGGAAAACGCGAGTCGGATCGTACGAGTCGACATCCACCACCAGCAGCCACAGCTTGCGGACGCCGTCGAGCGGGATGTCCACTTTGGCCGAGTTGCCACGGATCACGCCGCTGTCAAAAAGATTCGCCGGCGGAGGCGGCGGGTTGTCCACCAGCCTGCGAGCGCCCTGGTGCAGCCAGCCGGCCAGTTGAACGCCGTTGACCAGCTCGAGTGCCTGCAATGTAGTGGGCTGGGTGAGCCGCTCAGTGGACACCTGGTCGCGGACGGGCCGCCCGAGCGCGCGGGTGAGCGGAGTCGATTTCAGCTCCCAGTCGCGCACGTAGCTCGTGAGCCCGGCGGCCGGGATGGGCTTATAGCGCCACTCGCCGGTGATCGAGGCGACCGCCTCGGCGAACTGCTCGGCGCTGAGCCGGCGTTTGTGGGGGCCGCGGAAAACATAGCGCTCCCGAGGATTCGGAGCGCCGTTTACTGTTGGAAGCTGATAGGTGCGCGAGGTGAGCATGGTGCGCAGCAAATGCTTCAGATCGAATCCGTGCCCGGCGAGATCACTGGCCAGCCAGTCGAGCAGATCCGCGTTCCAGGGCTCGGCCGACATATCATCGACGGGCTCGACAAGACCTCGTCCGAAGAGCTGCTTCCAGTAGCGATTGACGACGGTGCGCGTCAGGCGGCCGTTCTGGGGGGCGGTGAACAGGCGGGCGGCTTCGGCGCGGCGCTCATCGAGCGTGCCTTCTGTCCTGGGGGCGCCAAGCTCGGGGAACAGAAACTTGGGCGTGGCCATCTCACCCGTTCGGACGTCGCAGCGGGCGATCTCGAGCGGCTCGGCGGTGAAGAAACTCGCCAGGCCATACGCGTCCTTCAGCTTCCATTTGCTGATGAAGCTGTCGTGGCAGACGTTGCACTTGAGATTGACGCCGAGAAAGGTCTGGGCGCTGTTCTGCGCGGCTTGCAGTGGAGGCCGCTCGCTGGCCGGAATCTCACCGCGCCAGTTGACTCCGATGATGAAGCCCTCGGGATCGCCTTTCAATGCTGGATTGAGGAGCGTGGCGACAAAGCGGTCGTACGGCATGTTCTCTTCAAGCGCCTTGCGCAGCCAGGAGGTGATGGACTTGCGCTCGCCGTGATAAATGACGCCCTCGTCATTGCGCAGCAGGTCGCTCCACAGGCTGATCCAGTGGGCGGCGTAGGCGGTCTTGTCCGCAAGAAGCTGGTCCACCAGCCTGGCGCGCTTGTCCGGATCGCCGTCTCGCACGAACTGGCGAAGCTGCTCCGGGGCCGGCAGCAGGCCCCAAACATCGAGGTAAACGCGGCGCGCGTACAGGGGATCGGAAACGGGCTTTCCGGGCACGCCGCTGAGGAATGCATCCACCGGATTCCCGGCTGCCGAAGGAAGCGCCGGTTTGCGCGGCGCAAGCGGCGCCACCCAGGTGGACTGAGCCAAAGCCGCCACACTCGTCACCGCCGCCAGGATGCTATAAACTTTGGGAATCGACATGTTGTCCAGACGTAATTTTATTTCCGCCGCCTCGATGGGCGCTACCGCGCCCGGAATTGTACGAGCCCAGCCGCGCCCTCCCAACATTATTATCCTCATTACGGACGACCAGGGGTACGGCGACCTCTCGATTCACGGCAATGACAAGCTCGACACGCCGCACCTGGACTCGATCGGCAAGGATGGCGTCGAGTTCACGCAATTTCATGTGAACCCGGTCTGCTCGCCGACCCGCTCCAGCCTGATGACGGGCCGCTATTACTACCGCACGGGTGTGGTGGACACTTATCTGGGCCGCTCGATGATGCACCCTGATGAAGTGACGATGGCGGAGCTGCTTCGCGACGCCGGATACCGCACCGGGCTGTTCGGCAAATGGCATCTGGGCGACAACTACCCTTTGCGCAGCGTCGACCAGGGATTCGAGGAATCGCTCAACTGCACTGGAGGCGGGCTCACCCAGCCCTCGGACCCGCCCGGCAACACGTATTTCGATCCCATTCTGCGGCACAACGGGAAATGGGAGAAGCGGAAGGGCTATTGCACGGACATCTTCATGAACGCCGCCATCGAGTTCATCGAAGCCAACCGCTCGAGGCCGTTCTTTGCTTACATTGCCACCAACGCGCCGCACGATCCGCTTCAGATCGAGGAAAGCTACGTTGAGCCGTTTCGCAGGAAAGGGCTGGCGGAGCGCGAGTCGAAGATCTACGGCATGGTAAAGAACATCGACGACAACGCCGGCCGGCTGCTCGGCAAGCTGCGGCAGCTTGGACTCGAGCAGGACACGATTGTGATGTACCTCACCGACAACGGGCCGCAGTCGCCGCGTTACAACGCCGGCATGCGAGGCCGCAAAGGCACGGTGTATGAAGGCGGGATTCGCGTGCCGTTCTTTTTCAAGTGGCCGCGGCGGTTTCAAGCGGGAGCGAAGGCCCCGCAACTGGCGGCGCACGTGGACGTGCTGCCGACCGTGCTCGAGGCGTGCGGCGTCCGGAAGCCGCAGAACCTGAAGATCGACGGCCGCAGCCTCATGCCGCTGCTCGAAGGCAGGAGCAACTGGCCCGCGCGGACGCTGTTTTTTCAATGGCATCGCGGCGACCGGCCAAATGCGTTTGAGAACGCGGCTGCGCACAACGGCCGTTACAAGCTGGTGGATGGCAAGGAGCTGTACGATCTTCAGAGCGATCCGGCCGAGAAGAACGACATCGCGTCGCAGAATCCGGAAATGGTTCGCAAACTTCGAGAGGAATACGAACGGTGGTTTGCCGATGTGTCCGCGACACGCAACTTCGCGCCTCCACGCATTCATCTGGGGACCGAGCATGAGGATCCGGTGACATTGACGCGTCAGGACTGGCGCGGAGGACGCGCCGGATGGGATGCGAATTCGATCGGCCACTGGGAGGTGGATGTGCGCCGCGCTGGCAAGTACGAGATTACGCTGCGCTTCCGAGCCGCCAGGACGGCGGGAGAGGCGCGGTTCGCGCTGAATGGGACCGGCGTCAAGCAGGCCTTTGCGGACGGCGCGCAAGAGGTGAAGGTTTCCGGCGTGACGCTGGCGGCCGGGCCGGGGCGTCTGGAGGCGGAAGTGGAAACCGGCGGGACAACCGCCGGAGTGCATTATGTCGATGTGAAGCGAACAGGAGCACACTCATGAATGACAGAAGAGGCTTTTTCCATAAGCTGGCATCGCTGGCTGGACTCGCGGCGACGCCCGCGGCCCAAGCACAGGGACGCGGCGACAACGAATTCAAGTTCTTGCCCAAGTACGTGCGATCCCAGAACTACAAGTCGCTCAAGCAATCGAGTCACGACCGCACCGGCGGCAACCGCGATTTCTTCACTGTTCCGGCGGGGGCCACGCAGGAGCTGCTTCAAGCCGGCGGGCCCGGCGTCATCACGCACATCTGGTTCACCATCGCCGCGCAGAGCAGGATGCATTTGAAGGAGCTGGTGCTGCGCGCATGGTGGGACGGCGCATCCAAGCCGAGCATCGAGACGCCGGTGGGCGATTTCTTCGGGCTGAATCTCGGCGAGTATTCCATTTACCAATCCGAGTACCTGGCTTGCTCGCCCGGGCGGTCGCTGAATTGCTACTTCGCGATGCCGTATCGAAAGAGCGCGCGGATGACCGTCACCAACGAAGGCAAGGACGAAGTCAGAGCCTTCTATTCGAACATCGATTACCTGAGCTGCCCGGCGCTGCCGCCTGATGCATTGTATTTCCATGCGCAGTACCGGCAGAACGCGCCGTGCGTGCCGGTGCAGTATCCGGACGGCAGAAAGCTGAACCCAACCGGCAAAGACAACCACGTGTACGCGGAAACCAGGGGCCGCGGCCATTTGATGGGCGTCACGCTAGGCGTCCTGATCAACGCAGACGGCTGGATGGGCGAAGGCGATGACATGATCTTCGTGGATGACGAATCGAAGCCGGCGATCATCGGCACCGGCTCGGAAGATTACTTCCTGGGAAGCTGGAACTTCGGTGGGCGCGATGGCGCGACGCCCTTTGCGCACAGCCAGTACGGCGCGCCCCAGATCATCATGGCGGAGCGCACCGGCGGCCGTTATTGCTGCTATCGCTGGCACGGGGACAATCCGGTCACCTTCTCGCGATACCTGAAGCACACCATGGAGCATGGCCATGCCAACGACCGTGGCGACAATTTCTATTCGGTGTGCTACTGGTACCAGAACGAGCCGTCCACGGACTTCCCGCTGCTCGCTCCCTTGGATCAGCGCATTCCGCGGGTGCGCGCATGAGGCCAGCGTGGACGCGACGCCAGTCGCTGGCGTTGCTGAGCGGCGCTGCGCTGCCGCTTCACGGGTGGCAAAGTTTCTACAACGGAAAAGACGAGCCGCTGCCGCGCCAGATCGAGCTGGCCGCCGGCCCGCTGACGATGATCTTCGAGCCCGAGCTGGCGTTCCTGCGATATCTGCGGCTCGGGGAAACCGAAGTGATTCGCGGCATCTACGCCGCCGTCCGCGACCGCAACTGGGGCGCCATCGCGCCGAAGGTCACGGGCCTGCTCGTCGAATCGCGCGAGAAGGCTTTTCGAGTCCTGTTCGACGTCGAGTGCAAGGAAGGAGTGATCGATTTCCTCTGGCACGGGGAAGTGACCGGCGGGCCGGATGGCGCCGTGCGGTTCCAGATGAACGGAGAGGCGCGAGCGGCCTTCTTGCGCAATCGCATCGGATTCTGCCTGCTCCATCCGGTGCGCGAGTGCGCGGGCAAAGCATGCACCGTGCGCCACAGCGGCGGGAGCATCGAGAGCGGCAAGTTCCCGTTGTACGTATCCCCGCACCAGCCGTTCAAGGACATGGCTGCAATCCTGCACCAGGTGGCGCCGGGGCTGACGGCGGAAGTGACATTTTCGGGCGAGATCTTCGAGATGGAGGACCACCGCAACTGGACCGACGCTTCTTACAAGACCTACTGCACGCCGCTGGATCGGCCATTTCCGGTCGAGGTGAAGCAGGGGACGAAGATTACGCAAAGCGTAACGATTGCATTGCGCGGTCAGGCGCCGGCGGCTCCAACGGTTTTTGTGGTGCGCCGAAAGCAGATTGCGTTCGAGATGCAGCCGGGCCAGGTGCGGCCGCTTCCGCGCATTGGATTGGGTGTGGCGGCCGATTCACCGCCGTTAAGCACGGACGAGGCGCGGCGTCTCGCCCTGCTGCGGCCGGCGCATCTGAGGGCCGATCTGAAGCTGGCCGGCGGCTCCGGGGAACGGGCCCTCGAGCGCGCGGTCAAAGAGGCTCAGGCGGTGGGCGCGCCGCTCGAGCTGGCCCTGCATCTGAGCGAAAATGCGGAGTCCGAATTGCAGAAACTGGCAGCGTCGCTGAGCTCTCATCGCGCCCGCGTTGTGCGCTTCCTGGTGTTTCACGAGACAGAGCGATCGAGCGATGCAAGATGGGCGAGACTCGCCCGCCAGCACCTGGCAGCCGTTGCTCCCGGCGCGCAGTTTGGAGCGGGAACCAATTCCTATTTCGCCGAATTGAACCGCAGCCGTCCCGACCCCGCTGGCATTGACTTTGTGACGTACTCGATCAATCCGCAGGTGCACGCGTTTGACAACCGGAGCCTCGTGGAAAACCTGGAGGCGCAGGCTGATTCGGTGCACTCGGCGCGCCAGTTCGCCGGCGGAAAGGGAATCGTCGTCTCGCCGGTGACGTTCAAGCCGCGGTTCAATCCGAATGCAACGGCCGGCGAGGCGGCGCTGCCACCAGACGCGGTGCCGCCGCAAGTCGATCCGAGGCAATTGTCGCTGTTCGGTGCGGCCTGGACTGCGGGCAGCGTGAAGTACTTGAGCGAAAGCGGCGCGCAAAGCGTTACCTATTTCGAAACCACGGGAGCGGGCGGCGTGATCGAGACAGCGGCCGGATCGCGCTGGCCCAAACAGTTTCCATCGCAGCCGTCGCAGGTGTTTCCGCTGTATCACGTATTGGCCGATGTGGGAGAATTCTCCGGCGGCGAGATGCTGCACGCGAGCTCGAGCCAGCCGCTGGTGGCCGGCGGCTTCATCCTGCGCAAAGGGAACCGCTTTCGTGTGCTGGTGGCGAATCTCACTGCCGATGCGCAAGCCGTGCGCCTGACATGGCCGGGAGCGCCTCGAGTGCGGATCAAGAAGCTGGACGAGCACAGTGTGCGGGCGGCGACAACAGCCGCCGAATCGTGGCGTCTTCAGCCGGGCGATCTGCTGGCGGCGCCGGGAGGCGTGCTCGAAGTCGCCCTGGCTCCGTATGCAGTGGCGCGCCTCGATTCCGCCGAAGGATGAAGCAGCGCATCCGCTCCCTTACGGTCGCGGCTCGGTTTCGGAGCCGCGCGCGTCAGCAAGCGGTCTTACGCAAACACTTCCGACGTTGTGTTCAGTAGAGTTCCCACGGTGCGCGAGAGAATCCCGGCGCCATTTCCCGGCCAAAGCGAAGCGGCGGCAACCCGTTCTCAAACGCCCCGATGTCTGGCCCCGCGCCGCTGTACTGGTCGTTGAAACCCGGCAGGCGCATGCCGGTGTCGATCGCCGGATTCTTCACCTGCACCAACGGATCGGTGATCGCGAAGTCCCGCCCGTTGCGGCTGTACGGGACACGACCCCACTGGATGCGGTTCATCGTGGGAGCCAGATACCACTCCAGCCGCTCGCTCGGCAGAAACATGGATCGGACGAATCCTCCGCCCAGGTGGCTCCCCGTCAAGTCATTCCGGAAATCATTGAGCGGCGCCCCACGGTCCTGCGGATACGTGCGCCCGCGGGAGTAAAAGATATTGTTGCGGCTGACGGCGTTATAGAGCTCGTGGCTGCTGAAGACGTCCAGCGCACCGCCCGGCTGTAGCGCCGTATTGTGGAAAATGAACCGATAACCCAGACCGGTGCTGACGCGCTCGCCGTCGATATTCAAATAATTCATTCCGGTCTTGATCATCATGCCTCCTGAGGAGTCCTGATGGGAAATGCGGCTCTCCCCGAAAACGTTGCGGAAAATGTAGAGCGGACCCATCGAGGTGGCGGCCGTCGCCACATGCACGAAGGTGTGATGCAGGTAGTTGCTCCAGATCCGCACATTCCTGTTGGCGCCTTCGCTCTCGATGGCGTCATCCCAACAGTTGGCGACGATGTTGCCGTAAATGTCCGAGTCGCGGTTCGGACTTCCTTTGAAGCTGTAGTTGCTGGCGCCGCCGATTCCGTCATTGAATCCGTGATCCTCGGTGGACCGGATCGTGTTATATCGGATGATGTTTCCGCCGCGCGAGTCGATCAGCGACACCGCCTGCGGTCCGGAAGGATGGCCGCTCTCCCAATCATTGGCCCCGCCACGCGGGTGCTCGATCAGGTTGCGCTGGATGACGAGGTGACCGGCGTCGTTCTCCGCATAAATCCCGCTGTCCGAGCCCCCCAGGACGCCCCACACCCGCGCCCCGCCGATGCGTCCCCATCCGGTAATGTGGCAGTCCTCTATCACGACGTGCTGCACTCCGCTCCGAATCAGCACGCCGTGGATGCCGGCGTTTTTCAGTTCCAGGCCCCGGAGGATTACGTAATCGGCTTCCACTACGATGTTGTGATCGGAGAGATTGAAGACGTCACTGACAAACTTCGTCCCCGCCGCCGGCGTCACCAGATGCCATCCCCTCTCTGTCCCTCCCTCGCGGATGTTCAGCGTCTGATCGGTGCTCCCGCCGGACAGAAAAGTCGTCTTCCCAACGGGGAATTCCTCACTGCGTGTCCTGCCTTGGAAGTTCACGCTCTCTCCATCCGTCTCCAGGAGAATGTCGTACAGCGTGTCTGGCTTCAGGCCAACCAGTGATCCCCGGTATTGAGTCGCACGCTGGTCATAAACCAGCGGATATCCTGGCCGCGATTCTGTCGAGCCGGCGACGCGATACTTTACGCTGCATCCGCCCTGCGCGATGGCGCGGTCATAGTACAACCCCAGAGACTCGAACGTCGGCACGGCGAATGCCTTCTCGCCGGCCGCAAGGGCGAACGGGCCTCCGGCTGTCGCCGTCAGCAGAGAGGCGAATACCGGCAGCAAGCAGCGCTTCATGATCATGGAAACAGTCTACTCTTGTACTTTCTATGCCGCAATCTGATGCGGACACTTGACAAAAGAGAATAAATCTCGTTTAATAAAGATTACGCGACGCCAACGGGTATCGAGGCCAGGCGGATGCCGGGCCTTCGCCGGCCCTTGGTTGCCGAGGAGTTAGGGTGCGAGACGCTGCCGAAATCCAGCATCGGATGACGCTGTTCCAACAGCGCTGTGCGGAACTGGGCCTGGCCAACACACACCAGCGCCAGGTGATCTTCCGCACGCTTGCCGAGTCCACCAGCCATCCTACGCCGGAGGAGGTGTACCGAAGGGTACGAAAGAAGATCCCCTCGATCTCGCTCGGCACCGTTTACAGGAACATCAAGATTTTGGTCCAGAAAGGGCTCTTGAAGGAGGTCGCTGTGCATCACGAGCCGTTGCGGCTGGACCCCAATCTTTCCGATCATCATCACCTGGTTTGCCGCCGCTGCAAGTCCGTTGCTGACATCGCCTCCGAGGACGTGGAACCGGTCCGGCTCAAGGCTGCGCTGCCTGCCGGTTTCCAGGTCGAGCGATGCGAGGTCGTGGCCATGGGACTGTGCGCGGCGTGCGCCATGAAACTCAAACAGAACAGGAGCCACTAAATGGGAAAAGTAGCCAGACAGGTCGTGGAGCAGGCAGGGATCGACGTCAATGTCCTGCTCGACAAACTCCTCCGGGCGGCCGGGGCGGAGTTCACAACATTTTATTACTACTCGATCCTTCGCGTGAACGCGATTGGTTTCGAGGGGGAAGGACTGAAGGAGATCATCGAAGACGCCCGGATTGAGGACCGGAACCATTTCGAGGCCCTCATGCCGCGCATCTACGAACTGGGAGGAAAGCTGCCGCGCGACATTCGGCAGTTTGCCGATATCGCCGGCTGCCCGGACGCGTATCTGCCCGAAAACCCCTCGGACATGAAAGCCATGCTCAACGTGCTGGTGGAAGCCGAGCGTTGCGCGGTCCGAACCTACACCGAAATCTGCAACATGACGACTGGGAAGGACCACCGGACCTATGATCTGGCGCTCGCCATTCTGCACGAGGAAGTGGAACACGAAGCGTGGTTCTCTGAATACCTGGCCGAAGGTCCCTCGGGCCACTTCCGCCGGGGCAAACCGGGCGTGTCCCCGTATGTGCGGCGATTCATGTCGGCCGACTTCGGAGACTGACGATTGATGCCCGGGTTTGTCAACAGTGGGGTTTCGTAAGATCGCTCTGATCGAGGAGATTCCACCCGGGCGAACCGGGTATTTCTGCCTGGACACCGGGCCCGTCGTGGTGGCCAACGTTGGCGGCGAGATCTTTGCGCTTTCCGGTACATGCCCGCACCAGCAAAACCCTTTGGAGGGCGCCACGCTGATCGATGATCTGCTGGATTGCCCTTGGCACCATTTCCAATTTGACGTGCGAACGGGCAGGAACCACTTTCCCGGCAACGTCTATCCGAAGGACTTGCCGTGCGCCCAGGCCCAACTCGCTCCGCTCGAGAAATACACGGTGGAGATACGCGATGATGAGATCTGGGTGGATGCCGGATGAGTAACCTGGCCGCGAAACACTGCGTTCCGTGCCACAAGGGCATTCCCCCGCTCAAGGGCAGCGCGCTCGCCGCCCTCACCGGGCAGCTCTCTTTCTGGCGAGTGGTGGAAGAGCATCATCTGCTAAAGACCTTTCTGTTCCCGGACTTCGCACAAGCGCTGGAGTTCGTCAACCGCACCGGCGCGGTGGCCGAACAGGAAGGCCATCACCCCGATCTGTGCCTGTCCTGGGGGAAGGTGGACGTGAAGATCTTCACCCACAAGATCAACGGCCTGAGCGAGAACGATTTCATCCTTGCAGCCAAGATCGACGAGGTGCACGTCGAGTTGCTGCGCGCGCAGTGATTCGTCCAGGCCGGGTCGCCGTTCAGCATCCTGCCCGGGCCGCGGGCGCCAACATGCGGCCAGGCAGCATCTCCCCGCCGGCTTCCTCAGGAATCAGCGGCGGAGAGAAATAGAAGCCTTGCCCGTACTGATAGCCTAGCTGGCGGAGTTTTTCAGCCTGCTCGGCGGTTTCAATCCCTTCGGCCACGACAGGAATCTCCAGGCTGGAGGCGATCGAGTGGATCGCCTTGACGACCGAAAGATCGCGCGGGGAAGAAAGCATCCGCGCGACGAAGGACCGATCGATTTTCAGCATCTGGAGAGGCAGGCGCGCCAGGTAGCCCAGGGAAGAATAGCCGATTCCAAAGTCGTCCAGCCAGAGGCCGATCTGGAGACGCTCCAGACGGGAGATCTCGCTCTCGACAGCTTCCATGCGCTTGATCAGAAAGCTCTCGGTGATCTCCACATTCAGCCAGCGCGCGCCGGCTCCGACTTTGCGCACGGTGTCCTCGAGAATATCGGCGAAGCCGGGCTGTGCGAAGAAGCCGGCGGAGAGATTGACGCTGACGGGAACGGGCGCGCCAAAGCGGGCCTGCCAGTCGCGCTGCTGGGCTGTCACCTCGCGCAACGTCCACAGGTCCAGCTCGTCGATCAAGCCGGCATCTTCCGCCAGCGGCACAAAGTCGGTCGCGGCCAGGCAGCCGTGGCCGGGACGTTTCCATCGTAACAGCGCTTCCCAGTTCACGATGCCCCCCGAATCGAGGGAAACGACCGGTTGATAGGCCATCCGCAGCTCGGCGTGGGCCAGAGCGCGCCGCAGGTCATGCTCGACGCGGAGTTTCCAGCGTGCCGAGGAAATGGAAATGTCGTCGCTGAACGCAACGTGATCCCCTCCGCGGGCCTTGGCCAGATACATCGCCTGGTCGGCGGAGCGGAGGATATCTTCCGCTCGCGGGAACTGCGGACTCATGAGGGCGATGCCGATGCTCGCCCCGGGATAGATGGTTTCCTGTTCCAGCAGCAGCGGCGATCTCAACTGGCTGTGAACCCGCAGAGCCGCCTCTTTGGCGGCCGTCTCATTGCCGGCTCCTTCCGCCAGAACGGCGAATTCATCTCCGCCCACGCGGGCAATCAGATCCTCCTCTCGCAGGGATCTGCGCAGGCGCGCCGCCATCATGACCAGGAAGGAATCACCGGCCGCGTGGCCCAGAGTGTCGTTGACGTACTTGAAGCGGTCAAGATCGAGGAACAGGACGGCGAAGGACGGATGCGGATGCCGCTGCCAGGACTTGATTCTGCGCTCGAGGTGCTCGATGAAAATTGCACGGTTGTACAAGCCCGTCAGCGAATCGTGAAAGGCGTCGTAGAGCAGTTGGCGCTCGATTCGTTTTCGCTCGCTGATCTCGGTAAGCGAACCGGCGATCCTGCATGGCTTGCCATCCTGGTCCCGCACGGCCAGACCGCGGGTGAGAACCCAGTGATACTGGTCATCGGCGGCGCGCATACGGTGCTCATGCTCAAAATGAGCCGATTGGCCGCCGAGATGTACTTCCAGATGGGCGTGCATCGCCGCCCGGTCTTCCGGGTGGACGAGCGAGAGCCACTCATCGAACGAATGGGGAAGCGCGTCGGAAGCGTAACCGAACAACTCGCGCCAGCGGTTGGAGACAACGAGGCTGCCCGTCGAGAGGTTCCAGTCCCAGATGCCGTCATTGGAGCCGTTGACGGCAAGGGCGTAGCGCTCCTCGCTTTCACGAAGCGCCTTGGCCATCGCTTCATGCTCGCGCTCGGTCCTCCATTGGACGACGGCGCGTTCCACAATGTGGGGCAAATCGGAAAGGACGCCGGCCGACTTGACCACGTAGTCCAAAGCGCCACGCTTCATCGCTTCGACGGCGACTCCTTCGCTGCCGTACGCCGTGAGCATGATGATGGGGAAAGGGAGCGAGAGATCGAGCAACTCCAGGCCGTCGCCGTCCGGCAGGCGCCAGTCGACCAGGATCGCGCAAGGGGCGAGCTTGTTTTGGGCAAGCAGGTCCTTGGCGCCGCTGAGACTGCTCGTTTCCACGAGGCAGACGCGGGGAGACTTCTCGGCAAATGCACGCCGCACCAGCTCGACGTGGTCAGGCTCATCGTCGACGATCAGGACGAGGTCCACCCGGCGGTTCACGCTTTGCTTCTCCTGACAGTGCCGCTGCCGGAAACAGGGGGTTGATTCCATTCGAGCCAATAGAAGCCAAGATCCTTCATGAGTGCGCCAAATTTGGCCGAATCCAGCGGCTTGATGACATAACTGTTGGCTTTGCTCGAGTACGCCGCCGCGATATCGCGCTCCTCCCCGGAAGTTGTCAGTACGACGATGGGAATCCGGTCCAGAGGCTGGGAGTTCTTCAGTGTTCGCAGCACTTCGATGCCGTCGACCTTTGGCAGCCGCAGATCAAGCAGGATGACCTGCGGAACAGGGTACGCGTCCACCTTCGAGTAGCCTCCCGTATGAAACATATAGTCCAGCGCCTGCTGGCCGTCCGTCACATGAAAGACGCGGCTGGCCACGGGATGCATGGTCAAATACCGCATCACGAGTTCGGCGTGATCCTGGTCATCTTCCACCAGGAGCACGACCACCTTTCCGGCAGCCATGTTGGCCTCCTATGCTGCCCCGGCAGCCTTCCCTTCGGGCAAAGTGAAACAGAAAGTGGCCCCTTTCCCCTCTCCTTCCGAATCCACCCAAACGCGGCCTCCGTGGAAATCGATAATGCGCCTGACCAGCGCCAGACCGATCCCGGAGCCTTCTGTTGACGAATCGAGTTTATCAAATAATCCGAAGATTTTCTCATGAAATCTTGGCTCGATGCCGATTCCGTTGTCCTCGACGAAAAAGACCGGCTCGCCGTTCTGTCTCCGGACTCCGATGCGGACTTGCGGCGCAGGCCGGTTTCCGGAAAACTTGACGGCATTCTCAATGAGATTCTGAAGGACTTCGACCATGCGGGGGCGGTCCACCGAGACCGCCGGCAGGTTCGGTTCCACCTCGATACGGACGCCGCGCTCGCGGATCGGGCCGGCGACAAGCTCGACCGCCTCGCTCACCAGTTCCCCGAACGGCGCCTCTTGCTTTGGATGGAGGATCCGTCCGATCCGCGATAGTTCGAGGAGATGATCCAGCATCTCTTGCAGGCGGATGCTGGCGATCCGGATTCTTTCCAGGTCGGACAGGCCTTCTTCGGTGCGGCCGCTCAGCAAGGAGTCGCGGACAAAGTCGAGGTAACCGCGGATGGTGATCAGAGGACCCTTGAGATCGTGAGATACGGTGTACGTGAACCGCTCCAGCTCCGTGTTCTTTGCTTCCATCTCGGAGATCAGCCGCTCTCGCTCTTCTTCGGCTCTCTTGCGCTGGGTGATGTCGCGGCCATTGGCGACCAGGGCGTTCACTGCCGGCAGGTGGGTGAGATTCCGGAGAACACACTCCACGATGCGGATGGACCCATCCTTGTGCAGAACGCGGCTCTCAAACGTGGTTGTCGCGGACGGGGTCTTGTAGACGGAGCGGGTCTGCCGATCCACCTCGGCCGCGTCATCCGGGTGGACGAAATCCAAAGCGCGCCTGCCGATCATCTCGTTCGCCGTGTAGCCAATCAAGGCGGCTACCGCTGGACTGACGAATGTCATCACTCCTTGCGGATTCAGCAGGGTCACGATGTCCGAGCTTCTCTCGATCAGAGTGCGAAAGCGCTCTTCATTGCTGCGGACGAGGGCTTCCGCTTTCACCCGACCGGTGACGTCGAAAGCGACTCCATTGAGGGCGGCGACGCGGCCCTTCTCATCGCGAACGGGGAAGATCTGATCATAGATCCAGCGCTGGGTGCCATCGGGGCGGAGGATGCGGTATTCCATCTCCTGAGGTTCTCCCTGGAGACTCTTTTGGAACGAGGAGAGAGCGCGCTCGCGGTCTTCGGGATGAATGACCTTGTTCCACAGGTAAGGATCTTCGAGGAACTCTTCCGGGCGCCGCCCATAAACCTTGATTACGCCAGGGCTGACGTAGGCGCTCTTGTCAGCGTCGAGGGACCGGGACCAGACGACTTCCTGGATGTTCGTCAGGACCTCGTCCAGGCGTCGCTGCGCCTGGCGTGCGGCAACAGCGGCAGCACGGTAGCGCCGCCATTGCAGGATGCTCACGATTGCCGCCGCCGCAATCAAAGCGGCGATGACGGCTGCCAGCCGGTGGATAGCCTGGGCGTCATTGGCGTTGAAAAAGGCCCACGGACTTAAAACGCGATCCAGCTCGCCGGAAGCTGCCATTGCCTCGATTTCGTCGCGAAGTGCATCGGACTTTCCCAGAGCCGAATTGTCGGTTGCCTCCCGGCCGGAGTTCGCCGCCGTCGCATAACGCACCTCCATCATCGCGGCGCTGACCTGGCCGCGGCACATGGCTTCGAGCGCCTGCTCGCGGGTGGCGGTTTCGATCCGGGCGGCGTGGCCGAACAATTTCGCTGCGATCGCTCGCGTTGTCGCGCCGGGCTGAAACGACACACTCCGAGTGCGCTCGATCGGGGAGCGATGAAACTCGGGCAGCGTGACCACGGCAAACTCGTTCCGCAGCCACGGTTTTGTCAGGTG
The DNA here is from genome assembly GCA_016201205.1 of Acidobacteriota bacterium. Lineage (GTDB taxonomy): Bacteria > Acidobacteriota > Terriglobia > Bryobacterales > Bryobacteraceae > CADEFT01. The sequence continues at coordinate 31,059 of JACQDF010000057.1, forward strand.
GATGGTGGGCGCCTCTTCGGACACGCGGGCATCGTCGGTCCCGATTCGATACACACGCTGCCTGTCGAACCGCGGCCGCAGGCAGGACTCAGCCGCCCAGAATCCTCCAGCCAGCGCCAGCAGGAGCGCACCAGCTAGCCACTTCTTCGACATGGAAGGTCCGAAACAGAATCTATCATGCTTTCACATCCGCGAGCGCTACGGCCGCCGCCCGGCCGCCGGTTTCATCTCCCATGAGGTTCCCTTGTTATTATGTCCCCTAGATGGCGTTCCTCTCGATCTCGGGCGAGCCGGGTTGCCGGGTAGAGGAAATCGCACGGTTGACGGCGCAGCGGCTGCACTTCGATCTGGTCACTGAGGCGCGCCTGCGCGAGCTGATCGCGCAGGAATTCGGCTCGGAGATGTCGATTCCAGACAAGGCGTGGCCGGCGCTGGTGATGTCCCTGCTGGCGCACGTGGCCAGTGAGTCTCCGATCGTGGTTTGTGTGCCGGGCGCGGAACTGCTGTTCGCCGATCTGCCGTCCAGGCTGCGGTGTTTCGTGGTTGCATCCGAAGCGCGCCGAATAGGACTGCTGATGCTCGAACACCGCCTGGAACGACCGGCCGCCAAACAATTGCTGCGCCAACTCGAGCGGCAACTGAGAGAGACGCGGAAGAAGCGTTTTGGAAGAGCGAACATCCCCGCCTCCCGCTACGATCTGATTGTCAACACGGAGCATCTGGACAGCGACCATGTCGCCGGGCTGCTCGAACAGACCGCGACGGCGAGAGGAATGCTGCAAGAGTCCACGCTGCCGGCGGCGGCCGAAGCCCAGATCCAGTTTCAGATGAGGCTGCGGCTGGCGCGCTACGGAATCTCGCCTCCGGGCAAAGTGGCTTTGAAACGCAAGCCGTTTGCCAATCACAGCGAAGAGATCTTCACGAATCTGCTCGACTTCTATCGCATTGCCTGGGAATATGAGCCGAAGAGCTTCCCGATCCAATGGGATGAAGAGGGACGCGTGCTGGAAGCATTCACGCCGGACTTTTACCTGCCGGAATTCGACCTCTACGTCGAGCTGACGACCATGAAGCAGGCTCACGTCACCAAGAAGAACCGCAAGGTGAAACTTCTGCGCACCATCTACCCCCACATCAATATCCAGGTCTTCTACCAGAAGGATTTTCGCAACCTCATCTTTAAGTACGGCCTCGCGGAGCGGAGTGTGCCTGTATGAGCCGGACTCTGCCGCCTGGCGTGGAGCGGGTTCTTTACACCGAGGAGCAGATCCAGCAGCGCATCCAGGAAGTGGGCGTCGAGATCAGCGAGCGCTATCGGGGCAGGGAACTGAAACTGGTGGGGGTGCTTCGCGGTTCGGTGTTCTTCCTGACGGCGCTGGCGCGTGAGATCGACATCCCCGTCAAGATCGACTTTCTCTCGATTTCCAGCTTCGCCAACAAGAGCGGCAGCGGCCTGGTGCGCATCGCCAAGGACCTCGATGAGAGCATCGAAGGGGAGGACGTCCTGCTGGTGGAAGACATCATCGACACCGGCTTCACGGTGCGCTACCTGTTGCAGATCCTGGCCGGGCGCGGTCCGAATTCGATCGGATTGTGTACTCTGTTGGACCGCACCTCGCGTCGAATTGTGCAGGTGCCCGTGGATTTCCGCTGCTTTGAGATCGGCGATCATTTTCTGATCGGCTTCGGACTGGACTACAAGCAGCTCTACAGGGAGCTGGGCTACCTCGCGGTGATGGATCCGGAGCGACTGGAGCAGGCCGGATGAAGATCGTGTTGCTCGTGGCGGCGTGCTGCGCTCATGCTTTCGCGCAACCGCGGCTGTTTCCCATCGCGCAATTGACCGTGGAGGGGAACCGCACTTACAAAGCGGATCGGATTCTGGCCGTCGCCGGCCTGAAAACCGGCCAGATGGCGGATCAGCGGCAATTCGAAGCAGCGCGCGACCGGCTGGTCGAGTGCGGCTTCTTCGAGAGCGTGGGCTACAAGTACGCGCCTTCGGCCGGTAAGACGGGCTACGACGCTTCGTTTCAGGTAGTCGAAGTGCAGCAGGTGTATCCCGTTCGCTTTGATCGCATGCCGATGCCTTCAAAGGAGCTGGCAGCCGTTCTCGAGAAGGCGGATCCGCTGTTCAGCGAGAAGATCCCCGGCACCAGGCCCGTACTGGCGCGCTATGCGAAAGTGCTCGAGGCGCACGTGAAGGAGGCAGTCGTCGGCAAGGTGACTGCCGAGGCCCCAGGCGAGCTGGTGATCCTGTTTCAGCCGGCGAAGATGCCTCCTTCGATCGCCGAGGTGCGCTTTGTGAAGAACACCATTCTGGCGGCGACGCCTCTGCAAAACGCTGTTGCCGGGACCGCCGTCGGCACATTGTGGGACGAGAGGCGCTTCCGCCAGATTCTGGACGCCAGTATCCGTCCTCTGTATGAGGCGCGTGGCCGCATTCGAGTCGCGTTTCCCAGTGTCACCACCGAGCCGGTGCAGGATGTGAATGGCGTGCGCGTGACCGTCGAGGTGGCCGAAGGCGAGACGTATACGCTGGGCGACGTCACCGTCGAGACGCAAGCCGGCTCGCCTGGCGAGCTGCTGAGAGCCGCTGATCTCAAGAAGGGCGACATCGCCAATTTCGATGAAATCAACGCCGGCATCGAGCGGATGCGGAATGCCGTGCGGCGGAATGGATTCCTGCAAGCGAAGGCGGCCGCCGAGCGCAAGATCAACGATGCCAGCAAGGAAGTCAGCCTGGGGATCACGATCGATCCTGGGGCTCGTTTCGTCTTCTCGAAGCTGAACATCGCAGGACTGGACATTCTGACCGAACCCGTCATCCGAAAAATGTGGACCATGAAGGAAGGCCAGCCCTTCAACCCGGAGTATCCGGAACATTTTCTCAACCGGGTTCGCGAGGAAGGCGTGTTCGACAACCTTGGCAAGACGAAATCCGAGGTGAAGATCGACGAGAAGGATGGGACAGCGGACGTGACGCTGTATTTTCGCTGAGTCAAAAACCGGGGACAGGCTACTTATGCTTCGAGCGACGGCACGGGTGTCCGCAACGTCGATCCCGCCGTCGCGCCCATCTCTGCGTCGGCTCGGCGTGCTCGGCGTGCTCGGCATGCCCGGCATGACAGCTTAGGCCCTGTCACGGAATAACGTTGCCAGCCGTTCGGGACCGCTTGCTGACGCGCGCGGCTCAGCAAGGGCTTCCGAGCCGTTCAGCCTCCTGAACCCTCGCGCCCGCGCCGCGCCTGCTTCCGCTGATTCTGGTCCGCCAGGTCAAGGTGGAGGGCTTTCTCGTCTTCCAGTTCGCCGATCGCTATCAAGAGGCGCTCGAGCGGCTGGCCGAATGGGTCCGCTCCGGCAAGCTCAAGTATCGCGAGAACGTCACGTTACGCCTTCCCCTTCCCCCGCTCGGTCAGCTTCAGAAAGTAGTCCACCATGTCCATCGGCACATCGGCGTTCAGCTTCACCGTGCGCTCCCGATGGTCCACTTTGATGCCGTCGAAGAACCGCAGCATCTCCGGCTGGTCGGTCGGCGTGCTCAAACGGCCGAAGCCGATCAGCCCGCGCAGCATGTCGTGCAACTGCTTGGCGTCCTTATCGTTGTTGCACAACCCCGTCGCCGACAGGCTGATTCCTTGCTTCAGATCCAGCGTCATCGTCACCGTATCGAGCGACTGGAATACGCGATTCAGATTCGCCAGATTGCCGGTTTCGGGAAGCGGCATGGGTGGAAAACCCCCCATGGCGACCACCCAAATGTGGCGGTCCGCCGGCAGGCTTGCGCTTTTCCCGAGGACCGCTTTCTTCTTTGTGTCGTCCGCGGATTTCCCCGCCAGAGCTTCTTTCAACTGAGCCGGCCGGCCGGCGGCCACCAGGCCGCCGTTCAAAAACACCACTGCCCCGGATTCACTGCCCAGCAGCGTGTGGCCTTCAAAGACCGTCCGTTTAGCCCCTTCCTTTTCTAACAACGCTTCCAGCGTGGAAGGATTGCCGATTCTTACGCGGGCAATCATGAGCGCGTCTTTGCCGTTGGAAGCGATCACCAGCTCGATCAGATCGCGGCGCGGATCGAGGCCGGTTTTCTTGGCGAATTCGTCGAGCGGCGCGATCTTCTGCTCTCCCATCAGGCGCTGGTACAGAGTGGTGGCGCGCATCTGCTCGAGGCGCGCGCCGGCCAGAACCACCGTATCGGCCGGGATCAGCTTTTCGATCGAGGCGTCCAGGGCAATGCCCGTGCGGCTGCTCTGCTTGCAGCCGGCCAGAGCCAACGCCAACGCCAACGCCGTCCATGCCCTTCGCCCGCTCATCAGAAATCTCTCTTCTGGAACACATAGATCGACGCCGCCAGCACCACCACCCCGAAGCCCGCCGAAGTCCACACCGGCGTCCAGCTTTCCACCTGCCGGTCCATGACGTAATCAAGCGTCATCTTGCCGATGTCGTAGACCTTCGGGAGCGCCTGGTACAGCCCCTTCCAGAGCTGGCGCGACCACTCCGAATCGAGCAGCCGCACCATCAGCTTGTGCTGCGCAAGGATGGGGCTGATCAGCATCAGCCCGACCGGGATCATCACCGCCAGCGCGGTGCTCTCCAGAGTAACGCCGATGAAAATCACCACCGCCAGCAACACCGCAAACAGGAAAACCGTCGTCACGATCGCCACTAGAAAATCGGCCGTCCAGATGTTTGTCTTTACCCCAAGGATCAGCCAGATGCCAGTTACCAGGTAGGCAATGTTCAGTGTCACCACCAGCAGATTTCCGAGAAACCGCCCCAGCAGCAGATGCACGCGGCTGACCGGCTTGGACAGCAGCAATTCAATGCGCCCCGGTTCGAGCACCGACGGAATCAGTCCCGCCGACGCGAACACCGCCAGAAACATGCCCCAGGTGTAAAGAAACGTAGCGATCCCCGCCTGCACCTGCTTCACCAGCCGGTCCAGATCCACTTCCCGGTCGGCGGTCTTCCCGAACAGCGAAATGGTCGCCAACGCCCCCTCGACGATGTCGATCTTCATGATGAACAGAAAGAACAGGATCATCGCTGTCGACAGGCCGAACAAACCCCAGAAGATCTTGCGAGCGAAGGCCTCGCGGAAGGTGTCGTAGATGATGGCGGCAGTGGCGATAAGAGTGTAGTTACCCATGAACGGTCTGAATGAACACGTCTTCCAGCGTGCTGGTTGTCGGCGTCAGCGCCTCAATCTCCAGCCGCTCTGCGCGAAGCAGGTCGATCGCTTCATTCACCTCCGTGCGCCCCGGAAATTGCAAATCGAGGACACCGTCCCGCTGGACGATCGAGCTGGCCCGGGCGGCCAGATCCTCGCGAAGCTTCTCCGAAAGAGCCGCGGGCACCTTCAGCTTGTAACCTTTGCCGGCGGTCAGCTCCTTCACTTTGCCCTGAAGCACGACCTTCCCCTTATGCAGGATCGCGACCTCGCGGCAGAACATCTCGACTTCCGCCAGCAGATGGGAATTGACGAAGACGGTGACGCCTTTTTCTTCCAGCGAATGCAGGACTTCGCGGATATGGCGGCGCCCCACCGGATCCACTCCATCGGTTGGCTCGTCCAGGATCAGCAGCTCCGGCTCATGCATCAATGCCTGCGCCAGCCCGACCCGCTGGAGCATTCCTTTCGAGTACTTCCCAAGGCGCACAGTCCCCCAGTCGGCCAGGCCCACCAGCTCGAGCAGCTCCGGAATGCGCCGCTGCCGCGTGACGGCGTCCATGCCTGAAAGAGCGCCGTAGAAATCGAGCATGCCGCGCCCGGTGAAGTACGTTGGAAAGCGGTGATTCTCCGGCAAATAGCCGATCCGCCGCCTTGCTTCCGCCTCGGCCGCGTTCCGTCCGAACAACAGCGCTTCCCCTTCCGTCGGATGAACCGCCGACAGGATCATCTTCACGAACGTGGTCTTGCCGGCGCCGTTCGGCCCCAGCAGCCCATACGTCGTGCCCCGTTCCACCTGAAGACTCACTCCGTCCACCGCCAACACTTCACGGCCCGACCACCAGAAGCGGTAGCGCTTGCGAAGGCCGATCGATTCGATGGCGAGCTCAGGCATGCCCAAAACGAGAGACGGTTCTAGGGACTGGTTTTGTTCCCCAGGCGCTTGCTGGCGTTGCGGTAGCTTTCGGTTTTCGCGCTGGATTCGTTCCACCTCGGCGGCTCGCGCCGCTCGCCCAGCAGCCACAGGCTCAGCGCCACCGTGCGGTTGACACGGGCCATGTTTTCGTAATCGATCTTGTCCCAATGGTCGCCTGCCTGGTGGTACTCGGGGAAGAGAAACGCGACACAGAACGTGTGTGCGGGAATGCCGGCGCGGGCGAATGCCAGATTGTCGCTGCGCGCAAAGAAAGCCTCGCCGTTTGAGCCGTCGCGGCGGATTTCCACGCCCGTCTGACGGCCCGCGTTTTCAAAGACGGAGATGATCTCCGAGTAGTCGTACCCGGTGGGGTAGAGCCGGTTGAGCTGCTGGCCGTCATTGGAATCGGTGCGGCCCATGTGTTCGAGATTGATGCCGGCGATCGTTTTTTCGAGCGGAAAAACAGGATTGCGAGCGTAATATTGCGAGCCCAGCAGCCCTTTCTCTTCTCCAAACACGGCCATGAAGACCAGCGTGCGCCTGGGGCGCGTTTTCATCGCAGCCATCACTGAGGCGAGTTCCATCACGCTGGCCGTTCCGCTGGCGTCATCGTTGGCCCCGTTGTAAATACGATCGCCGTTTTGCTCCGGGCCGATGCCGACGTGATCATAATGAGCGGTGACAAGCACGTAAGTATCCTTGAGCTCCGGGTCAGAACCCGGCAGCACGCCGATCACGTTGCGCAGGCGAACGGGCTTCTCGACGGGCTCCGGCAGCATCAGGCTGAGCCGGGCGCCGGTTTCGCCTTCCGGCAGGCTCTCGATGAGTTTGCTCAGCGCCGGGGAGTGGACCGTCACCGGGGCGCCGCCGAACATCCGCCCCTGCTGCGGATTCTTCGGATCCACCAATTGCCTCGAGGCGCCGCGGCCCGTCTCGCTGTCCCCGCGCACGGCGACGACGAGAGCCGGTTTCAGCCGGCTCAGCACGGACATGCTTTGCATGCCCCGCCGGGAAAGGACTACGACGGCCCAGCCTTCGAGCTTCCCTTCCGGCATCGCCTTCAGTTTGTCCGCGTCCTCGATCCTCGCTTTGAACACCGGCAAGCGCTCATGTTTTGCTGCTTTGCCCGGCCGGATGCTGAGGCGGGCGGAATCGAAGTCGAGCTTCTGATCCCCCGATTCGAAGCTGAAGCGGATCTCGCCCGCGGGCATGCTCCGCTCGATCCAATCCGAATTCTGGAAGTAGCCGCCCGTGCCGGGAACCGGATCGAGACCAGCCCTGAGGAACTGCGCCGCGATGTACTCCGCCGCCACCTCGAGCCCGCGCGAGGGCGTGTCCCGCCCCTCCAGCAAATCCGAAGCGAGAAACGACACATGGCCCTTCAGCGATGCGGCGGAAATACGGGTCAGAGCTTTCTCAACAGCTTGGGGCGGGTGCTCTTCGGCCAGGGCGGGGAGACTTGCGGCCGCCCAGAGTGCCGCGACCGCCAGAATGCGGGAGATCATTCATTCATTCTACCCGCTTCATTCCCCGGGCCAAAGCCGGCGTACAAAAGTGCGATTGACAATCGCTTTCCAGCGGGCATCGAACCGATTCGCAATCTCCGGCCGGCCGGCCAGCAACGGCCCCAGCCCGAGCTGGATGTGCGGCTGCGTCACCACTTCCTCGAACACCAGCCTGTTCTCGATCTCCCTCCAGCGGTTTGTCAGCCCGCCCGTGTCCAGCAGAACGATGCGGTCTCCGATGATTCCGAAATTCTTCAGATGCGCATCCATCGAAAAGAGCCCCAGCCGCCAGCCAGACTGCCGGAGGTCGAGAAAGCGCTCCAGCCACTGCTCGAGCTCGCCGAAATTGCCTGTACGCGCCAGAGCGGCCAGTTTCCGATCGAGCGTTGCTTCCACCCGCTCGGTCGCTTCCGATACCGTCAGCCATCCGGGCCATCCACCGACTTTGACGCGCGTGGGAGGGAAGGCGACGCCCTCCGGGATCAGCGAAGTTCCCGCCAGCCGTGTCTGAGCGAGCCGTTCGCCTCGTACGGTGCGACGGTGATAGAGCGTCCATGCCTGCCGGATATGGGTCGGGAACCAGACGGTCTTGGGCAACACCGCCATCGACGCCTGCATCAGCACGCGGAGGAATCGAATCTGCCTGGAGGGCTTTTCGAGCAGCCGCAGGCCTGCGTCACCGGGCAGAAGCCTCTCCAGTCTCCTCAGGATTCTCCAAAGCACGATGAGAGCGACGATCGCCGATGGCGACCGCTCCCGCTTCACCACCCAATGGTCGGAGGCGTACACCACCTTTCCGATCCCCTCGCCGAGGCGGCGCAATTTCGCGCCGGTCAGTTCCTCGGGAGCGTGCGGAAGCATCCGCGGCTCGGGCGGGACATTGCGGCTGGCGATCTGAGGCGCAGCAGACACCCTGGGGCAAGCATAGCGCGGCTGCCCGCTGATCGCACTGCTTCCGGCGGTTCCATCTCTCTGTACTTAGAGCCGGTCGCCGTACTCCCTAACCGCAACTGCGAGCGCCGCATCCAGCCAACGGGAAAACGAATCCGCAATCTCCTCGGTCTTGGTCTTGTAGGTAAGAACGAAGGGTTCGAGCGAACAAAGGAAGAACGCCTGCGAAACCGACTCACGGTCCTCGGAACCCTCGAACGATTCTAGCTGCGAGAAGGCCGTGACCTCCATGATGCCGGAAAGCTCACGGCCGACATGATGGAAGGAAGTTACAAAGATGAGACGCTCCCGCTCTACGCGGATTGATGCCTTCACGAAGTAGTGGTCCTCTGTGAAGTTTGCAAACTTCCCCGACTTGTTCGCTGACTGAACAACCTCGAACTTGTACCAGTGGGCAGTTCCGTGATCGGTACCTCCGTCGGTGAGACGAATCACAGGCTCAGCAACCTCAGAAACCGGCGCTCTAAGTTCATCAAAGGCACGCTGAAGCACTCCGTGGGCCTGTGCTCGAAGATCGATGGCAACGGTGTTAACCCTTCTGAGCTCGGCGAATTTCGCCTGGCGTCGTTTACCGAACTTCTCGGCAAGGCTTTCGATCACCGCGGAAGTCAGCGTTCTCTGATGAGAGATTTCCGCGTCAGCGTCGACGCTCAGGGCCTGCAGGATGGCAGCGCGTTCCAGACGAGCAAAGAGCGAAGCGAGCGGGGAAAGATCGCCCGCGTCGGCCGCCTCAAGGGTCTTTATGTACTCGATGCGGAAGTCGCGATCTATCACGAGCGGTAGCAATTCGGCGCGCAGCAGCACCAGCGTCGTGAGTGCGCGGGCGACTCGGCCGTTTCCATCCTGGTAAGGGTGAACTTGTGTGAAGCGGTGGTGGAGCCAAGCGGCGAGGATGATTGGGTCTTCCTGAGAATAGCCAGAAAGCCAGCCGAGGAGACCGTCCATCTCAGCGTCGACGTGGACCGGCGGACAGTACTCATGCAACGTTCCTTCCGGGCGCTTAGGATTATTTGGCTGCTCCTTGAACTTTCCTTTGAGCAAAGGGATCTCATGCCTATTCCCGAACTGGTCGATCGCCGTAGTGGTGTCCTGATGCCGTGTCAGGATGTGATGGATCTCGTTGACGACGCTTTTTGTGAGGTCACGGCGTTTGGCGACGCAGTCGATCGTAAGCTGAATGGCGGCCTCCTGATCCCTCAGGATGTCAATCAGGCGGGATGGCTCGATATTAGTATCCGAGCGAGACACCAGGTCTTCAAGGAATCCATGGGTTACCAGCGCTTCCGTCGTACCTCGATCCAGGTCGTACAGCCGCTCCAGGATGCCAGTCTCGACGCTCAGCCTACGGATCAGGCGCTCGTTGAACTCTCTCAAGCTGGCTTGACTTGATTGCTGTAGGCGCTCCTTCGAGGCCCGCCATGTCTCGTAAACCGGCCGGATCTCGGCCAGATCAATTCCTCTATCGCGTTCGGAAAGGGGCTCGATCGGTTTCCATCTGTAGTCGGGCAATTGACGCTCCTAAGGTCGAAAACGCCACCGCGGCCACCATCCTGCGGGATCGTCGGTTGTAACGGCCGGAGAGGCAGCGCGGCCGCAGTCTTAGTTTACCAACGTTGATTAGAAAGCTCTGTCACTAGCACCAGTCAAAACGCGTTGAAACCATACCGCGGCCAACAACCGGTGCGGTGCTACACTCGCGGAAGGCCAACGTGAACCCTGGCGCCCGTTATCTCTCCGTCGACGCTCTGCGCGGCCTGATCATGATGATCATGGCGATCGATCACGCGAGTGCCTTCATCGCCCGGCAGCATGCCAGCGAATTCTGGGCTGGGGCGATGAGCGCCTACACCAGCGCCTTTCCGTTCCTCACCCGCTGGATCACCCATCTCTGCGCGCCCGGCTTCTTCTTCCTGATGGGCGCTGGCATCTACTGGTTCGCCGCCGTCCGGCGGGAGGCTGGCGGGAGCGAAGCGGCGGCCATCCGCCGTACCGTGGGGCGAGGTTTCGCGATCCTGGTCACGGGCCAGCTTCTCGAATCGCCGGTCATGTTCCTGCAAACCCTGCTGAAGCCGGCAAGGGTCAGCCTCAACCAGATCTCCGCGCCGCTCCCCAATGATGGCAGCGCGTTGTACTGGGGCTTGATCACGCTTTCGGGACTTGGGCTGGCGATGATCGTCTGCGGCCTCCTGTTGCGGCTGCGCCCTTGGGCCTGGCTGCTGGTGTCGGCGCTCTGCGTACTCGCGACCAATTCGCTTCTCCCAGCCTCGGGAAAGCCTGGGCCGTGGTGGGCGGCTGTCCTTCTGACGCCCGGCCTGTCGCAGCACCTGCTCGTCATCTACCCGGTGATTCCCTGGCTGGCCGGCGCCGCCGCCGGTCTGTACTTTGGCTATTGGTGGCGCGGCAATCCCGTCCAGGCGAGCCGGCGAGTCTGGATCGTGGGCGCCATCCTCTTGCTGACGGGCCTGGCTCTGCGGGCGGCCGGTGGTTGGGGCAACATCCGCCAGCCTCGCGACGCGGGTTGGATCGAGTTCCTGAACAACGTGAAGTATCCGCCGTCGTTGGTCTTCTGGACGACGTCGCTCGGCATCGCCCTGCTCCTGCTCGCCCTGCTGATCCGCCTGCCGGAGAAGGTGAAATCCGAGCAGTCGCCGCTGATCGTGTTCGGCCAGACGCCGCTGTTCTTCTACCTCACGCACTTCTACCTTCTGACCATTTGCTCGTTCGTCTTCTTCCGCGAGGCCGCATCGTTGGAGGGAGCGTACTTGGTGTGGGCGGCCGTGCTGGTGGCGCTGTATCCCGTGTGTGCGTGGTATCGGAGGTTCAAGATGACCAGGCCGAGAGAGTCCCTGTGGCGCCTGTTCTAAGGCGCGGGTGGTTGAGGAGTGGGTCTCGTTGAGAGGGGTTTGTAACGATGACCGCGAGTAACGCCGAAGTGTTTAGCGCATGTACGGAGCTGCTGATCAAGGCCGGGGCAAAGACGTGATACAGGTTGACAGAATTAGTGTAATCGCCTTCTTTGCGCCACCCATGGGTGCGCCTCGATCCGCGACATCTATGCCTACTGCAAGACCGCTCCTCAGGGCGCCTTCCGCGACGCGACTGATTTCTGCGTCCTGGTCCTCTGGGACCGCGACGACTTCTTCCGCCATCCACGCTTCTCCTACGCAATTGTCGAGCGGTGTATTCTCGAATTCGTCGCGCATCTCCAGCGGTGGAGCGGGTCATGTCCCAGCAGCAGCTTCACGACCTCCGCGTACCCAGGGAACGCCGCGCGATGAAGAGGCGTAGAGGAGTGAATAGTTCACGGTCGTGGAAACTGCCCTAAGCGGCAAATCGAGAAACACATCGCGACTTTGCGCGACCGATATTCCGGATTCCACTGAGCTGCGATGAGGCTAGCCTAACAAAGGAGGCCCCCCGGCTCTGCCGGGGTGGCAGTAGCAGTTTGACATTTCCGGCAGTCCATCGGGACTCCCGACGTGAGCCGACAAGCACAATGGATGAGATTCCCAATGGACGCGCGTGTCAAGTTCGAGCCATAAACAAAGCGGCCGTGCACGTAACGACGAGGTAGTGACTCGCACGCAAGAGATGATTGGAAAAGGATTGATGTCGGCCGGGCGCTCTACGTACAAGTGAGGCCGCATCCCGGAGACCGGGGCGCGCTAGCGACCCGCAGCCGCTTTGAGCGGCTCACGAAGTTTAAAGCCCCCGGCTTTGCCGGGGGATAAGCGGAGCGTTACTCGGCCCGCTTGCTGCTCGCTCGCCGGGGCTTCGGCTTGCTCTTGCCCTTGAGATTGAGCGCCACTGCAGCGCGGATGAGATCCTTCAAGGCCGCCTCATCGACGTTGTCGCCTTCATGGATGTCGATGGCGCGCCTGGCATTCCCGTCGAGGCTGGAGTTGAATAGACCTGAAGGGTCCTTCAACGCAGCTCCCTTGGGAAATG
>JACQDF010000058.1 GCA_016201205.1 Acidobacteriota bacterium
CGTGGTTCCGGAAAAGGTTCGAGCCGCCTCCAGATACTCAATCCAGCTTGTCATCATCTCTTCTTCGCTCTTGTCGCCCCAACGGATCACCTGGTTCGGATCGGGATTGGCGCGGTTGTTCGGGCTGTTGTCGTAATGCGCGGTGACAATCATGCGGCTTCCCTTTTCGATCAGCACGGGATGTTTGAACCTGTACACGAGTTGCCAGTTGAAGTCGTAGCGCGGCACGGACAGCAGAATCTCGCGTTTCCCGTTCGGCCGGATCACCTCGTACGTCATGTCCTTGCCGCGATAGTGCATGTGGGGCGTGAATGAGAGCAGCAGCTTGTCCTGCTCGAACGTGTAGCAGCGGCGCACCTCGTGATTGGCCTCGCCGGCGGGAATGCGCAGGAAGAAATTGCGCAGATCCATTCGCCGCAACACCTGCCTGGGCGGCCGCGGCGTCAGAAACAGGCCGACGCTGGTGCGGTCCTTCTGCGGCTTCCCGGAGATCCTGGCGTAGTGAATCACGAACTCGATCCGCGAGCCGGGCGGAACCCATTTCGCTGTGCCCTCCGGAAACACATCCGGCGGGCGGCCGGGCAGGAAGCTCGCCAGCGCGCCCTCCTGAAACCCCGTCAGGAACGGCAGATCCGGGGCGTCAGCGGCACAGCCGTCGTTCACGACCGGCGCATCCATGCGGATGCGGCTGAGCTTGCCCTCGCGCAGCAGGTATTTCGAGAGCGCGGGCATGTTCTTCGTCGAAGCCACCTCCATCGCCTTCAGGTCGTCCTGCACCAGCAGCACGTGCACATGATGAACCACTTCGCGATTCCCGGGCAGAATCTCGGCGGCCCGGACCCAGGCGCCTGCGGTGAGATTCGACGGCACGACGAAGTGCTCATAGGCATCCTCGCCCGGGGTTACCTCGTGATCTTCTCCGATGTCAATCACGATGTCCGGTTTGCCGAGCCGCCAGCCTTCCTGAAAAGCCGGCGCGGCGAGCATATCCTTGGGATTGCCTTCGGGAGCGCCCGCGTCCACCCAGGTCGTGATCGCCTGAATCTCGGCAGGCGTCAGCCGGGGATCATTCGAGAAGCGCCCATGGCTTGGATCGGCGAACCAGGGCGGCATCTTGCGGCTGGCGACCGCCTCGCGGATCGACTTTGCCCACGGCCGCGCGGACTTGTAGTCCAGAAGCGACATCGGCGCGATGTTCTTCGGGCGGTGGCACTGGACGCAGTGTTTGTAGAAAATCGGCGCCACGTCTTTTGTGAACGTGGGAGCGGCGTGGCAGTAAGCAGCCGCGGCAAACAGCAGGAGAGTGATCCGCCCGCTCATGTCAGAACTCGATCCGCACCCCCGCCTGAATCCAGCGGCTGCCATCCACCCGGTTGGGCGGAGTAAACTGCCCCGTGATCACGCCGAATCCCCGCGGATTGTTCAGATCCAGGCTGGGATTGTTGAAGTCGACCTTGTTGAAGATGTTGAAAAAGTCGAAGCTGATCCGCAGCGTCACCGGATGCTCGCCGGGAACGATCACGGTCCGTTTGCCGACGGAGGTATCCAGGTTCCATCGCGGCATGCCACGCAGCGGGTTGGCGCGCCCGGCGCGTCCGTCGCGGCTGGTCTCGACACGGCGGAAGCTGTTGTAGACCTGCTCCGGGTTCGGGAACATGCCGAGCCCCGTGCCGCGGTTGGCCGGATCGGAGTTGGTGCCGATGTTATTGGATCCCGTCACGCCGGCGTTCACCGAGTTGCTGAAGGTTCCCGGACTCACGTTCGGAATCGCGCCCGAACCGAAACCCAGGAACAAACTGCCTCCCCACACCTGACTTCCGTATGCGACCGTGAGCGGATCGCCGCTGCGCGCCGTGAAGATCCCGGAGACCTGCCAGCCGTTGATCAACTGTTTCAGAACCGGCTTCTGCGATTTGAACGGCAGCTCGTACAATCCCAGGCCATTGAACAGGTGCTGGATATCGAACACAGACGGGCCGTACTCGACCATCTGATCGAAACTGTTCGGCGAGATGCTGGCGCTGTTCTGGATGGCCCCAAGCTGGTCCAGCGACTTCGACCAGGTGTACGTCGCGTCAAATGTGAAGCCCTTGCTGAAGCGCTTGCGCACGGTGGCGAACAACGCGTGGTAGTTCGAAAGCCCATTGGCCGTTTTCATCAGCATCATTTGGGACATGTAGTTGTTGAACGGCTGGAGGCGGTTCGTCATGCGCTGCCGGTCGGCGACCACAAAGAGCTGATTCAGGTCGCCGTTGATGAAACTGCCTCGAGCGCTTTGAACCATGAATGGCGTTCCGCCGGGCACATTGCTTTCGAACCAGGGCTGATTCCCTGCCGCCTGTCCCGCCCGCAGCGCCCTGGCCACGTTGTCTACGGCCTGCGCGAACGTCTGGCTGGAAGCCCGGTCCAGTTGCGTGTAAGGCACTTGCAGGAAATTAACGCTCTGCTGGAGTTTTCGTCCCATCCGCGAGGCGTAAGTGAGCTCCACCACAACGTCGCCTTTCAGCTCGCGCTGCACCGTGATGTCGATCTCGTGATGCTTTCCCTGCTTGAGGGACGGGTCCACCTGGAACGACAACACTTCCGGCCACAATTGCAGTGTGTTGTTGATCAAACCCCAGGGAGGCGATACCGGCACCGACTGCTGAGGCACGGTCGGCCGAGGAATGGTTCCATCCACGCCGACGCGGAACCCACCCACGGCCGGATTCGTGCTGGCGGCATTGCATCCCGCCCCTCCCGCGCCGCTGGCGTTGCAGGCCGGCGTGTTCACGTTCAGCGTCTGCGCAAAGCCGATCCCCAGCGAGGGGACGATCACGCTGGACACCGTGCCCAGCCGGTCGTAAATGATCGCGTATCCGCCGCGCACCACGGTCTTCTTGTCGCCCAGCAGTTTGCCCAGCAAACCGCCGCTGGAGCCTGGATTCCACGCCATGGAAGCGCGCGGCCCGATGTTCGACCAGTCGATATCGAATACCTGCTGGCCGCGAGCTTCGTTGACCGGAAGAAACGCAAAGTCGGGGTTGAATATCTGCCCGGCGGCAGCGGCGGACTTGCGTTGCTCGAGGAACGGGGCGGCCGTCAGAAGCTGGCCGGATGCTTTATCCGTCTGCAAGGTGTAGCGGCCTTTGCGCTCCGTGGGCGGCGTTTGCCAGCCGTAGTTCACGCCGAGCGTAACGGTCAAGGACGGCTTGATCCGCCACACATCCTGCACGTAGAACTCGGGTGCATGGATGCCGATGGTGTCGGATTCGAGCAGGTCGCCGTAGGGCAGAGGTTTGAAGCTGCCGTCGCGGACGGCCAGCACGCTGACGTTGTCGATCAGGCCGGTCATGCCCGCATACAGGCGGTTCCACGATCTCACATCGCCGGATTGCAGGCAGTTGCTGGTGCGCCCTGCGCCGCAGGTGGGAGGCGCCACCGAAGAAGGCAGCACCAGCGCCCCGAGATCCGAATCGATCTGGGCCACCAGCGCGCCCAGCGCCCCCAGCACTTTGTCGTCGCGGCGGTGCAGCGTCGGCAGCCAGCGGACATGGCCTCCGTACTGAATGGTATGTTTCCCTTTCAGCCAGTTCATATCGGCGTTGAGCTGGTAAATGCGATTGTCGTTCTGCTGCTTGCGCGCAAGCTGAGTGTCCACGTCGAACGGCTCCGAGAGGATGCTCTGCGCGCCGCCGCGGGCGCCGATATCGAGGGCGATAAAGCCTTCCGGCGTGCTGGTGCCGGGAATCCCCAGTGTTGTCGCGGAAGCATTGGGCCGGATGACGTCCGTGGCCGCTCGGTTGCGCACGCGTCCAACACGGAATTCGCCCGTCAGCGTCGGCCGGATCACCCCGTGCACCGCGATCGTCTCCATATTCTGGCGCGTGGGGAATTGGCGGATCGGCTGGAGGTTGCCGCCGCGGATGTCGAGTGAGCCGTTGTCGATGTTCAATTGGCGGAAATAACGGATCGAGGCTTCGATGCGCCATTTGTCGGTGAGTTGTTGATCCGCGCGTGCGTTGTAAAAGTCGTATTGGATCGGGTGCGTCACGGTGCCCGTGAAGCCGATCGTGTTCAGACCGTCCCCCTGGCTGGGGTCATTGCCGGCCGGCAACTGCCGCCACAGGGCGGCGATCGTGGGGCTCAGGCCCAGCCCGCGCGGATCGCACGCGTCCGTGCCGTTCGGCCCGCAGGCCTGCGCGGTCGCCAGCGGATAGCTGTTGATATTGCCGGCGGCGTCGCGGAACCGCAGCACGCCCTGCCGCAGCGAGTCCGTCGGCACGTTGCGATTCACCGTGCTCGAGCGCGGAAAACGCCTGCCTTCGTAATTCGCAAACCAGAACGTCTTGTTCTTGATCGCCGGACCGCCCACCTGGAAGCCGAAACGGTTGTCCTTCAACTCCGGCTTCCGAATCCGGTTGCGATTGTTGGTCCAGTTGTTGGCGTTGAGGTTGTCGTTCTGGTGGTACCAGAAGGCGGCGCCGTGAATATCGTTCGATCCGCGACGGCCGATCAGCGCCACCTGGCCTCCGGCGCCACGTCCGAACGAGGCATTTGGATTAGCCACGCCGACCCGCAGCTCTTCGACGCCTTCGACACTCAGGAACATCCAGGTGGCGAGGCCGCCGATGCTCTGGTTGGTGACATCAATCCCGTCCAACGCAAACGTGCTCTGGTCGGCGCGCGCGCCGGCCACTTCTCCGGCCGGCGTCGCTCCCGGCTGCAACGTCAGCAATTCGTTCACCTGGCGGGTGAAGCTCGGCATATCCGGCAGCGCGCGTCCGGATATCACGTTCCCCACTGTCGCGTCGGCGGTTTGCAGCTCGACCGTCGTCTCAGCCGCGTTCACAACCACCGATTCGGTCACCTGGCCGACTTCGAGCGTGACGTTCTGGACATAGCTCTTCGTCACTTCGACCTTGAGGCCGCTCACGACAAATTGCCGGAAACCCGGCGCCGTCACCTTCACCTGGTAGTCCCCGGGAGGAGCGTTCGGGAACACGAACTGGCCTGCGGCGTTGCTCTGCTGCGTAAGCACGATGCCGGTGCGGTCGTCCCGCACCTCGACGCTGGCGCCTGGGACGGCAGCCCCGCTGGGATCCGTCACCATGCCGGAGATCATGCCCGTGGTTGTTGTCTGTCCGAAGATAGGCGCAGTGAATGCCATCAGCAAGAACACGAACGCCGCGTAGCGGTGAAACCCTTTCCCCATGTCACACCTCATCCAATCGGTATCGAAATTTGGAACTGCAAAACGAGAACCGGGCGAGACATCCTCGCCAGAACCACAATGAGTGTTAGGCTAGACTGCCGCGCTGCCGTTGTCAATGGGGTGGCCCGGTATATCCCGGCAGAAATAGGGAGGAATCCTGACCAGCTACCAGACGCCCATGCGGAGCACGAGTCCGGTGGTGAAGTGCAGCCCGCTGTCGTAACTGATGCCGTTCAGCCTGTCCACCCACGAGTGGCGGTACTCCAGGCTGGCTACACGCAGTGCGAGCGCGCGGCTTAGCTTATAGTCCACCCCGCCACCCGCCGCCAGCGAGAAGCCATGAGTTCCCGCCTGCTGCGTGTAATCAGGCCGCAACGAATAGGGCTTTGGATCTGCCTTTACCAGCGGCTCCAGCTCTCGCCACTTGTCCCACAGCATCCGCTCCTGGGTCAGTTGTTGGCCGCCCACAGTGACCTGCACATGATGGCTCCACCTGCCGGCATTGTACGAGCGCCACCGCGGACCGGCAAAGTAGCGGAGCGAATCGCCCGACAGATCCCGCTCGAGCCCTGTCATCTTGCAGCCATCCATGCCAAAAACCACCTGCCAGGCCGGTGCAATCCGAATCGCCCCTTCGCCGGCGCCTCCCAGGCAGAGATTTCCGGCGCTACTCAGGTTGTACTGCGGCTGAAAGGTCATGGTGAACTCGAATGGCGCAAGGCCGGTATCCGGCGGCAGGTCTCTCCGGGGACGCGGTTCCGCACTGCTGCGCCGGGTAACGTACGAATAGGGCAGATACACGCCGGCGCGTGTGTCCCGGTACCAGGGCTCCTTGCCTCTGACCATGTTCGAGAGGCTGCGCGTCGGGTTCAGCCATCCGCGAACCAGCAGGCGGAGCCAGCCATTCCCGGTCTTGGCCTCCAGCCGCTGGACCACATGCTTGTCCAGGGCGTCCTCGGCAATCATCCAGCCGATGCCGATGATGGGCGTGACCACATGATCCACGTATCCTTGTGCCGGCCAGTATTCCTGCACGCGGCCGATGCTGGCTTCGCTTACCGGCCCGATCTCGAATTGAAGGCTGTACAGGTAAGAAAACGCGGCCGCGCGCAGCCGGCTTCTCCAGTACTCCGGATCGCGCCCGAATTCCACATCCAGGAAACGGCGGTCGTTCTGTGCCCAGATGCGGCCTGCGATTGCACCCATCATCGGGTGGCCGATGTAGTTCACATAGAACTCATCCCCATCGGCCCAACCGTGCATGCTCTTGACCGCGCGTCCGTAGTTGCGCAGGAACGGGCCCCTGAGCCCCTCCCGCGTCCCCGCTTCCGTCGCCAGCCGGAAACTATGCTGGATACCCAGAAACAGCAGCGACTGCTTCAGCAGCCCGGACACGTTCACACCCGGCTGCGACGGCTCCAGCGTTGCGCCGGCCGGGCTGCCGGGCGCACGTTTCGGAGTGCTGATGATTCCGTCGGCGCTCCCGGCCGCCGCGTCGGATTCGCCTGCCGGCGTCCGATGCGTGTCTCGCGCCGCCATCTGCTTTGAGAAAACCAGGAATAAGCAGCCAACCAAAGCCGGCGCGCTGAGTTTCACGGTGCTGCCTCCCACCTGTTGTTGATTTTCCACGCAACGGACCGCCGCTGTCCACTATGCCGGTGCGCTTCCAGAAACGCCGCCGGGTAAAGCAAAGCGCAAGCAATCGCAGCCGGCGCCATCATTTCCCTTCCTATAAGCGTCCGCCCCCATCCCGCCGATGGGTATTGGTATGGCTCTGGATCGCATCCTCACACAAGAGGAGATTGACAGCGTTTTTCGCAACTTGCGGGACGGCGGCGCCCAGGAAGACGCCGCCCGGCGCGCCCAGCCATATGACTTCCGCCGTCCGGACCGGATCGCAAAAGACCAGCTCCGCGCCATTCACCTGCTGCATGAGGCGTTCGCGCGCAGTCTCAGCTCCAGCCTGTCGGCGTATTTGCGCAACTACGCCCTGGTGAATCTGGTCTCGGTCGAGCAGTTGTCGTTCATGGAATTCTCGCAGTGCCTGCCGACGCCCACGTGCCTGGTTTCGCTCGGCATGCGGCCCTTCGACGGCAGCGCGGTTCTCGAGATCAACCCGTCGCTGGTCTTTCCGATTCTGGAAATGCTGCTCGGCGGGGCCGGTAAAGGGGCCCTGCGGCCGGACCGCGAGGTCACCGAGATCGAGCAGAGCATTCTCGAAAGCCTGTTTCGCATCGTGCTGCACGATCTGAAGGACGCCTGGTCCACCGTCACCAACATCAGCTTCACGATTGAATCATTCAAGACAGAATCACAATTACTGCAGATCCTGGCGCCGAACGAGGCAGTGGTGGCGGTGAGCCTCGAGGTGCGCATCGGAGAAAGCTCGGGCATGATGAACATCGGGATGCCGTCGATCATCATTAAGATGCTGCGGCAAAAATTCGACCAGCAGTGGTCGATACGAAAATCCGAGTCTACCCTGGAGGAACAAAGCCGCGTGCTGCGCCTGATCAAGCCGGCGCTGGTGCACGTGGACGCGCGCCTGCGCGGTCCCACGCTGCGCGTGGACGATCTGCTGAAAATGGAAGAAGGGGACGTGCTTACATTTGACTACCCGACGCATCGGCCAGTGGATCTGCTGCTGAACGGCAAGCACAAGTATCAAGGACACCCGGCCAGTCTGGGCCGCAAGAAGGCTTTCAAGATCAGCAAGCCACACCGCCCCCTGGATTAGCGCCTGTCACGCTCCCTAACGGTCGCGGCTCGGAAGCCCTTGCTGAGCCGCGCGCGTCAGCAAGCGGGGATTAGACCGTGCCTGATGGGGACCGGTGTCGAGACCCGCCCGTGATCAGCCGGGCGCCGCGGTTGAACGTGAAGTAGTGAAAGGCCCACTGGATGAACACGAGAACACGGTTCTGAAACCCCACCAGATACATGAGGTGGATAAACAGCCACGCCAGCCATGCGGGCCATCCGCCAATGCGGATCGTGCCGAAATCGGCGACGGCAGCGGCTCGCCCGATCACCGCCAGGGTTCCTTTGTCGGCATAGCGAAACGGCTCAGTGCCTTGGCCTGCCAGCCGCTTGCGGATCACTCGGGCCACGTAACGCCCCATCTGCATGGCGGCGGGGGCCACCGCGGGCACGAGTCTGCCGTTGATCTCGCAATGAGCCAGGTCCCCGATGACGAAGATCTCCGGGTGATCCGGAACACTGAGATCGCCGCGCACAATCACCCGCCCGGCGCGGTCCAGCGTCAGCCCCGACCCGGCAGCAAGCACACGGGCAAGAGGAGCGGCTTCGATGCCCGCCGCCCAGAAGGCCGTTCGCGCGGCGACGCGCTCCACTCCTTCGGCGCGTTCGATCGTTACGCCCTCCCGGTCGATGCCCGTTACCCGCACCCCGCACCGGGCCCGCACTCCGAGCCGGATCAGCGAGCGCTCAGCCTGCCTGGACAGCTCTTCGGGGAACGCCGGAAGCAGACGGGACGCCGCATCCAGCAGCAGGATCCGCGCCTCGGAGGGATGAATGCGGCGGAAATCCTCCCGCAGCGTCTCGTTGGCGATTTCGCCCAGCGCGCCAGCCAGCTCGACGCCGGTCGGCCCCGCGCCCACGATCACGAATGTCAGCCATTGCCGGCGGGTCTCCGGGGAGAGCTCCAACTCGGCTGCTTCGAAAGCGAACAGCATCCTCCGCCGGATCTCGGTGGCGTCTTCAACGGTCTTGAGCCCCGGCGCAAAAGTTTCCCATTCCGGGTGGCCTAAGTAGCTGTGCGTGGCTCCGGCGGCCAGGATCAGCGTGTCGTACTCGATGCCCATGCCTTTCAGCAGAACTTGCCGCCCGGCCAAGTCAATGCCGCCGACCTCGCCCAGCAGCACCTCTGCGTTCTTCTGCCTGCGCAAAACTGCGCGCAAAGGGGCCGCGATGTCGCCCGGCGAGAGTCCGCCGCTCGCCACCTGATACAGCAACGGCTGAAACAAATGAAAATTCCGCTTGTCGATCAGCGTCACCCGCACGGGAGCGCCTCGCAGCGCCTTGGCGGCTTCGAGCCCGCCGAAACCGCCGCCGACAATGACCACGCGGTGTGCGGCCCCTGGGATGGCTGAGGGAATCGAGACAGAGCTCACAACTTCTGGCCCAGGCCTAAACGGCGCAGCAGAAGAAACTCCGCCAGGTTTTCCGCCGTCAGTAGTCCGAGCAGCTTGTCCTGTTCCATCACCAGCGCGCAACTGCCGGCCTGGGACATCAGCGGCATGGCTTCGGAAAGATCCATCGCCGGTCCCAGCCGGATGAAGTTGCGTTCCATCACGCCGGAGACGTAAGCGTCGGGCCCTTCCCGCGCCATGGCGCGCAACAGGGCGCTCCGCCCCAGAAGGCCCATCACCTGATCTCCGTGGACCACGGGAAAATCCTGCTGAGACGTGGCCAGCAGCAGGTTGGCGGCGTCGCGAATCGTTTGCCCGTGTGTCAGGGTTCGAAAGTCGGTGACCATCGCCTTCCGTACGGGCACGCCTTGCGTCAGGAAGCGGCCGAGCACGGCCGCGTTTTCCTGCACCGCGCCCAGATACACGAAAAACGCCACGAACACGAGCATGAAATTAGCGCTGATCAGGCCATACAATCCCATGGCGATGGCGAGGTACCGGCCGGCCCTGGACGCCATCTCGGTGGCGGCGGCTTCCCCCCGCTTCAGCGCGAGCATCGCGCGCAGAACTCGACCACCGTCCATGGGGAAGGCAGGCAGCAGGTTGAACAACGCCAGCACCAGGTTGCCCGCCGCGATCTGCCCCGGCAGATCACCCGCTTGCCGGGAGAACAACTTATCCCAGGCGAATGAGCCGGCGAGCCCCGCGGCCGCGCCGATCAGCGCTCCCGCAATGGCCACATTCACCGCCGGACCGGCCAGTGCGATCCAGATCTCCTCTCTGGGTTTGGGCGTTCGCTCCAAACGCGCCACCCCGCCGATCGGGAACATTACGATCTCCACTGTGCCGATGCCGTAACGCCTGGATACGAGCGCGTGGCCCAGCTCATGGAGCAGGACGGAAGCGAACAAGGCGAGAACGTAAATTGCCGCTTCCGCTCCGGAAGGGCCTTCCAGTCCCAGCGCCCCTAAAAACACAACCAGCAGCACAAAAGTGAAGTGAAACCGCACCGGAACGCCAAATAATCGGAGAACAAAAATGCTCCCTGCCGTTCCGGCTTCCTGGTTGCGCACGTTACTCATCGCTTAACGCCAAGATATCAGACCGATCACCGGCATTGGGGGGAGTCTATACTTTCCAGAGAGCGGCGTCGCGCGGCTTCGCCACCGGCGGCCGGCTTTCGCCATGCGGATCGAATACTCGCCCCGGGGCATCTTCTTATCCGAGATCGGCTTGTGGCTGGATGCGCAGGAACCGCAGGAGGCGTGTTGGATTTCGCATGCTCATAGCGATCACGCCCGCTCGCCCCATGGGACTGTGTTTGCGACGCCGGCCACGTTGTCGCTCTACCGGACCCGCCTCGGGCTGGACGAAGCCGGCTTCCGGCCGCTGGACTACCATGAATGCGCCGAATTCCATGGCGCACGGCTCACCGCCTGTCCGGCCAGTCACATCCTGGGCGCCGCACAGTTGCTCGTGGAACACCGCGGGGAGCGCCTCGTGTACACCGGCGACATCAAGCTGCGCCCGCCCTTGTGTGGCTGCGCCACCGAAACAGTAGCGTGCGATCACCTGATCATCGAGTCCACCTTCGGCCTGCCGATCTTCCACTTTCTCGAGACGGAGCAGGCGCGACGCCGGATCGCCGGCTTTGCCCGGGAATGCCTGGACGAGCAGACAACTCCCGTATTCCTTGGATCCACGCTGGGCCGCGGGCAGGAGATGGTGCATGCGCTGAGCGAGGCCGGCATCCCGGTGTCGGTTCACGGCGCCATCGTTCACTATCTGCCGCTGTATGAAGCGGCAGGTTATCCCGTCCAATGGGAACCTTACGATGCTGAGAGCACGAAAGGCACAGCGGTGGTTGTGACGCCCGGCCTTCGGGACCAGTTGGAAGCTTCGGCGCGGAACCTGCGCTTTGCTTATGTCTCTGGCTGGGCCGCGCTCGCCAACGCTCGCCTTGGCGCCCGCGCCGAGCACCTGATCCCGTATTCCGACCACGGCGATTTCCAAGAACTGATCTCGATGGTTCAATCCAGCGGCGCACGGCGCGTCGATGTGGTCCACGGCTATGCCGAAGCTTTCGCGCGAATCCTGAGGCAAACCGGCTGCGACGCGCGCGCCGCTGGCGTTCGAGCGCCGGAAGACGAGTGACCGCCATGGACCGTTTTGCTCAGGTTTGTGACGAAGTCGCTCAGACGGGCAGCCGCAGAAAGAAAGTGCGCCTGCTGTCGGAATACCTGCGCGGTCTTTCCGACGAGGATCTGCCGCGCGTGGTGCGGTTCCTCTGCGCCCGGCCGCTGGCCCGGACAGAGGCTGAGCTGTCCATCGGCCACTCCCGCCTCCGCGATGCCCTGATGGAGATCCTGCCGTGGGAGCCGGAGATTGTTCGCCTCTGTTTCCGCGAAGTCGGCGATGCGGGAGAGGCCATCGGCCTGCTGCTGGAAGGCTTCACGCGCCGCGAACCGATGACGCTGGCGAGCGCTGAATTGCTCTACCAGCGGCTGTATTACTCCCGCCGGGCTGCCGGCAAGGTTTCGCTGCTCACCTCCATCTTTCTCCAGCACCGCCCTCGCACGTTGCAGTACTTCATCAAAGTGATCACCGGCGATCTGCGGATCGGCTTGAAGGAGAAGATCGTCGAGGAAGCCGTGGCTGCCGCCGCCGGCGCCGCGCACGACACGGTCCGCAAGGCCAGCAACCGCTCGGGCGATCTTCCCGCAGTCGCGCTGGCCGCGCGCCGCGGCCGGTTGCATGCCGTCGAAGCCTCTCTGTTTCACGCCATGGATTTCATGCTTGCCAAGCCCGTCGATCAAGTGAGGGAAATTCTCGATCCCGCCATCTGGCTTGTGGAAGACAAGTATGACGGGATCCGCGCCCAGATTCATGCGTCCGGTGACAAGGTCATGATTTTCACGCGGAGTCTGGACGAAGCGTCCTCCTCGTATCCCGAAATTGCCGCCGCGGTCCAAGCGCTCCCGCACAGCGTGGTTCTGGACGGGGAGGTCCTGGCCTGGCGGGGCGGGAGCCCTTTGCCATTTTTCGCGCTCCAGCGACGCCTGTCCAGGAAACGGCTCACGGCGGAGATTCTGGAACAGGTTCCGGTGATCTTCATGGCCTATGACATCCTCTACCTCGACGGGGATCTGCTGCTCGACACGCCATTGGAACAACGCAGGGCATTGCTCGAGCAGACGCTCGCCGGGCACGGTGCGCCGCTGCTCGTTTCTCCACAGCAGCGGGCGGACAACCTGGAAACGCGCTTCACCGAAGCCCGCGAGCGTGGCAATGAAGGATTGGTGTTGAAGCGGCCCGGGAGTGCCTACGAATCAGGCCGGCGGAGCGGCGCCTGGGTGAAGATCAAGAGGCCCTATGCCACCCTGGACGTTGTGATCACCGCCGCCGAACGCGGGCACGGCAAGCGGGCCACGCTGCTTTCCGATTATACGTTCGCCATCCGGGATGGAGCGCGCCTGGTCAACATCGGCAAAGCCTACTCCGGGCTTACCGACAGTGAGATTCGCGAATTGACGCGCCTGCTGCCGTCTCTGGCCCAGGAAGAGTCCGGGCGTGTCCTGCTGGTGAGACCGGCGATCGTGCTGGAAGTGGCGTTTGACGCGATCCAGCGAAGCAAGCGGCATGCCAGCGGCTATGCGCTGCGGTTTCCGCGGATCGTCCGCTGGCGGCGCGACAAGACGCCGGACCAGGCCGATTCGCTGGCCCGTGTGCGCCAGCTCCACGAAGGAAGAGCCGGCGTCCGGCAATCCCGCGCGTTCCTCAACGAACCCGGGATCTAGCCGGACGCCCTCCATGGGACAGTCACTCGAAGCAGCGATACGCCACTGCCTCAAAGACCGGCTCCGGCCGCCTGTCTGTACGCCCGAAGCCGTCGGTTACACTTCTTTTCTTATCGGACCAACAGCCGCCAGCTTGAGCCGTGATACGATTCTTCAGGAACCGGGACATGACCACCAGACGCCTTTTCGCAAAAACTCTGCTTGCCTTGCCCGCGGCCGCCACTGTAAGTTCCAAATTCAGCGGCGTCATGATCGGCGCCCAGAGCTACAGCTTCCGCGACCGCTCGCTCGATGACGCCATCCTCGCCATGCTCGAAATCGGCCTTGGCTATTGCGAGCTGTCAGCCAGCCACGTCGAGCCCCGGATGACCCGCCAGGAGCTGCGCATGTGGCGCAAGACCGTATCGCTGGACCACTTCACCCGGATCCGCGACAAGTTCAGGAAAGCCGGCATCGTTCTCTGGGCGTACAACTACAGTTTCCGGGATGATTTCGATGATGGCGAAATCGAGCGTGGCTTCGAGTTCGCCAAGGCTCTGGGCGTCCAGTGCCTGACCGCATCGGCGAATGTCTCGACCGCCAGACGCATCGATCCCTACGCCGGCAAGGCCAGAATCCGCGTGGGCATGCACAACCACTCGCGCGTCCAACCGAACGAATTCGCGACGCCGGAGAACTTCGCCGAAGCCATGCACGGCCGGTCCCGGTACATCGCCATCAACCTCGACATCGGCCACTTCACCGCCGCCAACTTCGATCCGGTTTCCTTCCTGAGCCAGCACCACAAAGACATCCTCACGCTCCACATCAAGGACCGGAAGAAAGATCAAGGGCCGAATGTGCCGTTCGGCGAAGGGGATACGAAAATCAAAGAGGTGCTGCAACTGCTAAAGACAAGGAAGTACCCGATTCCGGCCTTGATCGAGTACGAATACAAGGGCGTGGAAACGGTCTCGGAAGTGAAGAAATGCTTCGAGTACTGCAAACGGGCGCTGGCGTGATCCGGACGCGGGCAATCAGCGTCCTGGTCCGTAGCTGCTAATCCTCGAACTGGAATGTGCCGACAAACGCGCTCCTCTTACCCGGGCTGGACCACTTCGTGTTCAGGCCATCGCCGGTATAGTTGTGAGCCAGCGAATAGGCCGGCATCGCATGATCGAGTTTGGTCAGCGGCGCGTACCAGACTTCCTCGTGCATGCAGACTTTATCGGCCTCGCGAATGGCGCGTGTTTGAATCTCCGCGAAAGAACCTGCCTTGAGAGTGGCCGTCGCGTTGTGCACATTGTTGTTTTCGACAGCCAGATCCACCGGCGCATACAGTACTTTGACGACATCCTGAAGCAAATCCCCGCCCATGCGTCTGGCAAAGTTCCGCAGCGCAAGACGCTGTTCCACGTTTGCACGCTCGTCGACAATCAACACCGACTTCGCCGGGTATGCGCTGTTATGAATATCGCCCAGGGTCGCACTCGCCTCGACAACGCCCACGACGCCAAGGCCGTCCAGCCTCACGCCTTCAAAGGTCCCCTTGGAAACTCGCCAGCCAAAAACCGCGAGGTTCCCCGTCAGGTTCACCTCTGAATTGGCAAAACAGGCGCCCGTAAAGACGTCCGCCGTTCGCGCTTCCACGTATTCGCCATGCAGCGCCGACTTGCCAGGGCCCGCGCCAAAGGCAACCATCGACAGCGCCACCAAAAAACCCAGAACTTTCATCGACTTCATTCCTCGCCTCCTACCTGCGAATATATCATGACTCGGGTAGCGTAGGCCTCCGGCCCGTCAAGCTCTCCGGCGGAGACCTGCGCTACAACTCTTCGTAGCATTTCCGGAACGGGTTGCACTCGTAGTCGTCCGCGATCCTCCCGTCCGGTCCCATGCATTTCTGCGTCTGGTGACACCAGAACGCGCGATCGTTGCCATGCTGCACATCCGGGTCCCAGGGAGCATCGATATAGAGGCCCTTCCAGCGGAGATTCTGGCAGCGATCGTCGTCGATCACCGTGATCGTCGAGCGTTCCATGACTACTAGCCTCGCAACTTGACCGCCTCCAGCAGCGCCCGCTGCACTGCGATCCGCGCCAGTTGCACTTTGTACGTGTTCCCGGTCAGCGGCCTGGCGCCCGCCACCGCCGCTTTGCCGGCTTCGGTGGCTGTTTCCTGCGTCAGCGCCTTTCCGGCGAGCGCCTTTTCGGCTTCGGCGGCTGTTACCGGCGTCGGACCCACGTGCCCGAGCACGACGCGCGCATTCGTTACCGTGCTGCCCTTCATCCGCAACGCCACCGATGCCGACACCAGTGGCCAATCGAGAGCTTCCTTTTGCCGCACTTCATAAGTCGTGTTCCGAACGCCTCGCGCCGAAGGTACGATCACCTCGGTGAGGATCTCGTTTGAAGCGAGAGCGATTTCGCGGCTCGAGCTGTCACGCGGCGCCACGAACAACCGCTCCACCGGCAACTCCCGCGACCCGGAAGGTCCGGCGATCTTCACCTTGGCCCCCAGCGCGATCAGCGCCGGACCCAGGCTCGAAGCGCTCACAAAGTACGCCGGCGGCTGCGGGAAGATCGCATGATAGCGATTCTCGCCATTTACCACCAGGCTCGCTCCGCTCTTGTCCTGGCCGAGGATGCCGAATCCCTGGCGGAAATACCAGCACCGCGGACGCTGGCACAGATCGCCGCCCACAGTCCCCATATTGCGGATCTGCGGGCTCGATACGCCCAGCGCCGCTCGCACCAGCGATTGGTACTCCGAGCGTGCGGTCGAGTTCTCGGCCAGCTCATCCAGCGTCACGGTGGCGCCGATGCGCAATCCGCCTCCCGTCTTCTGAATGCCGCCGAGCTCCTTGATCCCCTTGAGATTCACCACCCGGCGCGGCGTGTGCAGGTATTCCTTCATCAGGCTGATCAGGTCGGTGCCTCCCGCGAGAATGTCCACCTCTCCCCACTTGGAGGAGAGCATGTCCACCGCTTCCTTTACCGTAGTTGGACTTGCATATTCGAAGGCTTGCATGGCTATGCGCTCCTCTTCTCTTCCAGAGCCGCCAGAACCCTGTCCGGCGTTAACGGCACCACCGGCACTCGCACGCCGATGGCGTTGGCCACGGCATTGGCGATCGCGGCGATTCCGCCTATCGTGGGCGGCTCGCCGAGGCCGATGACGCCGCGGCTGTCCATCTCCGGCCGGATGTCCATGTGAACCAGGATCTCCCCGATGTCGCCGATGCCGGCCAGTTTGTAGAACTCCATTTCGGGGTTCAGCACCCGGCCGGTGGCGGCATCCATGATCCGTTCTTCCATCAGAGCCCCGCAGATCGACATGATGCAGGCGCCGGCCACCTGGCCTTCGGCCAGCTTCGGATTGATCACCAACCCGCAGTCCTGGACGGCCACCAGCCGGTTCATCTTCACCACGCCCGTTTCCACGTCCACACTGACGTCGGCGATCTGGACGCCGCACACGCCCTGCGTGTTCAATCCCCGCGGATTCTTCGGGTCGTTCTGGCCCATTTCAGTGATGCTCTGCACACCCATCTTCTTCGAGGCAGCCGCCCAGGTCAGCGACTTCGAGCTGTCGCCCTTCACCTGGATCTTGCCGCCGGCGGCTTCCAGCTTGTCCGCCGTGGTATTCCACGCAGGGGCCACTTTCTCGAAGAGTTTTTCGAGCGCGTTGGAGGTAGCGATCCGCGTCGAGCTGGATACGCCGCCCACTGTCGTCGAGCCGCCCGATGCGTTCGACGGCGGATACGAGTTGTCGCCGATCTTCACTTTGATGGCGTCCAGCGGCAGGCCAAGGGTCTCCGCGGCCACTTGGGTGATGACCGTTCGCGTACCGGTGCCCAGATCCTGGCTGCCCAGTTCGATCTCCACCGATCCGTCCGGATGGATCGTCGCCTTGCAATTGGAGAGATGACCCGCGCCGCCCCAGGTGCAAATGCCGACGCCCATGCCCCGTTTGACAGTGCCAGGCCCGGAATCGCCGCGGCGGTGCCACCGCTTGCTCCATTCGGACAACTCGGCGGCTTTCTTGAACTGATGCAGATATGTTTCCCGCCTCGCTTCCGGAGCCCACTGGACATTCTTCGCGAAGACTTCCAGCGGATCCATTCCCAGCTTGGCGGCCAGGTCCTCGACCGCCGCGCAGGTCAGAAACGACGCCTGTGGATGGTTCGGAGCGCGCCAGGCGCGCAGCGGACCACCGTTGGTCTGCACCGCCGAGTGATTCAGCCGGCGGTTCGGAATGTTGGTCATCACGTACGGAATCGGCGGCATGCCGCCGCCGC
The DNA here is from genome assembly GCA_016201205.1 of Acidobacteriota bacterium. GTDB lineage: Bacteria > Acidobacteriota > Terriglobia > Bryobacterales > Bryobacteraceae > CADEFT01. The sequence goes on from JACQDF010000058.1 coordinate 17,419, forward strand.
TCATGCCGCCCGTCGCCCAGGACGTCGATTCCCAGCCGGTAATCGTACCGTCCCGCTTCGCCGCCACTTTGATCTTGGCGAACGCCGAAGGCCGGTTGCCGGCGATGCTGAGCTCGGTGGCGCGGTCCAGGAAAAGCTTCAGCGGACGGCCGCCGCTCTCCTTGGACAGCCGCGCGCATTCGATCCCCCAGCGGTCAGACGGGAACTTGCTGCCGAACCCGCCGCCGACGTGGTCCATGTGCACCTTCACCTGAGTGGCGGGCACCTCGAGGTTCTTAGCCAGATCGGGCCCGATGCCGCTGACGTTCTGCGTCGAGGGATAGAAGTAAATGGTGTCGCCTCTCCACTCGATCACCTGGCCATGCGACTCGAGACAGCAGTGCGTGAGCACCGGAATGCCATATTGGCCTTCGCTGATCACGTCTGCTTCTTTGAAGGCCTTGTCCGGGTCGCCGGTCACCTGCTCGCCGGCCGGCCTGGCGCGATTGCCGGCCTTGGCGAGATTCTCTTCCTTGACGACGTGCGGCAGGACTTCGTAATCGACTTGAATGAGCCGCACCGCATCGCGGGCGATCTGCTCGCTGGTGGCCGCCACGATGGCGATTTCCTGGCTCACCCAGTTCACTTCATCGCCGGCTTTGACAATGGTGCGAATCCCGGTTACGCCGGCCAGTTTCTGGGCGGCGCTGGTGTCAATGCTGCGCACGCGGGCGTGCGCATAGGGCGAAGTAAGCATGACTGCGAACAGCATGCCCGGGCGATTCAGATCGGATGAATACCTGGCGCGCCCGGTCGCCTTTTCGATGCCGTCCAGCCGGCTCTGCCGCTTGCCCATCTGCTGGCGCTGATCCATCGGAGGCCAATTGTAGTTAGGCATTCTTCCCTCCCTTCACCGCCTTGGCGGCTTCCAGCACGGCTTTGCGCACGCCGACATAGGTGCCGCATCGGCAGAGATTGCCGCCCAGCCCGCTCTTCACCTGCTCGTAGGTGGGATTCGGATTGCGGTCCAGGAATCCCTTGGCGGCCATGACAAAGCCCGGTGTGCAATACCCGCACTGCTGGCCGTCGTTGTTCACAAATGCCACGCTCACCGCGTGCGGCCTGCCGGCGGAAATGCCTTCGATGGTCTGAATCTGCTTGCCCTGCGCGTCGATGGCGAGCACGGTGCAGGAATAGACCACCTTGCCGTTCATGATCATGGTGCAGGCGCCGCAGGTCGCGCGGTCGCAGACGCGTTTGGCGCCCGTCAGATCAAGCTGATTGCGGCAGGCGTCCAGCAGCGTCATCCGCGGTTCGATGTTGAGCTTGTGCTCTTTCCCGTTGATGTTTAAGGTTACCGGCACGGCGCCCGGGCCGGCGGTCTTCACCGCGCCTTGAGCGCCTTGCGCTTCTTCTTCCGTCCAGATGGCGCCGCCCAGAGCGCCGCCGGTGGCTCCCACCCCGCGGATGAATCCGCGGCGTGAGAAGCCGGCTTTCCGGGTCTTTGGATCCAGTTCGTCTTGGTGCTTACTCACTGTCAGACACCGTCCTTTCGTGTCTCTGCATTGTAGCGCCGGAGCCGGTGGAGGAGCCTGCAGGCGGCGCGATTCATATGCCGGTCCATTACCGGCCTTGGATTTTACCGAATCGACTATATCAGATGACCGAGGAGGGCCACAAGGCGGTAGCGCAGGCCTTCGCAGGCCTGCCGCCCGACTACAGCTTCAGCGCCTCCCGCAGGAACACAAGAATATCCAGATCCTCCTCGAGCCTCTTCGACGTCGGCTTCCCTCCGCCATGCCCCGCGCTCGTCTCGATCCGCAGCAGAATCGGAGCCTCCCCCTGCTGAGAATGCTGCAACGCCGCTCCGTATTTGAAGCTGTGCGCCGGCACCACGCGGTCGTCGTGATCTGCCGTCATGATGAGCACCGGCGGATATTTCGTTCCCTGCCGGATATTATGCAGCGGCGAGTACTTGCTCAGCGCCTGAAAATCCTTCGGGTCGTCGGGCGAGCCGTAGTCCGATGCCCACGCCTGCCCGATGGTGAATTTGTGGAAGCGCAGCATGTCCATCACGCCCACCTGCGGAATCGCCGCCCCGAACAGATCCGGCCTCTGGTTCAGGCACGCGCCCACCAGCAGGCCGCC
>JACQDF010000385.1 GCA_016201205.1 Acidobacteriota bacterium
ACAGCGCCGGTGGCGTCGCGCACGATGCCGACGATGTCCGCGGCGGTGGATTGCCCGAGAGCCAGTTGGGCCTGGCACAACGCGGCGTTGACCGCCAGCGTCCGCAGAATTCGGGCGGGAACGGTCGAGTGTCTCATTGCTTCACCTCTTATGTTCAGCTATGCTGAACAATCCACCTGATATGCTGAATCGGCTAGTGGAATTCTATGGCGTCCGCGATCGTGTTGTCAAGACTTGACAGCTTCAGAATTACAGCCAATAATTCAGACTGTATGAACCCACCAGCCGAAAAGGCAAGAGACTACCAGGTCGCCTCCGTCCGGAAGGCCCTGGAGCTGCTGTGTGCGTTCAGCACGGCTGGGTCAACCCTGACCGTCAGCGACCTCAGCCGGTACTTGTCCATTCCCAAGAGCACGACGCACAATCTGCTGCGCACCCTTCAAAGTCTGAGTTTTGTGACGCAGGACGAGGAGAAGCGGTTTTGCCTGGGGCCCAGGGTCTTCGAGCTGGGTCTGTTGTTCTCGCGAAATACACAATTGGTGACCAGAGCGATGCCTCACTTGCGCCGGTTGGCGGACGAAACCAAGGAGACGGTGAAGCTCGGGATCATATCGAATGATGAGCTGCTGGTGGTGGTGGCAATCGAATCGCCGTATCAACTTCACACTCGCGGCGATCAGGGGTTGCGCGCGCCGCTGCATTGCACCTCGCTCGGCAAAGCGTTGCTGGCCTTGCTGGCCGGCGAACAGGTGCGCGAAATTGCGGCCCGCCACGGCATGCCCCGATTCACGGCTCACACCATTACCAGCTTGAATCGGCTCGAGGAGGAGTTGTTGCGAATCCGGCGTCTGGGATTCGCGCTGGACCGGGAAGAGCACGAAGAAGGGGTGCTGTGCGCTGCCGCGGGATTCATCGAGCCGTCGAGCGGAGCGGTGGGCGCCATCAGCATCTCCGGCCCGGGGAGTCGCATCACTGAAAGCCGATTGCTGGAATTTGGCGCGCTCGTGTGGGAAGCGGCGCGGGACATTGCCGGAATCTCCGGGAGCCCGGCGGAGCCGGCTCATGATCGAAAGACCATCGTGGAGGTGGGATGAGAACGCTGGCAGACATTCTGGGACGCGTCGCCGTTCCGCTGGTGACGCCCTTCCGGGCCAACGAAGACGTCCATTGGGAAGCCCTCGGGGAGCTGGCTGATTTCGTCATCCGCAAAGGGTATTGCGACTCCCTGATTCTGACTGGAACTACTGGGGAGTTCTACGCCCTCACGGATGAAGAGCGGATTGGGATTTGGGAAACCGCCAAAGAGGCCGTCGCGGGCCGGGCGCCTCTGGTAGCCGGCGTGGGCTCGGCCAGCACGCGCAACACGGTCCGGCTGGCGCAGGCGGCCGAGCGGCTGGGCTACGACGTGATCATGGTTGTTCTGCCGTACTACTCGCGGCCCACCCAGGAAGGCCTCCTGCGCCATTTCCGCAGCGTGTCGGAGGCGGTGTCGCTGCCGATCCTGGTCTACAACATCCCACTCTTCACCGGCGTCAACATGGAGCCGGAAACGCTGGCGCGGTTGGCGGAGATTCCCACGATTCGGGGGATCAAGGAAGAGGCGGGGATTCAGCCGACGCAGGCTACGGCCTATGCGTTGCGGACACCGCCTGATTTCTCGATCTACTGCGGTGACGACACGATGGTCCTGCAAGTGCTGCCGCAGCGGGGCGTTGGCGTTGTGAGCGGCGGCTCACAGGTGGTGGGGAATTGGATAAAGGACATGATCGCCGCCTACTTTCACGGCGACAACGCCGGCGCCTCGGAGATCTATTTCCAACTGGCGCCATTCTTCGCGGCATTGAACCAGAACGGACGGATCAACCCCATTCCCATCCTTCGAGGCGCCATCGAGCTGGTTTCAGGCATCCCGATTGGGCCCCCACGGAGCCCGCAGGCCGCCGCCAGTGAGGACGAACTCTCCGTCATCCAGGTGGTACTCGATAGTCTGGTCGGGAGCGCTAGTGCTGTGCGTTAGATTCAGGAGGGAAGTGCGACGTAACATTTCGCAACAGATTGATCGCCGCGGGTTTCTCGCGGCGATCGGCCTCGGAGCCGGCGCATCCGTTGTGTCCGGCCAGCAGACCTACGAGACTCACGCCAAGGGCATCCGGATCGTACCCGGACAGTGGCGGCCTCACTACCGCTTCGAACAGATCGCCTGGATCAGCCCACCGTGGCCGAGCCAGGATTACCTCTGGCTCGACTTTCCGGAAGCGATTTTCTCGAGTCGCGGTCTGCTCTTTCTGAGCCACGTCAATCCCCCTTTGCCCCAACTCTTCCCGGATCTGCCCCAAGCGCCGTGGCGCACCACCTCGAGTGGGATTGCGTTCGAGCGGTCGCTGCCGAACGCCGTCGCTTTTGGCGGACGCATCGAGAAGCTGGCCGGCTCGGTGGTCGAACTGGAGCTGCACATCAGCAACGGGAGCCGCGAGCCACTGACGAACATCACGCTCCAGACGTGCGCGTACCTGCGCGGGATCCGGGAGTTTGCGGACTTCACCCGAAGCAATAAATTCGTCCATCTGCCAGGATCCGGCTGGACTCCATTGTCCGAAGCCTTGACCTCCCGGCGCGAAGAATCCGCTGCCTATCGTGTTGGATGGCGAACGAAAGGGAAGGCGATCGCCGATCAGCCCTGGCTCGTCACCCTGTCCAACCAAGGGGAACGGCTGGTGGCCATGACCTGGGGCAAGGACACCCTGTCGTTGATCGCCAATCCCAACCACCCGTGCATGCACGCCGATCCGCATTTTCCCGATCTGAAGCCCGGAGCCAGCGCCTCGGTGAAGGGTCTGATAGTCTTCTTTGAAGGAGCATTGCGGGACTTCCGCTTTGAAAACTCGACAGGAACTTCCACCGAATGCGCCTTCTCTGGGTAGCGACCTTACTCATCTTTGCTGTTTGCTCCCAAGAAGCAGCCACTCCTCCCCGAGGCGGCCCTATCGGTGTTCTCGCCGCCCGATGGCATGATTCCGGATTTGCTCAAAGCGACGACAACTACAACGCCGTCACCGCGGTCAGCGATGGCAAGATCTACTACGTCCTCTGCTCTCACAAAATCGACGTGGGCGCGCAGATGTTTTCCTATGAGCCGGCTACCGGAAAAGTGTCTCACCTGGCGGATTTGACCGAAGCGGCCGGCGAGAAGGGCCTGAAGGCCGTCCCGCAGGGCAAGAGCCACGTCAGCTTCTATGAGCACGGCGGAAAGCTCTACTTCGCCACGCATCTGGGCTATTACGACCACGCCGGAAAGCAAGAGTTGGCTGGGACGCCTCCGGCAGGGTTCAAGCCCTATCCCGGTGGGCACTTCCTCGCGTACGACATGGCCAGCCGCAAGATCACGGATCTGGCCAAGGCCCCGGCCGGCGAAGGCATCATCACCATGGCCACGGACGTGAAAGGTGGAAGACTCTACGGGCTCACCTGGCCATCAGGCTTGTTCCTTTCCTATGACCTGAAAAGCCGGAAGCTCCAAAATCACGGCCCTACCGCCGGGGACGGCGAAAAAGGAGTGGGCTCCGCCTTCCGGGTGATCTGCCGCTCGATCGCCGTAGACCCACGCACCGGTTTCACGTTCTTCACCACCGCAACGGGTGACGTTATGCGTTATAACCCCGCCACGGACCAACTCCAAGATCTGGAAGGCGCTGCTAGCGTGAAGCGCGATATCCTCGGCAAGTGGGATCCGGACCAACCCGGCCACATGGGCTACAACTGGCGCCAGACCGTCTGGTACCAACCTGAGAACTCCTTCTACGGGACCCACGGAAACACCGGCTTTCTGTTCCGCTTCAATCCTCTGGCCCAGCAGTTCGATTTCGTGGAGCGGATCGCATCGGAAAAAACGCGTACCAGCGGTCTCTATGACTCCTTCTCCTATGGCTATCTTGGATTGACCCTGGGACCGGATGGCCACACCCTCTATTTCCTCACCGGAACCCCCGCCGGTGAAGAAATGCGCTTTGTCACCTATGACATTCCGGCCCGTCAATACACCGATCATGGCGCTATTTCTCTCCCGGACGGGCGGCGGCCGACTTGGGCCCAGGCCATCGCCGTCGGACGCGACAAGCGGATCTACACCGTTTCCAAAATTCTCGAAAACGGCAAGCAGAAAGTGGATCTGCTCAGCTTCCCGGACCCGGTCCAGACGCCTCCGCCCCCGGAGCCCCAGTATCAGTTGGTCCGTTCCTGGCTGAATCCGAAGGGTATGCCCCACCCTCTTCAGGAAGCCCACGGACTGTGCCTGGACAAGGACGGCAACGTGATTGTCGTGGACAGCGTCGGATCGCGCGTGCACCGGTTTACACCTGAGGGCAAATGGTTGGGGGAGATCGGACTGGGACCCGGCGATGGACCCGGCGCTTTTCGCGCGCCGCGCGACGCACGTGTGCACCGCAACGGCGAGATCTTCGTCCTCGATACCAACAATCACCGCATCGAAGTCTTTAGTCCCGAGGGCAAGTTTCTGCGCGCCTTCGGACAGAAAGGCAGCGGTCCCGGACAACTATTGCGGACCCACGGCCTGGATTTCTCGCCCGATCAAAGCAGGCTGTACGTGGTGGATGTGGATAACAACCGGGTGACCGTGTTCGAGCCCTCCGGCAAATTCCTCTTCCAGTTCGGCCGCAAAGGTTATCGCACTGGCGAGTTCCGCGATGCGCACGGAATGGGCATCGCCCCGAATGGCGACATCATCGTTTCAAACTACTACGGACCCGTTCAGCGCTTCACCCCGGAGGGGAAATTTCTCTTCGAATTTGCCCCCGCCGGGTTCCGCGACTGGATTCACTTCCACAGCATGACCACGGACCGCGAAGGCAACACCTATTTAGCCGCGCGGCGCCGGGATGGGCGTAACGCCATCGCCCTGTACGATAGCCGCGGCGCCTATGTGGCGGCTTGGACGCCGGCCACGGCCGAAGGCGAGCAGGGCGTGAAGACCGCCGCCGTGGATCGCAAGGGCCTGGTGTATGCCGCCGTCGAGAGCAAGGGCGTTCACGGCGTACAGGTTTTCAGGAAAGTTCAGTGAACGCGTTTCCCTAGCTTACCGCCCGCGCGCGTCCTTTCCAGAACGGCTCTCGCAAGGCGCGCTTCAGGATCTTGCCGGTTCCGCTCTTGGGAAGCTCGTGGGGATAGAACTCGACGCGCCGGGGAAGCTTGTAATTGGCCAGCCGGGCGCGGCAGTGTGTCACCAGCTCCTCCGCTGTCAGCGCGGCGCCGTCCTTGACGACCACGCAGGCCGTCACCATCTCGCCCCACTGCGGATCGGGAACGCCGATCACTGCCGCCTCTTTGATGGCCGGATGCTCGTAAATCGCCGCCTCCACTTCCGTCGAGTAGACATTCTCACCGCCCGTAACGATCATGTCTTTGGCGCGATCGACAATATAGAAAAAGCCCGCTTCGTCCTGCTGGCCGATGTCACCCGTATGAAGCCAGCCGTTGCGAATGACGCGAGCGGTTTCTTCCGGCTGGTTCCAGTAGCCCTTCATGATGTTCTGGCCGCGGGCGATGATTTCGCCGGACTCGCCCGCTTTGGCCAGGTTGCCTTGCGAATCGGCGACACGGACCTCGACTCCAAACGGAGGACGCCCGCAGGAAAGCAGCCTCTCTTCCTGATGATCTTCATCCACCAGCAACGTCAGCACGGGGCTTGCTTCGGTGAGTCCATAGCCCTGGGTGAAACGCACATTGGGGAATTTCTCCCGCGCCCGCTTGAACACCTCGGGAGCAATGGGCGAGCCTCCATACAGAATGAACTCGAGGCTCGAAAGGTCGAAGCTGTTCAGCTCCGGATACAGCGTGAGGAAGTTGATCATCGTCGGGATCAGCACCGTGTGCGTCACCCGGTGCTTCTGGACAGCCACCGAGAAGCTCTCGATCTCGAACCTGGGAATCGTCGTCTGGCAGGCGCCGACGGCAGCCGCCGACAGCAGTCCGGGAAAATCCGCCAGGTGGAACATGGGCGCCGCGTGCAGATAGCAGCTCCCTTTGCCGAAGTTGTAGTACGGCAGAAGATTCTGCAGGTTGGCCAGAAGGCTCTTGTGCGTCAGCATGACGCCTTTCGCTTTCCCGGTGGTGCCGCTGGTGTAGAACAGGCCGAAGATGGCTTCCGGGTCATAGAACGGCGCCGGGATTTCGACGTCCGCGCCATTCAGCGGCTGCTCATCCAAGACGACCTCCCATGCCAATCTTTCGGTCGGGCGTGGCAGCGAAGAGTGGCGGAGGATTCCCTTCGGGGCGCAGTCATGGAGCGCCTGGTCGATCTCGGGAACCGCGTAGCGTGTGTTGAGAGGAACGGCAATCACCCCGAGCCGGGCGCAGGCGTAGATGATCTCGATGAACTCGGGACAATTGGGAAGCAGCATCGCCAGCCGGTCGCCGGCGCCCAGGCCGCGCATGTGGAACTCGGCCGCCAGCCTCTCCACCCGCCAATTCAGCGAAGCAAAGCAGAGCGTTCCGGAATCCGCCCGGACAGCGGCGGCCTCGGGCCAGCAGCGGGCGGCGTGCTCGAGCGTCAGGCTGTACAGCATGCCCGTTGGTTTACCACGGCCCCATCCTGAGCACAAGTCTGATCAGTTCAGCACGCGCTCGATGGTGTGAAACAGCAGATCCGGATTGATCGGCTTGGCAATGCGCCTCGTCCTCTTTCATGGCGTGGGCGGTGAGCGCGATCACGGGAGTGCGCACCC
>JACQDF010000386.1 GCA_016201205.1 Acidobacteriota bacterium
ATAGTGATCGGCCGACTTATTTTGGGACTTGCCGATCCACCGGGTCGCCAAAGGAATAGAACAATCTGCTTAGAAAATGTAGAAACTCCAGGCGCCGGCTTGGAAAGCCGGCGGCAGCCAAGAATGTCTGCCCCACCGACTCAGGATACATCCCCAAGGAGGCGTTACCTGGCAAAGTAACCGGGCCGGGTGCGCACGCGGGCGCCAGGGCGATGTGCCCGCACTTCCACACGCCGCCAGAGTCCATTGAACTCCTGATTCCTGGGGTAGTAGGAGACGCTGTAGACGCTGCGCAAGTCCTGGGCCACCTGCGCATACACAGGTTCCAGGTCATGGATGGAGTGGGCGGGAAACAGCTTCCCTCCGGAAGCCTGCGCCAGCCCCTCCATGTTCTCCCGCGCCCGTTTGGCCCATCCCGGCGGCGGAACCTTGTCGAAGGGATCGAGAAAAACGGGGTAAATCAGCGCATTCATTCCTTCGGCCGCCTGGCGCAGCTTGCGGAAAGAAACCTCCGAAGGCGTCCCGATTCCCTGGATCTGATTGTCAACACCGTCGGTGATGACGATGAGCGCGTTGCGCTCGTTGGGCCTGCGGCGGAACTCTTCGCAATAGGCGAGCACCATGATGTCGTAGATCGGCGAGCCTCCCGGGACATCGGGAATGCGGTCCAGCGCCGCGATCACCCTCTGGTGCTCCGCCGTGAGGCGGGACAGGACATGAAACATGTCGGCGGCCAACGCATAGAGGGCGACTTTGTCCTGCGAGCGGGCAAGGCCCAGAAAGCGCTGAGCGGCGTGGCGGATCGCGTCCCGGTCGCGCCGTGTGCTGCCGCTCAGATCCATCAGCAGAGCGAGATTGAACGGCGCTTGTTCGGCGTCAACATGCCGCACCTGTTGTTGGATTCCGTCTTCGATCACCTCGAAGTCTTCCGGCCGAAGGCCGGGTATGGGCGCGCCCCGGGCGTTGGTAACGGACATGGAAAGGGCCGCCATCCTCACGTCGGAGCGGAAGGTGGCCGCCGCGTCTCCAGAAACAGTTTCCGCCGCGCGGACCTGCGGAGGAGAGCCGCCTGAGTCCCGGAAAGGCGGAGCCAGCAGCGCGTCGAGGATGGCCGGGGCCTGCCAGGGCAGCTTGACCGGGGAATCCTCGGGAACCGGGATGTCGATGAGTTCGATGCGGCCGGGAGTTCCCACCGTCACGCGAATCGCCCCATAGGCAACGTGCAGCCTGTCGAGCCGGTCAGACAAAAGCCAGCGCCGCTCTTGTTTTCGGCCTGTCGAGAGGCGCGTGAATTTCAGATCTTTGGGGAGCAGCAGCGTGTTCGGCTCCTGGCGCGCCTCGATCTGGAATCGCGTCGCCCGCCACGGGACGGCCAGCGTGAGAGCGCCGCTCCCGGTGGCCAGCTCCGCGCCGCCGATCAGGCCGCGCACCTCGATGGGACCCGCGTTCGTTTCCGCGCGAAAAGTCACGCCGTAAGGAAGGTCGACTTCCAGGTCCACCGCTGCGCCGTCCTTGGGCTCGCAGCGAATCTCGACGCGCCCAGGCTGCTCACGGATGGACACGTCGCCGGGGATGACCGGCCTGGACCGGGCGCGGGTGCGTATCTGCGCGCGATCGGCCGCCGGCACACGAATCGAGATCCCGCCAGTGGTGTTGGTGACCTCGACGCGTTGCGGCCACAAAGGGAGCGCGAGCAGAACAAACCGGATGGCAATGCGTGCGGGCATCATCGGCGGCGGCGGCGGCGCCGTCACCTTCATGATACGGCGCTACGACTTGTGCACGACGTTGAACCCGCGGCGCTCCATCGCGCCCCAGCCGCCTTTCTTGCCCTTGATGCCATCGATGAGCCCCTGCACGCGCCAGAACGTCAGCACCTGGCGGAAGCCGAAGTTTTCGACAATCGCCGCGATGGACAATCTGAGGCTGTGACGCCAGTCGGGGTAGCGGCAATCCGTGTACTCCTCCAGCAGCAGCGAGCTGGTGGAAAGCAGAATGCCGCCCATGATGGACACGGTGAAAAAGAGGATGGCGATCGAGGGGGCGATGATGCGGAAGATCAGGCCCATGATGGTGAGGAAATAGCCCAGAAACTCGACGGCGGGCCCGAGCATTTCAAAGCAGAAGAAGTAGGAGAAGGCGAACAGGCCGACGGCGCCGAACCTGGGGTGCAGCAGCATCTCACGGTGCCGCCAGAGGCTCTCCACCGTGCCCCGCTGCCAGCGTTTACGCTGGCGATGCAGAATCTTCCAGGATTGCGGCACTTCGGTCCAGCAGACGGGCTGCGCCAGGTAGACAATGCGATACGGTTTCTTTTTTCTGCGCCACAAGTGATGCATGCGCACCACCAGCTCCATGTCTTCGCCGATGGTGGACTCTTCGAAGCCGCCTGCCTCGAGCACGGCATCGCGGCGAAAGAGGCCGAAGGCGCCGGAGATGATCAGCAGCGAGTTGATGAGGCTGAAACCGACGCGGCCGCCGAAGAAGGCGCGGAGATACTCGACCGCCTGGAAATTGGCCAGCCAGGAGAAGGACGGGCGAATGTTGCGCACGCGGCCGTGCAGGACTTCACAGTCGTTGACAGCGCGCACAGTGCCTCCAATGGCAATCACCCGCTCGGGGTCCTCCAGGTACGGCTTCACCATCTGCAAGAGTCCGTCGCGCTCGATGAGCGAATCGGAATCGACCACCATCACCAGCGGCGACGAGGCCATGTTGATGCCTGCATTGATCGAGTCGGCTTTGCCGCCGTTTTCTTTGTCCACGACGACGAGCCGGATCGGGTCAAGAGATTCGTACACATCGCGCACCGGCTTGGTGGGGAGCGTCCCATTGGCGGAGCGAGCGGACTTGTAGAGCCGGAACTCCTCGATGAGGATCTTGAGCGTGTCGTCCTTGCTGCCGTCGTTGACCACCACCACTTCGTAATTCGGATAGTTGAGCCGCAGCATGCAGCCGGCGCTTTCCCGGACCGTCATGGCTTCGTTGTAGGCGGGCACGATCAGCGAGATGGAGGGCATCAGGGGCGAGGCCAGCAGCGTGTCCTGCTCGGCCGGCGAGAAAACCGCATGGTGCTTCCGCATCAGGAAGTAGGCCATGATCGTCAGAAAGAAGTAGATGGTGTTGATCAGGAAGACATAGAGAATGATGCCGCTTTCAAAGAAGAAATAAACGCGGTGTGCGTAAATGTCCAGCAGCTCGTAATCCATGGCTACAGATGAGCGAGCGCCGGCTTGATCTGCGCCATGGCGAGGGCTTCGGCGGCTTTGGCGGCGATCCGCCGGTCGGGCGCGAGGATGTTCCGTTCCAGGATCTCCCAGCCTTCTGAACCCATTGTGGCCAGGGCCCGCAGAGCCTCGTTCATCAGCTCGTCTCCGGCCTCATCGATCAGGCGCTCGAGCGCCGGAATGGAAGAGATCATGCGCATGCGCGAGGCGGCCGAGGCGGCTGCGGCACGCACCGTCTCCTGCGGATCGGCGAGTCCGGCGAGAACCCACAACTCGACCTCGTCGTCCAGCCCGTTCAGCGGCAGCAGGCGAATCGCGGTGGCGCGAATGCGCGGATCGGCATGCAACAACAGCGGAATGAGGCTGGCCAGGCTCAGCGGGACGCGCCAGGCTTCCGCCATCTCGAGAGCGGTGAGGACAGGCCGCGGATTCTTGCCCGTCAGCTCCCTGGGGATAGCTCTCTCTCTCAACAGCAACGCGTGCGGGCGCAGCGCGCCGGCGAGCATAGCGCGCACCAGAAGCTGCGCCTGAAGAGAAAAGCGGAACACGTCCTCGATGTCTTCGGCGGCGCCCAGCTTGAGCAGTGAAAGGCTGGCCGCCGATTGCACCAGCGGGGATCGATCCGAGAGCATCTGCCGGAGAACGGGACGCGCCGCCCAGGCCGACAGCAGGCCCAGGCAGTGCGCAGCGTGGCGTTTCTGGACGACGCCGCCGGAAACAGCCAGTTGTTGCCAGCGGGCGCGGAACCCCAAGTGGATCGCCAGTTGGGTCAGCCGCTCGCGGGCATGGCCATCAACTGCTGAAAGGAAGGCGGTGAGGCATTGCTCCACCTCGGCCTGATGCCAGACCGAGTACCTCTGCAATTCCTTGTGGCGATGATCCCCGCCGGCTTGCGCGGCCAGGCAGGCGCGGATCGCCGGCAGCGCCTGTTCGGCGCTCTTGGAGCGCACCTCCTCGCGTTTTTTCAGAGCACAGGAGATCACGAGCTGAAGCACGACAGTCGAGCCCTGCGCGGTAAGAAACGACAGCGCCAGCGAGAGAGGCAGCTCGCGCACGCGAGCGGAATACACGTACAGATGCAGCAGCCATACGGGGCAAAGGAAAATGCCGATCACCAGGCAGACTTTGACGAGGACGACGGCGCGCTCGAGACGCTCAGGCGTGAACCAGGAGATGGCTTGCGAGCAGCACTGCTTCAGCTTCCGGATCATGGCTCGCGCCTCAGCAGCCGCTTCAGCCGCGCGGCCAGCTCCATCGGGCTGAACGGCTTGGTGACGTAGTCATCGGCGCCCAGTGCGAACGCCTGCAACTTGTCCACTTCCGCCGAGCGTGAAGTCAGCAACAGGGCGCGCATCTGGCTGAGCGTGGGATCCTGCCGGACGGCGGCCAGCACCTGGAAGCCGTCCATGGACGTCATGGTGATGTCCATGACGACCGCGTCCGGCCGGATGGTGCGGATGATGTCGAGCGCGTGGCCGCCGTTGTCGGCCACGTGGCACACCATCCCGTACTTGGAGAGCAGCGAGGAGAGCAGCGTGCGCGTGGTGACATCGTCATCGGCGATGAGGATCTCCGGTTTCTCGCGCCGGGTAGTTCGAGAGGCGCGCTGAAGCTGCGCCACCTGCGGCCGGCGGATCAACGTAGCCGCGCGCCAGGCGATCTCCTCTGCCGGGCAAGGCAACGGCTGATAATCGCGGAGGCCCACTTGAGAAACCTGCGCGAGCCGGGTGAGCAGATTGCGAGAGCCACAAACCAGAGCCGGCTTGTCGATGCGCGACAGGTAGCCGGGATCAATCGGCTCGGTCACTTCCCATTCCAGTGGCGCATGCACAAGGAGCAGATCCGCCTGGCAAAGTTCCGTCCACTTCTCGACCGCCTCCTGCTGGCTGACCGGGTATGGCACGCTGAACTGGGCCTCGAAGGTCTGGCTCAGCCACGCCTCCTGCTCGGAAGGGAATCCGATCACTGCGATTTTTTTGCGCGACAGAACAGTGTGGAGAGAGGCGGGCGGATGTGGCTGGCCATGGATGGAGAGTGCGCCGGCTAGTTCCTGGAGGCCGGGCGGGCGGTTCGAGATGGCGAGCCGGTCCAGGTCGAAGACCAGCTCGGAAGCCTCCTCGTGCGCCCGCGGCTGGGCAGGCTCCGGAGCACGACGGTCGGCGCCGGTGGTCAGACGCCCAAATTCAAACTCGAACGCAGGCTCGCAGTCCGGGCTGGGCTCTGCCGGCGGTTGCCTCGGCTGCTCGGCGGGCAACTCTGCTGCGACCACGCCAGCTTCCTCTGGAGGGGAAACCTGCTGTGGAGGCTGTTCGGACTCCTCCTGTTTCTCGACCGGATCAAACAGGCCGGCGTAGAACTTGCTCAAAGAAAACGAATGCTGAAGTTCGCGGAAAGGATACCCGTTGTCGGTTGAAGCCGGCACACCAGCCGCATCGGCGGACTTGTACCGGGCTGGGCTGTCGGATCCGGTATCCGCCGGGACGGCCTTTTCCACCACACTATCGATGAGTCCGAGGCGCGAGCCGAGTGTGTACAGAACCTTCAGGCCGGTTGGACTCTTGACGGCAACGCGCATAGTTTGAGCCGGGCAATCGAAAGCCGGCGGATGGCCGCGCGGCACAGCCAGGCATGGGACGATCCAAGTGACTGTCGTGCAGTCAATGATTCGTCAACTTGAGTGGTTTCCTTTAGTCCTCCCTTACGTGGTTTAGGTGAACAATCTGCCTGCTTTACGGCGCGCGACTCAATCGCTGAGCCGCATCTGTACGGGAGCGGGGGACAGCAGCTAAAGAAAAGCGGGCCAGAGGTCGATGTAAGAGTAACTACACCATGGAATTAAGGCGAATCGTTTACGGCCTCTTCGCCTGCCTGCTGATCGGGGAACTTCCCTCCTTCGGGGCCCCCGGCGAAGACAACGGGGAGATTGCTGTGCGCGCGCGCCGGATGGCCATCGACGGAAAGCGCCAGGAAGCGCTCGCGATCCTCAGCCGGCGCCTCGAGGAACATGCGTCGGACGTGGATGCCAGACTGGTCTACGGTGTGGTCCTGAGCTGGGAAGGCCGCTACGAAGAAGCGCGGCGCGCCCTGGAGCACGTGCTCGATCAGTCGCCGGCGTATGAAGACGCGCGGAGCGCGCTGATCAACGTCGAGATGTGGTCGGACCATCCAAAGCGGGCCGAAGAGGTGGCGCGGGAAGGGCAAAGGCGGCAACCGGCGAATGTTTCGTTTCTGCTGGCGCGCGCCAAGGCGCTGAGGAAGCTGAACCAGCCTAAGGAAGCTCTGGATCTGGTGAACAACCTGCTTGTGCTCGAGCCGGGAAACCGGCAGGCGAAAGAGATTCGCCAGACGCTGCTCGAGGAGGCACAGCGATGGGAAACAGGCATTGACCAGTTCTATGCCTGGTACAACGACGGGCGTGGCGGCTGGCGTGAGAACCGCGTCAGCTTCAAGCGCCAGACGCGGATCGGCTCGCTGGCGGCGCGGCTGTCGCGAGCGCACCGGTTTGGCGCCACTGGCCACTTGATCGAGATCGAGTCGTACCCGCGCTTCCGGGCCGGCGCCTATGGATTCTTCAGTTTGGGAATCTCTCCTGATTCCACTTTGTTTCCGCACTATCGGGTGGCCGGTGAAGTATGGCAGACGTTGCCGTTCAGCATGGAAGGGTCGCTTGGATTCCGGCGGATGAAGTTTGCCGGCAACAACGTGACTCTGCTGACGGGCTCGATGGCGAGATATTTTTTCGGCAACTGGCTGCTCACCTACCGGCCGTTTGTGAGCATGGGCGGGGGTGATTACTCCGTATCCCAGCAGGTCTGGGGCAGGCGCTATTATTCCGGGATCGAACGGTTTGCCGGCTTCCGTTTCGGAAGGGGGGCGTCGCCGTTTGAAGTGCGCACCGTGAATGACATCGAGTTCCTCCACGCCTACACGTACATGGGAGAAGTGAACTGGCGGTTCCAGCGGCGCTGGGCGTTCAACCTGCTAGCCGGGATGAGCGATCAGCAACGTTCCGGCCGGCCGAACCTCAAGCAGTATTTCGTGGACGGCGCGATCTACTTCAAGTTCTGAGGGTGGCCCGTGGACATTCCCTCCATCCGGTTCCTCTTCCCGTGTCTGGTGCTCTACTTTTTCTACTGGGCGCTGGTGGTAAACCCCTTTATGGAGGATCCGACGCTGCTGGAGGAGTCGCAACCCGGGCGCTTATCGCAGGAGGAGACGCGGCGGCTTCTGGACAAGAGCCTGCGGCTGATTGAAGAGAAGAACTATGAGCAGGCGCTGGGTTCAACGCTTCAGCTCTATCACGCCTACCCGGAGAACAGCATTTACATCCACCAACTGGCGAACCTATACAACACGCTGGGGCGGCATGAAGACGAGGCGGCCATGTGGGAGTTGTTCATGCAGTTCGCGCCGCTGCCGGTGGAAGGCTGCCCGCAGATCGGGCTGGCCTACCGCAAGCTGAATCGCGAACCAGACGCATTCAAGTCGTTTGAGCGCTGCCTGGCGATCGAGGAGAACAGCGACAACCTGATGTACATGGCGCACGGGCTTGAGCGGAGGAAGGAATACGCCAAAGCGCAGGAGCTGTACGAGCGTGCTTTGAAGCGGGCGCCGGATTACACCGACGTAGCCATCGGCCTGGCGCGGGTCGAGCTGTTCCTGGGCAATCCCAAGAAGGCCAAAGAGCGGATTCTGGGTGTGCTCGAGCGGGCGCCGGACAACGTGGATGCATTGCTGGTGGCGGGCCTGGCCTTTTCCCGCGGCGGCGATGCGACGGCAGCCCGCCGCTACCTGGAAAAGGGGATCGAGTTACGGCCGGGAGACCGCGACTTCCGGGTGGCGCTGGCTCGCGCACGGCGCAACCGGCCGGTCTGGCCGGGGAGGAACCCATGAAGCGGGTCGGATGGTTTGTGGCGGCCCGCTCCGCGTTCGCCGGGTTCTTCCTGTTCACCTCCATCTACTGCTTGCTGGCGTACGTGCCGTTCACTTATCAGCAGATTCACAAAGGCGGGCTGCTGCCTTGGCTGGGCACGTTCGCATGGATGCATCCCATCCTGCACTGGCTGATGCTGGGGATCGTCATGTTCTCGATGTGCGTGGACCGGCCGGCAGGGGCGCGGGTGACGGCGCCGAACCGCAAGCTGCGACTGGGATTTCTGGTGTACCTGGCCTGTTCCGGCCTGGTGATGATGACCACCCTGGTATTGAAGCGCCTGGAGAACGACATCGGCAGCTACATCTGGAGCCTGTTGATGCTGCTGCCGGTGATATGGCTGGCGGCGATCGACTGGAGCGAATTGCCGGAAAAAGTGGAGTGGGCGCCGGCGACTCGCGAGGAGCAGTGGCCGATGTTCCAGGCGGCCTGGCAATCCGCCTTGTTTCTGGCGCTGCTTTACACGGCGCTGGTCTATCCGCGCGGCTCCGGCATCGACTGGAGCTTGCCCGAAGGTCTGTTTGCCGCCGGCTGGAGCGCCGCTTCGCACCTGCTGGCGCTGATGCTGGTGTTCGTGCTGCTGAACCTGCTGACGGCGGTAGCGGGCTGGTTCAGCCGCCCGCCGAAAATTCAATTCCTGTTCTGCCATCTTCTGGGGGCGATGGTGTTGTGGGCGGTGTTCCGTTCGATTGTGTTCGGCGGCATCTCGTTCACCGGCTGGAAAGCGAATCTGTACGCGGTATGTTTCTCGTTTTCGGTGACCGCTTATCTCTCGGGACTGTGCCTGCGGCTCTACCAGCGGCAAGGGGGGACGGTGGACAGCGGGCTGTCGTTTTCCTTCTGGTTTTCGGCGCATGAGCTGGAGCGAACGGTGGCCCGGCCGTGGGTGCGGGCAGCGCTGGCGCTGGCGGGACTGGCGTCGATCACCTTCGTACTGGCGGTCGAGACGTCGAAGATGGATTGGAACTATCTGCTGCAGAAGCTGGCTGTGCTGCTGACGTGGCTGCTCGCCTTCCGGCTCTTCTACCGTTATGCGTTTCTGAGGAAGGCGGTCCGGAGCGGGACCGGGCTGTGCTTGCTGGCGGCACTGGGGACACTGGCGGGCTATCGCACGTTGCAGGCCAACCAGCGTCATTTGTTCGTGTCCGCCAGGAAAGGGGTCACCAGCATTCAGTTTCTCGAGCGCTACAGCGGCTACGATGCGTCGTTCAAGCTGATCCGCGACGCCCTCAGCCCTTCGCAAAGCAGCGATCCGAATTTCTACCGCTTCCTGACGCAGAACACGAACATCCCGCGCTCGGTGCAAGTAGACCCCGTCCCCATTAACCTTGTGGAGCAGTTTGCGCCGCGCGGCGCCGAGCAGCCGAACATTTTCATCATCACCATCGATAGCCTGCGGCGTGATTATCTTTCTCCCTACAACAGCCTGGTGGATTTCACGCCGGAAGTGGAGAAGTTCGGGCGCGAAAGCTGCGTGTTTGAGAACGCCTTTTCCCATTACGGCGGCACGGGCCTTTCCGAGCCTTCCATCTGGGTGGGCGGCATGCTGCTGCACAAACAGTACGTGACGCCGTTTTCCCCGATGAACACGCTCGAGAAGCTGCTCCAGGCGGAACAGTATCGCGCTTTCATCAGCCGGGACACGATCCTGCAAACGGTGGTGACGCCGTGGAAGGGGATGGCCGAGTTGGACGAGAACCGCGCCACGATGAATTACGACCTGTGCTCTTCGCTCGAGGAGCTCGAGGGACGGCTGGGCGCGGGGACGCCGGCCAGCTCGCCCGTGTTCGCCTACACGCAACCGCAGAACATCCACATCTCGGTGATGAACAGGGAGGGCGGCAAGCCGGTTTCCGGCGAAAATTACCGCCAGTTCTACGCGCCCTACGCTTCACGGTTGCGGCGCATGGATGGGTGTTTCGGCAAGTTCATCCGTTTTCTGAAGGAGCGCGGCTTGTACGACAAGAGCATCCTCGTGTTGACGGCCGACCACGGCGATTCGCTCGGCGAGGAAGGGCGTTGGGGCCACGCCTACACGATCTATCCGGAGATCATCCGCATTCCGTTGATCATCCATCTGCCGCCGGCGTTGCGGCAGAAATACTACTTCAATCCCAAGCTGGTGACGTTCTCCACCGATATCACGCCGTCGCTCTATTACCTGCTGGGGCACCGGCCGGTGAAGAAGCACGAGTTCCTTGGGCGGCCGCTGTTTACAGAGCGGGCCGAGGAGCAGGGGCCATATCGCCAGGAGCACTACCTGATTGCGTCCAGCTACGGCGCGGTGTACGGGATTCTGAGCGGCGACGGGCGGCAGCTCTACGTATCCGACGCGGTCAACTACAAGGACTACGTGTTCGATCTCTCGGGTTTTTCTTCAAGCGGGGCGCCGGCGAGCACGTCCATGAAGGCCGAGTACGAGGAGCTGATTCGCGAGAAGTTGCAGCAGTTGGCAAAGTTCTACGGGTTTGCGGCGGTCGAGTAACAGGGCCGCTCAGACGCGCGGCGTGCGGACGCCTGCGCGATTCGATTATATTGGCCTGAAGCAGGATGGCCGAAACCACTTATCGCAACCGCCGCGCAGTCTCCATCGAGAACGATCAGCTTCGCGTCACCGTGCTGGTCGAAGGCGGGCACCTCGCCGAGCTGCTGCACAAGCCGTCAGGGACGAATCCGCTTTGGACGCCGGTGTGGCCCTCGATCGAGCCCTCGACCTTCGATCCGGCGCGGCACGGCGCGGTTTACGGCACGCACGCCGAAAGCAAGCTGCTGGCCGGCATCATGGGGCATAACCTGTGCATGGATATCTTCGGCGGACCATCGGCGGAGGAAGCCGCTGCCGGGCTGATGCCGCACGGTGAGGCTTCGATTGTGACCTACGCTCTTTGGGTCGAGCAAGGCGAGCTGCTGGCGCGGGCTTCGTTTCCCGTTGCACAACTGGCCTTCGAGCGCCGCATCCGGCTGGCCGGCTCGATGGCCATCATCACGGAAACAGTGCGCAATCTTTCCGGGTGCGACAAACCCACTGCCTGGACGCAACACGTCACGCTCGGGCCGCCTTTGGTCGAAAAGGGCAAGACACTGTTTCGTCTGCCGGGCACGAAATCGCGCGTCTATGAAGCAGATTTCGCGGGCGAATACGGCCTGCTTCCACCCGGCGCGGACTTCGACTGGCCGCACGCCCCGCTCAAGCGCGGCGGCACACTCGATCTGCGTGTGATGCCGGGCGCCGAAGCCAGCGGAGGCTACACCGCCCACCTGATGGACCCGCACCGCGAGCAGGCATTTTTTCTGGCATGGTCGCCCTCGAGCAAGGTGCTGTGCGGATATGTGTGGCGGCGCGCGGATTTCCCCTGGCTCGGCATCTGGGAAGAAAATTACAGCCGCAGGCAGCCCCCCTGGAACGGGCAGTCGTTGACGCGCGGCATGGAGTTCGGTGTCTCTCCCATGCCCGAAACGCGCCGCCAAATGATCGAGCGCGGCTCGCTGTTCGGGGTCCCGGCGTTCCGATGGCTGCCCGCAAAGAGCGAAACCCGTGTCCGCTATTGCGCTTTTGTTCAAACGGCTGAATCGATCCCCGATGAAGCCGGCTGGGACGGTGATGCCAGACTTTCGTTCCTCACCGGCGCGGGATGATACGATGAAACCATCCGTATGAACCGCCGCGATCTGCTGAAAGTCACTGCGACCGTGGCCGCCGCCGGAAAGGCCCTGGCGCAGACGCCCGGCTGGCAACCGAAACTATTCGACGCCCACCAGAACGATACGGTGGTTGCCCTCGCCGAGCTGATTATTCCAGCGACTGATACGGCTGGCGCGAAAGCCGCGCAGGTCAACCGGTACATCGATCTGCTGCTCAGCGATGGACCTGCCGAGGAGCGCAACCACTTCCTGGAAGGGCTGGCGTTGCTGGACAGCCACGCGATCCGAAGCCATGGCCAGCCGTTCGTCAGGTGCGCGGTCCGGCAGCAGACGGCGATGCTCAAAGCTTTCGATGAGAATCGAGACCCCGGCGCCGCTCCAGGACGCCGCTTCTTCGGGATGATGAAACAGCTCACAAGCCGCATTTATTATTCAACGGAAGCCGGCTTCCGGGAGCTGAACAAGGGCGGCCGGGCTTCTTCCACCTTCGGTTGCCGCCATCCGGAGCACAAAGCGTAATCCCACATGAAGAGCTATCCGGACTCGGTCCGGTTCCTCTACTCGCTCGGCAACGAGATCAAGGCGGTCAAGTTCGGGCTCGACACCATCCGCCGGTTGCTGGAAGAGATGGGAGCTCCCGAGCGCGGCTGCCGCTTTGTCCATGTCGCCGGCACCAACGGCAAAGGCTCAACCTGCGCAATGATCGAATCCGGACTGCGAGCGGCCGGAGTCAAGACGGGCCTGTTCACCTCGCCCCATCTGGTCGAGCCCACGGAGCGCATCCGGATCGCCGGTGATGCGGTCTCGGAGGAGGAATTCGCAAGGGCGTTCGATGTGGTTCACGCATCCAGTGAAAAGCTCCTTGCGCAAGGCGTCATCGAAAGCCATCCGACGTACTTTGAAACGGTCACCGCCATGGGTCTGCTGCTGTTTGAAAAACACAGCGTCGAGAAGGCTGTACTGGAAGTGGGCCTCGGCGGCAGGCTCGATGCAACGAATGTCGTTTCGCCGGCGCTCTGCGTCATTACTCCAGTGGACTACGATCACGAATCGTTTCTGGGCGCTGCCATCGAATCGATCACTGCGGAAAAGGCCGGCATCCTAAAGGCGGGCGTGCCGGTGGTGCTGGCGCGGCAGCGCCCGGAAGCAGAGACCGTGATTTTGCGCCGTGCCTCGGAGCTCGACTGCCGCGTGATTCGCGCTGCTGATTTTCCGCCGGACCAGTATACGGATACAGCGCATGGCAGCGTCATTGGCTGGCAGGGGCTGACGCTCGAGTGCCCCCTTGCCGGAGTCCACCAGGTGGGCAACGCGGTCACGGCGGCGCTCGCTTTGCGGGAATTGGGTGTTGATCCGGCCGCCATCGTGGGCGGCATCGGGGCAGCCCGATGGCCTGGCCGGATGGAGCTGGTGACTGCCGGCCCGGACATCATCCTCGATGGAGCGCACAACCCGGCCGGCGTCCGTGCTCTCGCGGAGCACATCCGCCGCCACTACCGCCAGCGCAAAGTGTGGTTGATCTACGGCACGATGCGCGATAAAAGCGTAGGCGAGATCGCCGACACGCTCTTCCCGCTGGCCTCCGAGCTGATTCTGACGGCTCCGCAATCGCCGCGCGCGCTGAAGCCGGAAAGCCTGCTCGAAGTGTGCTCGCATCCGCGCGGGCGTACCGCGGCGAATCTGGCGGCCGCCCTCGAACTCACCCGGCGGGAGGCGGGGCCCGAGGACGTCATCTTTGTCAGCGGCTCCCTTTTTCTGGTGGGGGAGGCGCGGGCGCTGCTGGTCTCTGCCTCGCTGTCGTATCCTAGTCAGTAGCGCTTTGCCATGCGGCTTTTTGAACCTAACCGTTACCGCGGCAAACTCATAGTCGTTGAGGGCATCGACGGCTCCGGCAAGTCCACGCAGCTCTCGCTGCTGAGCCAGTGGCTGCGGTCCATGGGCGTCGCCGTCTCCTTCAGCGAATGGAACTCGTCTCCGCTCGTGCGTGAAACAACCAAGCGCGGCAAGAAGAAGGAGATGTTCACACCGACGACCTTCAGCCTGATTCACGCCACCGACTTCGCCGACCGCATGGAGCACTACATCCTGCCCGTCCTCAAAGCCGGCGCTGTCGTCTGCGCCGACCGCTACGCGTACACCGCCTTTGCCCGTGACGTCGTCCGCGGATGCAGCCGTACCTGGGTCCGCAATTTGTACCGCTTCGCCATCCGCCCGAACCTTGCTTTCTACTTCCGGGTCCCTCTCGATGTGGCCCTCGGGCGCATCCTGGGCGGCCGCGACGCCATCAAGTATTACGAAGCCGGCATGGATCTCGGCCTGAGCCGCAACGTCGAAGAAAGCTTCCGCATTTTTCAGGGGCGCATCCTGGAGGAATACGAAGCGATGGCTGCGGAGATGGGTTTCCACATCATCGACGCCACCGGCTCGATCGAGCAACAGCAGCGTCAGATGCGCAAAGTGGTCATGCACGACATCGGCCGCAGTCTTCGTGACGGCGTCCTCCGCGGCACCGGTCTGGAGTCCAATGGCAGAGAAAACACCGCTGACGTTCTATAGCGCGGCGCTCCCTGGCATCGACACCTCGGAGCTGCACGGCAAGCTCATTGTGATCGAAGGCCCGGACGCCGTCGGACGATCGACGCAGATCGCCCGCCTCCGCCCCTGGCTCGAGCACCAGGGTCACGCGGTGCTGGACACCGGCATGGCCCGCTCGGCTCTGGCGGGAAAGGGGATCCAGCAAGCCAAAGAGGGGAACACGCTTGGCCCCATCACCATGACGCTGTATTACGCCACCGACTTTGCGGACCGGCTCGAGAACGAAATCATCCCAGCGCTGCGCGCCGGCTTCGTCGTGCTCACGGACCGCTACATTTTCTCGATCATGGCCCGCGCCGTCGCCCGCAACGAAGACCGCTCCTGGATCGAGCGCGTCGCCGGCTTCGCGCTGGCGCCGCACGCCGTCTATTATCTCCGCGCCGACGTCAAGGAGCTGATTCCACGGGTCGTCAACGGGCGCGGCTATTTCGACTTCTGGGAAAGCGGCATGGACATGCGCTTCGGCGGAGATATGTACGACAGCTTCGTCCGCTACCAGACCCGTCTGCTGCGCGCGCTCGACCGCATGTCGAAACGCTACAACTTCATTACCATCGACGCCATGCAATCCCCCGACGCCATCTTCGAGGAGTTGAAGAAGCACATCACCCGGCTGTTTGGAAAGAACCGGCGTGGCCGGAGCCGGGTGTAGCGTCCCGTCTTCCTATTTGGCTGGCGCCTGTCCGGTGGACGGCCGCAGGCCCAGCCTGTTCGAGAGGTGAAGCTGGGAGTCGAGGACCTTCATGACAAGCAGGGTGATCGCGGCCGATCCGATGCAGACAGCCAGAAACGTGGCGATCTTCTTACCTAGCATGAGGGCCAAACGCGCCTTGGAAAAAGTATACGCTTTCTGAGCCGCGCGTGAGCAAGCGGAGGTGTCAACCTGAAACAGTAATTCCGTGACAGGCCCTTACTTTACTGCTTTGTGCTCCACCAGATGCCGTCCGGCCCATAGAACACTTGCAGGTATCGAGCCAGCTCCTGGTCAGACGTTTCCGTCCATGTGGAGAGCGAAGCGTCAGCCGGCAAACCCTGGAGTGGCGCCAGCAACCGGTGGCAGCGCACGGCGCAGGAATTGGGCATGCCTCCATCTTTTTGCGTGGCCAGCGTCTGCTGCGGGCTGATCACATGGAACGTATGTGAGCTGATGTCATAGGCGTCCCCGGAGGCGGCGACTTTCGCCATGTGGCATTCGGTGCAGCGGCTCAGGCCGATGCGGTTCTCGGGGTCATAAGGGTGATGCGTGTGTTCTGACACAACCGCGCCGATCTTATCGCGATTGCGCCCGATGTCGGCGATGTCTTCGCGCCGCAGGCTCTGAAATGGTCCGAAGCCCGCATGGCAGGCGAGACAGAGGCTGTTGTCTGACACTTTGGTGGCGATGGCGACTTTGCCGCCGGCAGTCGTGTCCACCACCATTTCACCTCGGAGGGACTTCGGCTCCGCGCTGTGCACATCGTGGCACTCGAAGCAGGTGACTTTGTGGAAGGCGAATTCCCACTTGGCGCTTGTCATGAAGTCCTGGAACTGCTGGTGGTGCTGTCTGGATTCTTTCTTGTCCGGCCAGAGGCCAGGCTTGTCGGCGAAGTATTTCCCGTACAAATCGTCGCCCAGATTCTCGGCAAAGCCGGCATTGGCCGCTTCGTCCCAGGGGAACTCATACATGCCGGTCCCTTTGCTCGTGCCGCGGGAATGGCAGGAGCCGCAGATTTCGTTGGCCTGCCTGGCGGTCAGCTTGGCCGGGTTGATGATGCGATCGGCCTTCCCGAGTCCGGTGACGTGCTGGCTGCCGGGGCCATGGCAGCTCTCGCAGCCGATATTCCAGGACGTCCTCATGCCCGGATTGTTCAGGTCGAAGTAATGCGGATCGTTGGGGTCCGCGTACACCACCGGAGGCGCCTGCGCGACGAACTCGCCCAGCGCGTCTTTGCCCACCGCCAGGCCTGTTGCGTGGCAGCCGGAGCATTCGCGGTCGAGATTCTTGCCGATGGACGCCGCTTCAGAGGATTTCATCGGGCCGTTGATCTTCGGCGTGCCATCGCTGTTGTAGAAGCGGGCGATCTCATACACCACGTAGCTCTTGCTGGCTTCGTTGAATTGAATCGGGCTGTAGTAGGTTCCCGCGCTCAGCCCGCCGGGCCGGTCCGTCACCGGGTACTTGATCAGGAAGCGCTGCTTGTATTGCCCGGTGCCGCCATGCGTCAGTACGACGCGGAAATCCACCTGGCCGATGCGAATGAAATAGCCTTTGCCGTTCTCATAGCGAAGCACCGGCGCATTGGGCTTATAGGGATTGAAGACGCTGTTGATGCGGTTAAAATCCAGCCCTTGCACAAAATCGTCCACGCCGTTGCGATCGTAGTCAACAATGACGCCGTCTTTGACTTGCATCGAGTAGCCGGCATGGTCGACGGTCTTCAGGCCGGTTGCGTGCAGCGAGCGCCGCCAGCCGCCAAAGGCGGGGTGACACGATAAGCAAGCCTCCGCACCCAGATACAGCTTGGAAGCGGCTGCTCCCGGTCCGTAATACTCCGTCACCGCCTGAACCACGCGGTGTCCTTCCGCGCTCAACACAGCGGATGGTCTGCCGGAAAGCGAAGGACCAAAGAGGATAAGAAGGATGACGAAGATAACAATTATGCGCATAGTGCTCTCCAAATCTAGAACACCGGACTGCGAACGTCCGGCCGATGATTGCGTTCGTAACGGATCGCTTGCGTTTGATCGATCCGGAAAAAATCGTGGTTGGAACCGGCAGGTTCCGCATGGGTGACAAAGGCGCCATGTTGTTGTGAGTGGAAAGAAAGCCGATAATTCTGCGAGTTGGATCGTGGCCAAAGTTGATCAAGATAACCAGCTTTCTTCAACTCTTCAGGTGTCGCGTAGCGCCCCTTTGCCGAAAAAAAAGACATCTCGACAGCGCCGAGTAAGCGGAGATCCTGGAGTGCGATGACAGAATCAGGCGGCAGTCTGCGTTGTTTGGCGATGGCCTGCTCGAGCGGCGTCAAAGGCTTCTGACGGGTCCGCGAAACGGCGAAGGACACTACGGCGGTGGCGATGATGAGAACAATCAGGGAGTACCGGAGCGCCGTAGTCATCATTAAGTCATATCGACCATGACCGCAACAGTGCGAATCTTAAGGTGGAGCAATCGGCGTGCCAGAACCCAAGCCGCTGCGAGCGTGAGCGATTGCCGCTGATACGAGTCTCTGGGTGGGGCGATTACCCCAGTCCTGTTGGGTGGGTTGCCCCCTCCTCGGTACACTAAGACATTCGAGAAGACGCGAATCAGGTAACTTAATGCTGACCTTAGAAGGATGCCGCGCGCGCCAGTCGAGGATGCGTCAGGCCATGGAAGAAAACCGCTGGGATCTGTTCCTGACCACGGATCCGCGCACCACTTACTGGCTGACGGGCGAATACCGCGAAGGCTCGCCGCCAGCCGTTTGCGTGCTCGAGCCGGCGGGTGAGCGGATCATCGAGCTCGGCCCGCCCTCGATCGATCACCCCATCGAGTATCCGGAGCGGGAGCTCGCCTCCCGGATGCGAGTGCCCCCGGCCGCGCGTTGTGGAGTCGAGCGGCGCGCCGTTCCAGGAGTTATCGAGGCCGTTCTGCCTTCATCATTCGACGCATCGGAAACGGTTCTTGCTCTGCGGCGTCGCAAGGAGGCGGATGAAATCGCCCAGATCAGAGCCGCTCTCGAGTACTGCAAAATCGCCTACGACGCCGCCCGCGAGATGATTGCGCCGGGAGTAACGGAAGTCGACGTCTACAATGCCATGCATGCCGCGGTAACGCGGAAGGCGGGCACGGCAATCACTTTCGCGGGCGACTTTGCCAGCGGGGTGCGAGCGATCCGAGGCGGCGGCCCGCCGGCGGGGCGGCGACTCGAGCCCGAGGATCTGTACATTCTGGACTTGTTTCCTGCGCCCGCCTATTACTTCGGCGACACCTGCCGCACGTTCGCCGTTGGTGAGCCGTCTGATTTGCAGCAACGCGCCTGGGAGCTGGTGTGCGAAGCGCTTCGCCTGGCTGAGTCCCTGATCCGGCCCGGCGTGCCGGTGAAGCGCGTTTACCGGCAGGTGAAGGAATTCCTCGATTCGCACGAGATCGCCGAAAAGAGCTTCTGGCACCACCTGGGCCACGGGATCGGCCATCGCGGCCACGAGGCGCCGCGCATCGTTCCCGGCAGCGACGAGGTGTTCGAGGCAGGCGACGTCATTGCGATCGAGCCCGGCGTTTACAGCGACGCCCTTCGAGGCGGCATACGCATCGAAGACAACTACATCGTCGGCGGCAACGGGCTCGAGAATCTGTTCGATTACCCGAAGGAGCTGAAGCGGTGACGCTCCCTCAAACGTACGACATTCGCCGCACCTACGACTGGAACTACGAACACGCACCCGCGCATCCGCCAGTCCTGGAAGTTCCGCCGTGCCCTGGCCGCTGGGACTTTTGCGGGTTAGTAGCCGTGAACTCGCCGCTGGGAGTGCCTGCCGGGCCGCTGCTCAACAGCCGCTGGATTCTGCACTACGCGGCGCTCGGCTACGATGTGCTGACGTACAAGACGGTCCGGTCCTCGCGGCGCGACTCCTACGATCTCCCCAATCTGCTGCCCGTCGAGACCGGCGCGCTGACCGGGGAAGGCGGCACGGTGACGGAGGCCGAATCCTCCAACTCCTGGGCGATTTCCTTCGGGATGCCTTCCCGCGATCCGCACGTCTGGCGGGACGACATCGGGCGCGCGCGGAAAGGGCTGAGGCAAGGGCAAGTGCTGGTGGTGTCCGTGGTGGCCTCTCCACAACCTGGGTGGACCATGGAACAAGTGGCGGAGGATTTCGCGATATGTGCGCGCTGGGCCGCGGAATCAGGCGCACAGGCGGTCGAGGCGAACTTATCCTGTCCCAATGTGTGCACGCAGGAAGCGGACCTGTATCTGTCCGCCGAGGCGTCGGGATTGATCGCGGCAACCGTGCGACAAGCGATTGGCAGAGTGCCTCTGGCGCTCAAAGTTGGCCTGTTTGCCCGGCGCGAGCTGGCTGAAGCTGTGGTGGCAGCCATCAGCCCTTACGCGGATGCCCTCAGCACGACCAACTCGATTACGGCCACGGTCCGCCCACGCGACGGGAGCGGTCTTCTATTCGGCGGGCTGCGGCGCGGTGTCGGCGGCGCTGCCATCACCACTCGCTGCCTGGAAGAAACGCGCATGCTCGGGGAGGCGATTCGCGCATCGCGCACAAGACGTGCGGGACCGGCTCGACGCGGGAGCGCATCACGTCCAGATGGCCACCGCCGCCATGCTGGACCCGCTGCTCGCCATCCGCATCCGCCAGGGGCTATGAAACCTCTGCCTGAAAGCTGATATAAGGTACGGGAGGCGGACAAATGTTATCTCTTCCTTGCCATCACCACCTGTCCGATGGCTCCTGGTGCGATCCCCGTGGACAGATGCTCCAGGTGACGAAAGTTCGCAAGGGATGAGGCGTTGACCGCCGCTCCCAATAGCGCCGGCGGCGCAAAGTCATGCGATGGGCGAGGTCGCTCGGCCTGCAACTCGCCGGAACGCCGAGCCGGCGCCGAGTCGCCCCGGGGAATTGCACCCCGAGGCGCTCACAGAACCGGACGTAAGCCTCTCGACTTATCCGGCTCGTGCCACCCAATGAAGGCTGCCGCCTTCCGTCGAAACCAGCGAGTTCCTCCTGTTGCCAGTTGACC
>JACQDF010000390.1 GCA_016201205.1 Acidobacteriota bacterium
ATCACGTGACGCTCGTGATGCTGGCGCACTCCTTCCTGACCCTGGAAACCTTGCGCAGTAAAAAAAACTTCTGGGTGGACCCTGCCGAGGACCCGGCGTGAAATCCAATACTTGCTCTTAACGTGGACGGGCAACTGCGCCTACTGCGGAATTGCAGTGGGCCACTCGCGGAGTCCCTAGCACTTAACGTAGTAATACTAAGTGTTTGCCCCGCTAAACTCCTTCCTGCTCAGTACCGATTGCTTGGATGACGCACTTCACAGGACTCTTCCGCCTGAAGGGCGAGGGACAAGCACATGAGACGTTTACCGTGGATTCTGGCAGTGCCGGCGCTGGCCATCGCGCAAATCGGAAACGTAGAGATGACGGCTCCGACGATCGGTTATGTATTCGATCGCGAGTCCCGAGGACTGCGCCCGATTGAGGGCGTTCCGGGGGCGGCGATTTTGGGAAACCTGGTCGCGCTCGGCGTGCCGCTGGATTGGGCGTCGGTGTCGCCGAACCGGCGGTATGCGATCGCCGGCGTCGCCGGCTCGGGGCAACTGATGCTGGTGAAGCTGGACGGCGCAGTGGGCGTGGCGCGGCAGACGGAGATGGGCCTGGCTGAAATTGCCTTCAGCCCGGCGGGGGAGACGATGGCGCTGATGGCCGCGTCGCGGGTGGAAGTCTGGACCGGATTGCCGAACGCACCCCAGAAGCGCGGCGAGTTGGCGTTGGGGGAGCTGTCAGGCAGAATCGACAAGCTGGCCATCTCCGATGACGGGGCGGCGGCGGTGGCGTTGAGCGGCGGCGAGTTGTGGCGGTTGACCGAACAGGAGCCACAGCTTCTTGGCGCCGGATACAGCGATCTTGTGTTTCTGCGGTCCAGCCATGACCTGATTGCCACCCAAAGAGCAGAGGGCCGGGTCGTGCTGTTTCGCAAGACGACAGGGGAGATCGAGACGGAGGAAATGGCAGGCGCAACCCAAGGCATCGAGAAACCGGTGGCGCTGGCTCTTTCGGCGGATCAGCGGCGGCTGGCGGTGCTGAATCAAGACCGGGTGGTGGTGCTGGTGGAGCGTGAATCGCTGACAGCACGGCGTCTCCCGCTGGACAACGTCCCGGCGGAGGGAATCTGGCGTGTACAAGGGAATGCGGTGTTCCAGTTCACTGGCAATGGATCGGAGCAGATCTGGCTGCTCGATGGCGACGCGGGCGAGCCGAGGCTGGTGAGTGTGGCCAGGAGGGGAGAGCAATGAGAGTGCGGCGAGTTCTGCTGGCGGGTTTGCTGGCGGGCGTGACAGGGGTCGCGCCGGCGCAGATTCGTGACAATCCGGGGTTCCGCGCCAAGTCGATTCCGCGCAACGACGACGGCTCCGCTCCGCTGGAGCCGATCGGCTGGACGCTGAATTTCTTCGGACGCCTGCGCACAGGCGTGTTTGTCAATAACAACGGCAACGTCACCTTCGACGCACCGCTGCCCACCTACACTCCCTTCGGCCTGACCGGCGTTCAACGCGAGATCATCGCTCCGTTCTTTGCGGACGTGGACACGCGTCCCCCGGGATCGAAACTGGTCACCTACGGTCCGGATGTGGTGAACGGACGGCGGGCCTTCGGGGCGAATTATCTCGACGTGGGCTATTACAACCAGCATGTAGACAAGCTCGACAGCTTCCAGTTGGTGTTGATTGAGCGCCCGGACACAGGCGACGGTAACTTCGACATCGAATTCAACTATGAACGAATCCTTTGGGAGACCGGCGACGCCAGCGGCGGTTCGGGAGGCCGGGGCGGCGTAGCGGCGTCAGTGGGCTGGTCGAACGGCTCCGGGCTGGCCGGGACTTCCTTCGAGCTGCCGGGGTCGCTGGTTCCAGGCTCGTTTCTGGACAGTGGCCCATACACGCTGACGCGCAACAGAAGCGTGGGGTCCTCGTCACAAACCGGGCGCTGGGTATTTCGCGCGCGTGAAGGCACAGTCCTGCCGAACCTGACGATCTCGACGGGGTGTCCGGTGCCAAACGGCTCGGTGGGAAGGCTCTACGCCTTCCGTTTTGAGGCGTTCGGAAGCAAGCCGCCCTACCGATGGGCTGCCGTGGCCGATCCGGATGCCAGCCTGCCGAATCTCACCATGACCCAGGGCGGCGTTCTGAACGGGACACCGCAAACGCCGGGCGAGTATTCCTTCACCATCCGGGTTTCATCAACCGATGAAGACGGCGAAGTGACGGTGTTCCGGCGGTGCGCGATCGTGGTGGACCCGCCTGCGCTGAAATTCACTTCCAACACCGCGTTGCCAGTGGGAAGCGCCGGGCAACGGTATGAAGCACGGCTGCGCGCGGAGGGATCGAGCACGATGCAGTTCTACCTGGTCGATTCGTTCGGGGCGCCTGGGCTGACGTTGAATCCAAATGGTCTGATTTCCGGCACGCCCGTCTTCGAAGGATCGTATCGCTTCCGGGTGGCGGCCGTCAGTGATGCACGCGAGCAGGCGGTGCCTGCCATCAAAGAATTCAGCCTGTACGTGCGCCCGCGGGAGCTCTCGATTGAGGGAAGCTGCCCGCTCGACAACGGAACGGGCGGAGTGCCTTATTCGCATCGCTTTAGCGCGCGCGGCGGAAGTCCGCCGTACATCTGGGCGGCGGTGGGCACGCTGCCGCCGGGGCTGAGTCTGACCCAGACCGGCGTATTGAGCGGGATTCCACGCGTCTCTCACTGGTGGCCGTTTGACGTGAAAGCGGAAGACAGCGCCGGGAACACGGCCCAGCTTGGCTGTGGCGTGGTGATTCTGTTCCCCGAGGTGCAGGTGACAGGCGCGTGCCCGCTGCCGTCAGCAACGGCGGGTGTGGCGTATTCGCAGCGGATGACGGCGACCGGGGGCTCGGGGCCCTATGTTTGGTCGGCGACGGGGAATCTGCCGGCGGGTCTGCGGCTGGCACAGGATGGCACGCTGAGCGGAACTCCTCTGGTGACGGGCGCTTCGCAATTCCGGTTGCGGGTCAACGACGGCCGCGGGCAAGCCGCCGGGGCGGCTTGCAGCCTGATCGTGAATCCGGGCGACTATGGCATCGCCACCTGCCCGCTGCCGGATGCATATACGGGAGAACCCTATACGCAGAAGATGTCCGTTGTGGGCGGCGTGGAACCTTTCTATTGGAGTGAATGGGCGACGCTGCCGGCGGGCTTGCGAATCTCAGCGGAAGGCTATCTGAGTGGAACACTCAAGACAGTTGGGACCTATCCGGTTTCTTTGCGTGTGCAGGATGCCGCCGGACAAACCTCGGTGCGTTCCTGCAATCTCAAAGTTCAGCCGCAGACGCTGCGGTTGACGAATGCATGTCCGGTGGCGGAAGCGACCATCGGCCAGGCGTACTCGTATGCACTGGCGGCGGCGGGCGGAGTGGAGCCGTACACATTCACCGCGTTGGGAGATCTTCCCTCGGGAGTGCGGCTCTCGGCATCCGGCCAGCTCAGCGGATCGCCTGCCGAGCCCGGCGTTTATCCGGTCCAGTTCACGGTATCCGACCGGGACGGGCGTCGCAGCTCCGCGATCTGCTCGATACTGGTCGATATACCAGCAGCGCCGGAAATCAAGATTACCGGACTACCCAACGTGCTGCCGCCGGCGGCGGCCGGACCGAGGGTGAACATCGAGATCGCGAGCGCATACCCGCTGACGCTCGAAGGCGACGTCCTGCTCGAAGTGACTCCGAACACCGACAGCCCGACGGCAAGTGTCAACCAGGTTGATCCTGCCGTGCGGTTCAACAACGGCCAGCGCTCGGTTGCTTTCCGCCTCCCGGCAGGAGTGCGCCAGGCATCGGTGCAGATTCAGACCACCGGCACCGTGGCCAGCACGATCCTGGTGAAGGCGGTGAACGTGCGCGCCGGCGGAGCCGAATTCTCACGCCAGGCCGGCGGGCTCGCGCGGGTCCCAAGAGTGGCGCCGGTGCTGACGAACGTTTGCTATGTGCCGGCCGGCGAAGGCTTCGACCTCGACCTGTCCGGCTACTCCACCACACGGGATCTGTTGTCAGCCGATCTCACATTCGGCTCGAACTCCTACGCCGTGGATCTGGTGGGGCCAGCCACGGAGTATTTCGCCGGCGACGAATCCGTGCGGACCGGCGGCACATTCCGGGTGCGTGCGCCGTACCGGATGAGGCAGGGCAGTGCGCAGAATCTGGGACAAGGCAACGCGGTAGTGAAGAACTCCGTCGGCGCCAGCGCCAGCCGCCCGATTTCGCGCTGCCAGTAATTCTCTTCAGGTCAGCGGGCGCGGCCGGCCGCATGGGCGAAAGCCCCAATGGCGGCCGCCAGCGCGCCCGCGCACAGCGCGAGCATTCTCTGGAATTCTCCGATGCCGGAGAAGCGCTGGCCTGAGAAAAACACGGCGTAAACACACAAGCCGAAGACCACCAGCGCATAGAGCGCAAACAGCGGTCTCCATTTTCTGAACAGCGCCAACACGGTTAGCGGCAGGCCCGCGAGGCCCATCCCGAAGATCCAGAAGGTAAGGCTTCTGCCGGACCAGGGCAGCATATCGAACTGAAGGTTGAAAACGCCTTCGATCAGTGCGAATGCCCCAACGGCGAAGAAGAACAATGCCAGGGGCAGATGGAACAGGAACGCGAAGATTCTGAACAACAGGGCGATGAAGTTCACAGCAGGCTCCGCCTTTGGAGAAGCCTTTCATTTTATCAGGGGAGGGGGCGCTGGGCGCGGTTCTGATATGCTGGCCCACATGCACAGGATTCTTATTCTCTGTCTTGGCGCAGCCGCCGTGCCGGTGTTCGGACAGATGTCCGCGGACCAGAAGCTGCTCGACTTCCAGCAACTGGCGGCGCTCTACGCCAAGCAGTACGCCCCATATGAGTGGAAGCGCGACGCTTTGCGGGTGGACCTGCTGAAGCTGGCCCCCTGGATCGAGCGGGTGAACAGGACGAAAGACGATTTCGAGTTTCTCGAGACTTGCGCCGAGTACGTAAGCAGCCTGCGGGACGGCCACAGCCAGTTTTTCACCCCATCGAATTTCTTTGCCGACAGCGGACTGTTTGTCGACTGGTATGAGGGCAAGGCGATCATCGACGTGATCAATCGTTTGCTGCTGCCGGCGAGCCTGTATCCGTTCGAAGTGGGCGACGAAGTGCTGGCGGTAGATGGCAAGACGCCCGAAGAGTGGACCAGGGAGATGCAGCGTTTCGTCGCGGCCGGAAATCCACGAGCGGCAACCCGCGACGCGCTGGACCTGATGGTGTTCCGGCCGCAATACGCCTATCCGCGGGCGCATCAGACGCCTCAGAAGTCGCGGTTTCTGTTGCGCCGGCAGAACGGGCTGACCGAGTCGTTCGACATCGAATGGTTCAAGCAGGGAGAGCCGCTGACGGTGATCGGCCCGGTTCCTTCGCCCTTCTTGCGTGCAGCCGCCGGCCAGACCACGGCAATCGGCAGCGGAGTGACGCCCGAACTCGATCTGGCCGGGCGCCCGTTCCGCGGGCTTCCCGAATTAAGAAGAGCAGTCAGAATGCCTCTGCGGGCGGTGAAGGGCGTGGGCTCGATCCTGCCGCTGTTCGCCATGCCGGCGGGCTTCCAGCAGCGGCTGGGCCGCGGGCGCGATCTGATTTTCTCGGGCACCATCCCGGCTTCGAATTTGCGCATCGGATTCATCCGCGTGGGTTGGATGTTCGATCCCCAGAATCCGTTTCTGGAGAGCCAGGCGCTGTCGCAACTGGTGGGCGAGATCAGCTTCATGCAGCGCAACACCGACGGGCTGATCGTGGACATCATGCGCAATCCGGGCGGAGATGTGTGTTTCGCGCAGGATCTGGCGAGTCTGATGACAACCGAGCGTTTCACAATGGCGGGCGGCGAGATCCGGGCGACTCGGGAATGGATCTCGCGGTACGAGAACCTGATCAGCGAGCTGGAATTCGCCGGTGTGGACAAATGGGTGGTGGATATTCTGAAAGCGATGCTGGGCGACATTCGAGGAGCGTACCGGGAGAACCGCGGGCGCACCGGGGCGCTGCCGCTGTGCGACATCGCGCTGGAAGTGGAGCCGGCGAGGGACAATCGGGGAAACCTGCTGGGCTACAGCAGGCCGCTGATGCTGCTGGTGGACGACTACACCGCTTCGGCGGCCGAGATATTCGCCGCGGCCATTCAAGACAACCGGCGCGGCATCGTGCTGGGTGTTCCGACGATGGGCGCCGGCGGCGTGGTCAGCTCGCCCTTGCCCACCGGCTGGTATTCGGAGACCGCCGCCACCGTGACGCAGGCGTTGCTGGTGCGGCCGCGCAATATCATTTCCAAGGACTACCCGGCGGCGCCGTACCTGGAGAACATCGGAATCCAGCCGGAGGTGACTGGCGACATCATGACGGTGGATAACCTGCGGAACGGCGGGCGGCGGTTCGTGCAGTCGTTCATGGATGCGATGGTGGAGCACATCCGGGGGCGGTGAGCTAAAGACCGCTTGCTCGCGCGCGGCTCCGATTCCGAGCCGCGACCGTGAGGGAGCGCCGTTGTGCTTAGAAAGTGAAGCGCAGCCCGAGTTGGACCTGCCGGTTGGGCGAGGCGGTGTCCGAAATACGCCCTGCCTGCGCGAGATTCACCGTCAGATTGGGGCGGCCGAAGTGGACCGAGTTGGTGAAGTTGAAGAACTCGGCGCGAAATTCGAGCCGTCGCTTTTCTCCCACCGGGAAATTGCGGCCGATGAGTGCGTCAAAGTTCACCAAACCCGGAGCAATGACCACATTTCGTCCGGAATTGCCATAGCGAAATGAAGCCGGGATGGCGAAAGCGGAGGGGTCGTACCAGCGGTCGACGGTGCGCTCCGAGCGCGGCAGGTTGCCATTCCCGACCCGATCCGGACGAACGGGTCCGGTGGTATTGGCTGGGTTGGGAGAGAGGCCGGGATTCATGGGCACGCCGCTGGAGGCGGTGAAGATGCCGCCTGCTTGCCACTCGCGCAGAAGCCAGCGGGCAGCGCCGCTTCCTCGAAAGGGAAGTTCCCAGATGAAGCTTGTGACGAAACGCTGCCGGACGTCAATGCCGGCGTGCGAGCGCTCAGCGCGCGTGTCGCGCGGGTTCTGCGGGTTGGTGGGCCCGCTGGAAGTGTCTTCCCCGTTCTGAGAGTTATCCAGCACGTGGCTCCAGGTGTAGGAGCTGAGCAGGGAGACGCCGCGGCTGAAGCGCTTCTCGAGTTTCGCTTGCAGCGACTGATAGCTCGAGTGGGCGAAGCTCGAGTTGAGCGTGACCGCTCCGAAGTTGGGGAAGGGGCGGCGGGGGTTGACGGCGCCGGCGCCGGGAGGCGGATCGTTGATATCCAGCACGCCGGGCAAGTAAGCAGAAGCGGAGCCCACATAAGACACGCTGAGAACGGAACCGGCAGGCAACTCACGCTGCACTCCGAAGTTCCACTGGTAGACCACGGGGAACGGCGAATTGCCAAGAACGCCAATGGCGGAAGGATTGCGGGCATTATTGGGATCGAGCGTGCCTGCTGCAAACCCGCTGGCGAGCACGATCTGCGAACTGGCGGCGGTGCTGGCGCTGGGGAACCCGATGTTGACAAAGAACGGGAGATTGGCGGGGCCCAGCAGAGCAATGGCGAGGTACCCCCACCCGCCATAGAAGATGCCGGTGGCGCCACGGATCACAGTCTTGGGAGTGAGTTGGTAGGCGAAACCGGCCCGCGGCGCCAGGTTGTTGTTGTCCCGGTCGGCGAACGTGCGGGAACGGACCGAGTCGCCGGTGGCGCGTACGATCTGGCCGTAACTGGCGCTGCGCGGATCGAGGTCGAAATTGCCCTGGTTGTTGTAGCGCTCCCAGGGCAGTGTCTGCATTTCATAACGCAAGCCGAGGTTCAAAGTAAGTTTACGGCTGAGCTTCCAGTTGTCGTGGAAAAAGAAGCTGTAGTAGCGGTGGCGGAAGTCGCCTTGAAGAAACGTGGTCAAGGTGGCCGAGCTGGTTTGCCCAAGCAGCATGTCGGCCAGCGAGTGGCCGGCGCCCTGCCCCGGCACTCGCGAGGTGAACTGGCCGTTGAAATTGAAATTGCCGCGCGCGGTGTTGGAGGTGGCCGCGAAGTTCTTGAGCAAGCGGATATCGGTCCCGAATTTCAGGGCGTGGTTGCCGCGGACCCAGGAGATGTTGTCGATGAACTGGCGGACCTGGGTGAGCTTGGGGTTTGGGGCAAAGGTGCGGTCGCCGAGAGCGCTGAAACCTGTGAGGATGACGTATGGGAGGCCGGTCAGGCCTGGTGTGGCCGGGACGCCCTTGATCCCGAACTCGTCGTAAAGGGAGCGGGGAGAAGGGGTGAGCTGGTCGGAAGAATTGCGTGTGTAGCCGGCTCGGAATTCGTTCACGATGGCCGGAGTGAACACGTGAGTTTCGTTGAGAACGACGGAGAAGGCTTTGGGTAGCTGGATGAGCGGGTAGTCGCCGAAGCCGTTGCCTCCGTGGCCGGGCGGAGAGAAAAAGCTGCCACGATTGATCTCGCGGTTGGTCTGGCTGTAGCGGAAGAACAGATTGTCGGAAGCGCCGAGGCGGTGGTCGGCGCGGACATCCCCCTGGTCATCGCGGTCTTGATTGGAAATGATGGCCGTGTAGTTGTTGACGAGCCCTGAGAGGTTGGGACCGGGATAGAGCGCAGTGAGCCTGCGGCCGGCGGGATCCATGCGGTTTGCGGGAATCGTGTTGTCCGGGAATTGCTGGCGCACGCCGCCGGCGACAGCGAGCGGGTCGTAAATCGCGGTTGAGAATATGCCTTGGGCCATCTGCCCGGCAGGGACGGTTGTGCCCGCGGTGCGCGGCTCGCGCACGCGGGTGCCCTGGTAGCTCAGGAAGAAGAAGGTGTGGTTTTTCCAG
Source organism: Acidobacteriota bacterium (assembly GCA_016201205.1). GTDB lineage: Bacteria > Acidobacteriota > Terriglobia > Bryobacterales > Bryobacteraceae > CADEFT01. The sequence continues at coordinate 8,848 of JACQDF010000390.1, forward strand.
ACGGGGCCGCCGAAAGTAGCGCCGAACTGGTTGCGGCGCAGAGGCGGACGGGAGCGGCCGGCGCGGTTGGCGAAGAAGTTGTTGGCGTCGAGCTTATCGTTGCGGAGAAACTCGAAGGCCGAGACGTGGAATTCATTGGTCCCGGACTTGATCGAGACGCTGATCACTCCGCCGGCGGCCCGTCCAAACTCAGCGCTGTAGTTGGCGGTTTCCAGCTTGAACTCCTGAATGGCGTCGATCGAGGGCCGCATCGCCTGCGTCGAATTGGTATCAACCCCAAGAATGTAGTTGTTGTTGTCGATCCCGTCGACGAGAAAAACGTTCTGGAAAGTGCGGTTGCCGTTGATGGAGAATCCGTCGGTGGCCCGGGAGCCGGGATTGGGCGTCGCGCCGGGGGCGAGGATAGCGAGTTGTGCATAGTTGCGGCCGTTCAACGGAAGGGTAACGATGGTCTTGTTCTCGACGACCTGGCCGACGGAGGAGGTCTGGCTCTCCAGCACCGGCGTTTCGGCGCGGACCTCGATGGTTTCGGTGACATCGCCCACTTTGAGGGAGAAATCGATCGCGATGCGGGACTGCACGTTCAAGATCACACCCGGGCGGGCCGCCTTGGCGAAGCCTCTGGCGCTGACGCTGATTTCGTAGGCGCCGCGGGGCAGTGCGTTGAGCACGTAGATGCCGGCCTCGTTGGAGAGGGCGCGGAAGGTGGCGCTGGTGCTTTCGCTGCGGGCGGTGACCTCGGCGCCCGGGATGGCGGCCCCGGAAGCGTCCGTGATCAGCCCGGTGATCACGCCGGTGTCGGTTTGCGCGAAAGCAAGCAGAGCGAGTGAGAGAAGGACAGTAAGTCTGAGCATGGCGGCTCCTTCGTTCGAGTGACCCGTGACTGTGATTATTCTACGACGGATGATGGAAGCCGACCTCGCCCAGACCAGCCTCGCGGGCACCAATATCAACCAGCGCGTGATTGATCAGCTTCAGCCTGGCGATGTGCTGGTGGTCGATATCTACGGCAAAGTGGAAGACGGGTCGTGGGTAGGCGACAATCTGACGACGGCCATCTACGTGGCGACTGGAAACGGCTTCATCATTCATGGAGGCATCCGCGATCTGGAGGGCATTACGGGCATCGAAGCTCCTGTCTATCACCGCGGCGCGCATCCGACCGTTTACACGGACATGATGCTGACCGGCGTCAATGTGCCGGTTCGCATTGACAACGTCACCGTAATGCCCGGCCATATCGTGCTGGGCGACCGTGAAGGCGTCACCTTCATTCCGCCGCATTTCGTCGAAGGCCTGATCGAGTATTCGCAGGGGCAGCGCTGAAAGGACGAATGGGTGCAGATGAAGCTCAAGACAAAGAAGGTGAAATCGAGTGATGTGTATCCCCTTTCTTCCAGGCGTGTTTTCGCGAACGGCGTGGCCCGGCCGTTCGGTTAGAATATTGGTTTTCACCCCGAGTATGGATCGCGAACAATTACGCGCTGAGCGCAAACTGCGCCTGGTGAATCCCCGCGAGGAAGGCAGCGGTGTTGACTTTGTGCCCGGGGGCGTTTATGGGTTCACCTATTCGCCGCACACCGAGGGAGCGCCGCTGTTTGCCGCCCAGGGGTTCCAAATCTTCGAGATTCACAAGCTGGCCGACGAAACGGTGCACCTGATCGGTCATATGACGGAGGAGGACCGAGCAGCGCTCGAGTCGGCAGCGAGCCCCGTCGAGCTGAAGCTGTATCCGGAGCCCTTCGGGATGGCGCAACGGCTGGTGAGCGTGCCGCGGCCGCGGGTAGCGCAGATGAGGCCCGTTTCGCGTGAGCAGGGAAACTGGCTGCCCATAACGGTGCTTCCCCGCTCATGAGCCTGCTCGCCGATGTCGCTGTCATCGGGGCAGGCAGCTTCGGCGCCTGGACGGCCTGGCACCTCGAGCGCGCGGGCCGGCGGGTCTTGTTAATCGATGCCTACGGACCGGCGAACAGCCGGGCTTCCTCCGGCGGCGAATCGCGCATCATCCGCATGGGCTACGGCGCGCGTGAGATCTACACGCGCTGGTCGATTGGCTCGATGGCGTTGTGGCGGGAATTCATAGACCGCACTGATCCCAGCCTGTTTCACCAATGCGGGTGCCTCTGGATCGCGGCGCCCGGTGAGCCCTTCGCGACGGACACCGCCGCTGTGCTCAGCCGCTGCGGAGTATCCTTCGAGAAGCTCGAAGAAGCGGATCTGCGGCGCCGGTGGCCGCAGTTTTCCTGTGAACCGGGCGCGTGGGCGATCTTCGAGCCGGATGCCGGAGCGCTGATGGCCCGGCGGGCCATTCAAACGCTGGTGCGCACAAGCCATCTCCCATATGTGCAAAGAGCAGTGAAACTCGAAGGCGCAAGCGTCCAAACAAACCTGGGCGAAAGCGTTTCAGCCGGTGCGTACGTCTTTGCCTGCGGGCCGTGGCTTGCCAAGCTGTTTCCCGAGATCCTGGCCCGGCGCATCGCGCCTTCGCGGCAAGAGGTGTTCTTCTTCGGCCCGCCTCCCGGCGAGGTTCGCTTTGGCGCCTCGCACATGCCCTGCTGGGTCGACATCGCCGGCCAGTTCTACGGCATCCCCGACCTCGAAGGCCGCGGCTTCAAGCTGGCTCATGACGCCCGCGGCCCGGTGATCGATCCGGATACAGAGCAGCGAGAGCCGTCCCCGGAAGCGCTCGACCGCGCGCGGCGGTATCTCAGCCGCCGGTTCCCTGCCCTGGCCGGCGCCCCGCTGATCGAAACGCGCATCTGCCAGTACGAGAACACGGCCAACAGCGAGTACCTGATCGACCGGCACCCGGAGCTGCCCAACGTGTGGCTCGTGGGCGGCGGCTCCGGGCACGGCTTCAAGCACGGGCCGGCGGTGGGCGAGTATCTCACCGGACTGCTCCTCGGTGGCGATCGTCCCGACGATCGATTCAGCCTGGCGTCGAAGGCGGAGCAAGGTCTTGCGCAGTCCAGTCTGTAGCGACGCCTGCGTGATGCCGCGTGGAATGCCTGGCTACCCTACTTCTTCCCCATCTTGTTGATTTCGTCGAAGTACACGCGGCGGCCTTCATCCATCGCCAGGTTGGCGAGCATGACGGCGGTGGAATCGGCGAGCCCCACTTCCAGATCCGCCTTCGGCCGCTTGCCGGTGCGCACCGAATCCAGAAACTCATCGAGCTGCACGTCCACCGGGTTGCGCATTTCTTCGGGCAGCATGACCCCTTTCAGATAGAGCCACCGGCGCGCGAACTTCATTTCCCGTGAAAGGAAGCTGTCCTTGTCCGAGACCTGATCCTTGCTCAGCAGGATCGGAAGCGGTTTGCCGCCCAGGCCCGTGCTCAACAGCGTGGCCGATGCGGGCGCGGCTTTCTCTTTGGCCTTGCCGGCATCGGTCACCTTCGGGCCCGGCTCGTAATACCACAAGCCGAGCGCCGCCTCATTGTCGGTGCCCACCGTGATCTCGATCGTCCCCTGCGTCCCCATGATCACCTCGCCGAACTCCGTGCGGCTGCCCTGGAACAGCGACAGGTGCTTGTTCGTGCTGATGTAGCTGGCCAGCAGCTTCTGCCCTTTGGGGTACCGGAAGATGAGCTGCACATTGTCGTAGACGGTGCGTCCATCCTTGTGGTAGTCGATGCCGCCCACGCCAGTCACGAATTCCGGGTGCATCCCGAACATCCAGTCGGCGATGTCGATCTGATGCGAAGCCAGCTCCGCCACCAGCCCGCCCGAGTACTCCCGGAACAGCCGCCAGTTATTCTTGCGGAAGGTCCAGCCGGGATTGCGGTGCCATTGCGTGTAAGCATGGGTGACATCGCCGATCATGCCTTTGTCGACCATCTGCCTGGCTGTTTGATAAAACTCGCTGTAGCGGCGCTGGAGACCCACCTGCAAAATCTGCTTGGGACGCTCGGCGCAAAGCGCGCGAAGCCCATGGACCTCTTCCGGCCTGAAGACGAGGCTCTTTTCGCAGAACACATGCTTTCCCGCCAGCAGTGCGTCGCGGGTGATGCCGTAGTGCGTGTAGAGCGGTGTGGCAATCAACACGGCGTCCAGGTCCTTGCGCGCCAGCAGCTCGCGGTAGTCTTTGTACCCTTGCGGCTTGTCGGGTGCAATCTCGCTCGCTTTCTTCAGCGCGGCGTCGTCGATATCGCAGATGGCGGCACAGCGGCCTCCGTCGACGTTCTTGAAGTGCTGCAAATGATATTGGCCGCGTCCGCCGGTGCCGATCACGGCATAGGTGACAGTGGTGCTGGCGGCTCTGGCTGAGTGAATGGCGGGAGCGCCTTCGAGCTTTCGCGAAAAAGCAAAAGCAGCCGTCGCCGCACCAGCCGCCTGGACGGCGTGCCGGCGGCTTATGTCAGTCGAGGAAGGAGGCTTCTTAGGCATCGTTGTATGGGACCTTTAGCAGTCTATCGAATCTGCCGCCTTCATTTCCATGCCCCGGCGGGCCGCCCATTCCGCCCCCGCCAGCACCAGCATCGAGGCGAGAAACGAGAACAACAGGATCATGGCGGAGTACTTGAACGGGCCGTATTCGTGACTGAGCCTGGTGCGCAGCCAGGGCCACACCAGGAAACTCAAGTACTTGAGCGCTTCCAGCAGAAGCCCGACCAGAATCGCTACCGGAGCCACCCGCAGCGGGGCGATCCTGGTGTTCGGCAGCAGCCAATAAACAAGGAACAGGATCAGGATCGTGATTGGCACGGCGGCCAGTTTGAATACAACTCCGGCGAACAAGACCGAGCCGCCGGTCCCGCTACCCAGCTTGCTGAAGAACTCCTTGTTGGCGGCGGTGAGGCTGAACGATAGCAGCGCCAGCGCCCCGCAGGCGAAGATAAGGCCGAGGCTGACAAGCTGGTTGCGCAGGAAACTGCGATTGACGGCGGCGCCCCAAACCCGGTTCAGGGCGACTTCCAGCGGCTCGAAGATCCCGTTGGCCGTGAAGAACAGCAGAAACACGGAAACGATCTGAAACGGGCCTCGCTCCCACACCGTCGCCTGGAGATTGCGCACCAGAAAGCTCCCCATTTCATCGGGGAACATCTGGCCGAGCGCCAGATAAATCGCCTGCTCGGCGGCCTTCCAATGCAGCAGGTACTTGCACAGGCTGACCATCACGATCAGGAATGGAAAGAACGACAGCAGCAGGTTGGCGGCAATGGAGAATCCGTAGACATGCACTTCCACCTCCATCCAGTACCGGAAGGTGGGCTTCAGATGTTTCGGCAAGAGGCGGCGGTTCACTCTGATGTCCTTAGGTTACGCCCAATACTGTTCACTATGTCTCGGTGGGGTCAGGCTTTCAGCCTGCCGCCGGGCTTCGGCCCGGCGCGGCACTCAGCGCCGGCTCGCAAGCCGGCGGCAGCCAAGAATGGCCGCCCCACACGGGTAACTGAACAGTATTGAGGTTACGCCACCGCCGGCACAGCCAACCGCAGCGTCTCCCGCAAGGAAGCATCCTGCCGCACCCGCCAGATCTTGCTGTCGAGGTAATAATGCGTGAATCCAAAGCCGCAGAACAGGCCGAATGCGATGTCCGAAATCCTCCCCAAGTGGAAGCCGGGCACCCGGTACAGAAGGCTGAAGACGAGTGCAAGTCCCAGATACAGCGTGAGACTGCGGGCCACGGCTGCGGGCGCCGAGCCGTAGCGATCAGCGGCTCCATCCCCCGCGTACTTGTTCCGATTGTGGAACCAGACGATAGCGTGATATTGCAGATTGTGTACGATCGTGACGGTGGGCACCGCCGCCTGCCAGCTCATGAAATTGAACGTCAGCCAGTGCAACGGCACAATGCCCGCCAGCAACAGCAGCTTGGGTTTGTTCCAGGCGCGCCCTGCCAGAAGACGCCGTGCGTACAGCGCACTCACGGTTGCAACGCTGAGCCACACCGCCAATTCAAAGCCTGGGACGAGCCGGCCAAGAGCATAATGGGCGGGGATGCCGAGTTCTTCCGGATGCCGCACCAGAAAGCGCAGAATCGGCGGCGCCGCCAGCATCAGGGCGAGAAACCACGTGTCCAGGCGGTTGTCCCATGGATCCAGATCGCGGTGCTTCACCTTGTAGAGCATCAGAAAGCCGTAGTGCTGGCGCAGGACGTGGTAATACGCCCAGAAGCCTACGAAGATCGCCAGCGCCAGTTTCCATCCGGCCAGCACCAGCAGCGGGCCCAGGCTGAAGAATGCGATCAGGCTGCCCCACAGCAAAGCGCCGTTGCGCCTGCGCTCGTCGCGGTCCAGATACGTGCGGGAAACAGTGGCGAAGATGTGCGTGCCGTCAAATCCGACGCTCCAGAACCACCACAGCCACGAGAACGGCGCCCCGATTACCACGTGCGCGAATAAGAACAGGTAGCCCGCCAGCGAGCTGCCGATCACCAGAGTCAGGTCCACCGGCTTGCTGATGATCCACCGTGCGGGCATCGCTTCAACGATTCAGGGCCAGGGCGAACGCCTCAAACAGACGCGTGTCCGGCTCATGCGATGGCACGCGGTCCTCCGGGTGCCACTGCACGCCGAGCGCAAAACGGCGGTCCGGCCGTTCGAGGCCTTCGACAACACCGTCGTCCGAGCGAGCCGAAACGACCAGACCCCTGCCGATCGTGCCGGCGGCCTGGTGATGACGTGAGTTCACGGCAAACGCGGCCGTGCCTACGATCCGGGCCAGCCTGGTTCCGGCAATGACCGTCACGGGATGTACGTCGGTGACTCCTCGCTGCCGGTGCCGAACGGCGTTGTCGAGGTTCTGGATCAGATCGCCCCGGTGGAAAACGTTGAATAGTTGCATCCCGCGGCAGATCGCCAGCACGGGCATGTCCTGATCGAGCGCCTGCGCGAGCAGTTCCATCTCCATCCCGTCGCGCTCGTCGTCCGGTGATTCGTTCTCCTCGTGCCGCGTCTGATGATAGAGCTCCGGGTTCACGTCCGCGCCGCCGGCCAGCAACAAGCCATCAAGGCCATCGAGCGAATAAGGACCCGAAGCTCTTAGGGGCGCCGGATCGAGGCCGGCATACTTCACCGCGGCCGCGTAAGGCTCGAGCTTCTCTTCATTGCGGTAAGTAATTCCAACGCGCGACGCCATCAGCGGACCTTGTTTCCCGCGATATAGACCGCATCAATCGAGTGCGTGTTCCGGATGTCCTCCAGCGGATTGCTGGCAAGCACCACCAGATCCGCCCAGTGGCCTGCTTCGAGCGTCCCCAGGTCCTTGGACATGCCGAGAAACTCAGCCGAGTTCTTCGAGAAGATGCTCACAATTTGCATCGGAGTGAAGCCTGCCTCTTTCATCAGCTCCATCTCCTTGTGCTCGAAAAAGCCCGGGAAGCGCGCCGGAGGGCCGCTGTCGGTGGCGAAGCCTACTTTGACGCCGGCGTCAAAGACCTTCTTGAGGTTCTTCTGCGCGGTCGTAAGAAACGCCGGATAGCGCGGCAGGTCTTTATCAGCCTGCATGCGCTTCTGGTATTCGGCGCTGCCGATGGTCTTCAGTACGGCGGCCGAAACGGACTGGGTGAAGAAAGGATCATCGAGGAAATCCGCGCGCCTGGCGAATACGAACGTGGACAGCTCGCGCACCAGCGTGCCGAGCTGCCATGTGCCGCTCTTCTTCATCGTGGCGATGAGTGCGTCGTCGGCTTCCCGATCGCGGACGCTGTGCGCGCACGCGTACAGACCGCGTTCGGATAAGACTTTGGCGTCGCTGTAATAGAAGATGTGGGCCGCAACGCGCAGCCCCTTCTTCCGGGCCTGGCGAATGATCGCTGTGGTGAGCTCCGTGTCGATCTTCTTTTCCCTGCCCAGGTGATCGTCCACCCACACCTTGACGATGTCGGGTTTGTTGGGCGCCAGCTCTGCGATGGCCCGTTCGACGTCGCCGGCGCTGCCTACTTCGTAAGGGACGCCTTTCATGCCGGGCACGGTGGTGGGGTAGCCGTTGACGCCGGTGAACCCTTTGCCCGCCGTGAAAATCCGCGTGGTGGCGGGCCGCCCGGCGCGCTGGGCGGCGCGCATTTCATAGATCAGGGGCTGGTCGCTGCCCATGCTCAGCACCGTGGTCACGCCGTACTGCGCGTACGTCTTCAGTTGTTTCTCGACGTTGTCGCGGGTGAAGTTTTTCGGATCCTGCGCCAGCTCGATAACGTTGCCCAGATGCCCGTGGAGATTGATGATGCCGGGCATGACGAACTTGCCGCTCAGGTCGACCGTGGCTGCCCCAGCCGGAGGCCTGGCGCCCGCCGCCGGGCCCGCGTACCGGATGCGGCCGTCGACGACAATCATGGCCGCTGCCGAAACAGGCGCCTTGCCGGCGCCGTCGATCAGCGTGAAGTTCTTGAGGACAAGCGTCTCGGCTGCCGCCGAAAGCGACATCGCGAGCAATGCAGGCAATAATCTGGCTTTCATGAAAACCTCGGAAAGCTGAGTGTATCATTCCCGCCAGCGGAACCGCAGCGTGGTAAACAGGACATGGCGAGGCCCGCCTGCCGGGCGGATGCGCCAGTCAAAAAAATATCCGAATTCCAGTTGCGTGAAGGGCGTGATCTGATATCGCAGGCCGCCGGCAGGACGCCAGGCGTAGATCCCTTTACGGTATACGAAGCCCTCCAGATAGCCGAAAGGCATCCAACGCTTGCCTTCGCGCTGGATGCGCAGCCATTGCCGGTAGCGGTTGAAAGCGCGGTCTGGAGCCAGGAAGCGCTCCAGGCTCGGGCGCGTGTTCAGGCTCACCACTCCGCGCCGGATTGGGATGTCCGCCAGCACAAACAGACGGTGCGAGTTCTCCCAATCGATCAGCGCCGGCCTGGATTCCTGATAAAAATAGCCCCCTCCCAAAGTCAACCGGCGCACCGGCACTTGCACCATCGGGCCAAAGCGGCCGTACCCGAAGTTTCCGACGCGCGAGTTGGTGCGGATCTGGCCATGCAGGATCAGCGAGGCCTTCCCCAGCAGCCACGAAGAATCGATCTCGTGCCAGGTTTCCACCGGATCATGCGCCCAGCCGAGTGCCGGCCAGAGCGCGAGCAGAAGCAGAGAGAGCGCGCTCAACCGGCCCGATCCTCGCTTTCCAGCAGCTTCTTGTGTTTTGGCCTTCGCAGCGGCTTGGGTACGATGACTCTGGTGGGCGGCGTGACGCCTAAGACATTGCGCGCCACCCGCCGCGCTTTCTTGCCCGAGTCGTAGCGTCTCTTCCTTGGCGCCATCAGATCCTGCCCGGATAGCGCTTCTCCATCCAGCGCACAAATGATTCCGGCGCCGCCATCGTCGAGAGGCGTCCCTGGCGCACCAGGCTCCAGTCGTCGAACAAGTGCGACTGCTTGATCTCGGCAAGCGTGGCCGGCGGATCCAGCCGTCCGAGAAACTCCAGTTCCACCACCGCGGATTTCGGATTCCAGGGATCGGGCCGGGGCTCGGAGACCACCTTGGCCAGCCCCACGATTGCTGATTCCCCGCCGCTGTGGTAAATGAACACGCCATCGCCTGGTTTCATTTGCCGGATGGCGTTGACGGCCTGTGGATTGGTCACTCCATCCCAGACGGTCCTCATTTCTTTCGCCAGATGGTCGATGGAATAGGTGTCCGGATCCGTCTTGGCAAGGAAAAAACTCATAGTCACCATTCTCGCGCAAGCCTTCCAGCCGAAGCGAATACGTATAATGGGAATAGTCACCGGAGTTGCTTGTGTCATGATGCGACATTGGATTGTTGTATTCTCCCTGGCGCTGGGCGTCATCCCCGCGCCGGCACAAGAGAAACAAGAGAAGAAGGATCCGGCCGTCAACGAGCCTAAGCGTTCCATCGAGGATCTGAAGGCTGCGGGCGGCCCTGCTGCCCCCGTCGATCCAAGATCCTACAAGATCGGCCCCGAGGATATTATCTCGATTCGCGTCTGGAGGGAGCCGGAGTTGTCCGGACCGGTGATGGTGCGGCCGGACGGTAAGATCACCATGCCCCTGGTTGGCGAGATTCAGGCGGCCGGGGAAACGCCGGAAGGGTTGTCCAGAGGCGTTACCGAAGCCCTTTCCAAGATCATGAACCGGCCCGACGTGTTCATCCAGGTGCAACAGGTCAACAGCAGGAAGTACTACATCAGCGGAGAAGTGGGGAGAGTGGGCGCGTTTCCATTGGTGACACCGGTTACCGTGCTGGAGGCGATCAGCTCCGCCGGCGGGCTGCGCGAGTTCGCCAACGGCTCCAAAATCGTCATTGTCCGCGGAGACAAGCGGCTCAAATTCAACTACAAAGAGGTCATCAAAGGGAAGAACCTGCAGCAGAACATTCTCATCGAGAGCGGGGACCACATCATCGTTCCCTAGTGTTATGTCCCATCCTGGATTTTACAACCGCTCCCTGACGGTCGCGGCTCAGAATCAGCGCCTCCGAGCCGCGCGCGTAAGCAAGCGGTATGCGGGACGGGAGCGGCTGGCGTTCTGTTCATCCGGAGGATCGAAAGCGTCATGAACAACCAAAGCATCGACCCCGCGCTGGGGCCGGCTCGCCGGCCGCTGGATATCGAGGATCTGATCGATATCCTGCGCCGGCAGAAAGCATGGATCCTGGGACCGACCTTCGCCGCCCTGGTGGCTGCCGTCGTGGCGGCGCATCTGTGGCCTGACACGTTCATCTCCACCGCGGTGGTTCGCGTGGTGCCGCCACAGGTGCCCGAGGCGTTCGTTCCGACCAATGTGAACATGGAGATGTCCCAGCGCATCAACTCGATGGCGCAACAGATCCTGAGCCGCAGCACGCTCACCAATATCATCAACACTTACGGGCTCTACCCGAGCGACAAGGCGCGCCTGCCGATGGAAGACGTTGTCGAGAACATGCGCAAGAGGGACGTCCGCATCAGCAACGTGGTCAACTTCAACACCGGAGAAGGCAAGAGAACCGTCCCGGCGTTCCAGATCTCGTACGCCTATGAAAACCGCGTACTGGCTCAAAAAGTCTGCCAGGATCTGGTGGGCCGGTTCATCAGCGAGAACACTCGGGACCGCACCAATCAATCCGTATTTACGACCCAGTTCCTCAAGGACCAGCTTGAGATGGCCCGCCGCGAGCTCGAGGCCGTCGAGGACAAGCTGGCGCAGTTCCGGGTGCGCAACGCCGGCCGGCTGCCGGACCAGGTGCAGCAGAATCTGAGCCAGTTGAACGTCCTCGAGCAGCGGCTTGCCAATCTGAACGCGACCCTCGGCCGCTTCAGCCAGGAGAAACTCCTGTATGAATCGCAGTTGCGAATCTACAAGGACCAGTTGAATTCGCTGGGTTCGGCCAGCGAGACCGTGCAGGTGCAGCAGCAGCAATTCCAGTTCAAGAACGAACGGCTGGCGCAACTGGACCGCGAGATCATGAACATGGAGACGAACCTGGGCGCGTTAAAAGAAAATTACAAGGAAACGCATCCTGACGTCCAGCGGACCATCGCGACACTGAACGTGGTCAAGAGGAGCCGTGAAAAACTCCTGAAGGATGAAAAAGACGAGGAGGCAAAGAAGCCGGAACAGCAGCCCGTCACCAAGACGGTCGTGAATCCCGCGGTGGTAAAAGAAGGTCGCGAGCTGGAGGCGTCCACACGAAGGCTTCAGAGCGCTTCGGAGGCCAAGGACTTCGAGATCGAAGAGGCCAGGAAGGAAGCCCTGCGCCTCGAGCAGTTGGTGAAGGCGACTCAGGCGCGAATCGACTCCACCCCGCTCGGCGAGAAAGAATACATGGATCTGCTGCGCGAGCGGGACCTGGTGCGCACCCGCGTCGAGGGGCTGAACAAGAAGCAATCCGATTCAAAGATCGCCACCGATCTCGAGAATCGGCAGCAGGGCGAGAACCTCGAGTTGCTGGATCCGGCGTCTCTCCCCCAAAAACCAGCCGAGCCCAATCGAGCTTTGATCGTGGGTGTCGGCGCGGCGCTCGGACTTCTCATTGGAGTCGTGCTCACCGGCGGCCGGGAGTTGAAAGACACCACGCTCAAGAACCTCAAGGACGTGCGCGCGTACACGCTGTTGAACGTGATGGGCAGCATTCCGTTGCTCGAAAACGACCTCGTTGTGCGGCGCCGGCGCCGGCTGGCCTGGCTGGCTTGGACAACCGCCTGCATTGTTGGTGTGATCATTATGTCCGGATCGATGTACTACTACTATTTCGTGATGAAGATCTAGCGTGCCGTCCCGCATACCGCTTGCTTACGCGCGCGGCTCCGAAACAAAGCCGCGACCGTGAGGGAGCGGATGCGCAAACTGATTGCTGCTGAGAGTGGAGGAAAAATGAGCCGAGTTCATGACGCGCTGCGGCGGGCCGAGCAAGCCGGGTTGATTACGCCCTCGCCGCCGCCAGCGCCAGCGCCAGCGCCATCGCGGTCGCCGGTGACGGGCAGGCAATTGGACCACTCGCTGCGCGGGATTCTCGAACAGGTCGCGGTGATTCCCTTCACTCCGTCCGTGGAAGCTCACCTGATTGAAGCATTGCGGCCGCACGAAGCGCCGATGGAGGAATTCCGGTCGCTTCGCACGCGGCTGAACCATTTGCAGGGCTTGCAGCCCATTCACACCATCGTCGTGACCAGCCCTTCCCCGGCGGAAGGAAAATCGTTTGTCGCTGCCAATCTCGCCTTGGCCGAATCGAACTTGCCCGACAATCTCACCCTGCTGGCGGATTTCGATTTTCGCCGCCCCATCATCCATAACATGTTCCAGATCGACCGCAGCCCGGGCATCACCGACTACCTGCTCGGCAAGGTCAAGTTGCATGAAATCATCAAGCGGGTGGCGGATTCCAACCTCTATGTCATGCCGGCCGGAGAGGCGGTCATCAATCCGCTCGAGCTGCTCAACCTCCAGGAGGTTCGCAACATGCTCGACAACCTGCCGCAGTTATTCAACTGGGTGGTCCTGGACAGCCCGCCACTGCTGTTTGCCGCCGACGCCAATCTTCTGGCGACGATGTGCCACGGCAGCATCCTGGTTGTGCGCATCGGCCTGACCACGATCGACTCCGTGACCCGCGCCATGAGCTCGCTGTGCGAGAACAATGTGCTTGGCATCGTCGTGAACGGCGCCCGCCGTGGTGAGCTGTACAGCAAGTACACCTACTACCACAGCTATTACTATTCCAAGCCCGACGAGCGCGGCCCGAACGCGTAGCGTTCGCTCCAACGCTTCGAGCGCGAGGCGCGCGCACAGCCGGCATGGGGAGGAGTATGCTGTTCAAAGGGGCATGATCCATTTACTGATTCTCTGGGCTTTTCTATCCCTGGCCGCCTCCGCGGCCGGCGTCGACGATGTCTTCCAGGCGATCCGCAACAATCACCTCGACCATCTGCGTTCCTTGATCCGCGACAAAGGCGCGCTCAACGCCAGCGACAGCCGGGGCACTACGCCGCTCATGTACGCCGCCTCCTTTGGAAGCCTGGAAGCCGTCAGGCTTCTGCTGGAAGCCGGCGCCGACGTCAACGTTCGCAACTCGCAGGACGCAACAGCGCTGCTCTATGCCGCCTGGGATCCGGCGCGCGCCAAACTCCTCGTCGCAAGAGGGGCCGATGTCAGCGTGCGCTCCAAGATGGGGCGCACCCCACTTCTCATCGCCGCCGGCGTCGATGGCAACACCGAGACCGTCGAGCTGCTCCTGTCCAAGGGCGCAGGAATAGAGGACCGCGACGGTTTCGGCATCACGCCGCTGGCCGCCGCTGCCTCCGCCGGCGACACACGTGTGATCCGCCTGCTCATGGATGCCGGCGCCGACGTGAACGCCGCCAACCTCGGCGGGTTCACCCCGCTGATGTCCGCTGTGGCCATGGGCAACCTCGATGCCGTGCGCCTCATGCTCGCCAAAGGGGCGGGAGTCAACGCCGCAAACACCTTTGGTGGAAAAGTCCGTCATGGAGAAATCGCTCTCAAGAACCTCACCCCGCTGATGCTTGCCGCCCCTTTCGGCTCTCCCGAACTCGTCAAAACGCTCCTCGACGCCGGCGCCGAAATCGATGCCCGCGACAGCCGCGGCATGACGCCCCTGATGTTTGCCGTCGCCTCTGAAACGCAGGACCTCCGCGTCGTTCGTCTGCTGCTCGCCAAAGGCGCGGACGTGCACGCAAAGAGCGAGCTCGGCGAATCCGTCCTTTATTGGGCCCGCAAGTTCTCCGATTCTCAGGTCCTCCGCGCACTGGAAACAGCAGGCGCCAAAACAAGTTCGCCTCCCGCTCCGCCTTCGCGCAAAGAGCCGCCTCTCGATTCGCACACGGCGGTCCAGAAAAGCGTGACGCTGTTGCAGCGCTCCACTTCGGAATTTTTCAAGCAGAGCGGCTGCATCGCCTGCCATCATCAGACCGCCGCCGCCCCGGCTATCGCCGCCGCGCGGTCCGCCGGCATTCCCGTCGATGACGCCGCCGCCCGCGATCTCGTTAAGAGCATGATCGCCTTGACAAGTGTTTCTCAGCCCGGCTTCCTGCAAACCGTCCCTCCGCCAGGCACGATCGATTCCATGCTCCTCACCGCATTTGCGTTGTCGGAAAACGAAGTGCCCGCCGATCTCAACACCGACAGCATCCTGTTCTTCCTCGCCGCCGGCCAGCAATCTAGCGGCGCCTGGTCGCCGGGCTTCGGCATCTCCCGCGCTCCCATGGAAGAGCGAGACATCATGCGAACGGCGTTTGCCGTAAAAGCTCTTCAAGCCTACGGCTGGCCCGCTCGCAAATCCGAGTTCGCCGGCCGCATCGCGCGAGCCCGCGCCTGGCTGCTCCAGGCCCACCCCAAGACCAGCTACGAGTGCGCCGAGCTTCTGCTCGGCCTCCAGTGGTCCGGGGCCGGCCGCGATTCCATTCAGCGCGCAGCCAAAGCGCTGCTCGCCGGCCAGCACGCCGACGGCGGCTGGCCGCAAAACGACCGCCTCGCTTCAGACGCTTACGCCACCGGCTTCGCTCTCTTTGCCCTGCGCGAAAGCGGCTCCGCTGCCAAGCCGGATGCGGCCTACCGCCGCGGCGTCGCCTTCTTGCTCAAAACGCAGCTTGAAGACGGCTCCTGGTATGTCCGCAGCCGAGCCGTCAAGTTCCAGCCTTATTTCCAAAGCGGCTTCCCTCACGACCACGACCAGTGGATTTCCGCCGCCGCTACCGCTTACGCTGTCATAGCTTTGAGCCGGTAAGAAAATTCAGGGAGCCCGGCCGGTCATGGCCGCCGGCCCCTTCTGCTATCGTGGTCTCATGCCGGAGGGCAACCCCTTCGAGGACGCTCTGCGATTCGAGCGGCGGGTTCCGCCTTGCGCGATTGTCATTTTCGGCGCGAACGGCGACCTCACCAGGCGAAAGCTGATCCCCGCACTGTACCGGCTCGCCTTCGAGCGACGCCTCCCGCCCGGCTACGTGATCTACGGCAACTCCCGCACTCCGATGTCCGACGAGCAGTTCCGCGAGCGCATGAAGCAATCCGTGCGCCAGTTTCTGGAAGACAGTCCCTTCGATGAGCAGCTTTGGGACGAATTCGGCCGCTCTCTCTACTACCTGCCCGGCGACCTCCAGGATGACGCCTTCTATTGCACTCTCGAGGAGCGTCTGGCAGCGCATCAGACCGGAGCCGCCGGCAACATCCTGTTCTATCTCTCCACCCAGCCCAGCCACTACGAGCTTGTTGCCAGCGGGCTCGGAGCCGCCGGCATGGCTCACGGCAAGGGCTGGCGCCGCCTGGTCGTCGAAAAGCCCTTCGGCTACGATCTGGCCAGCGCCAAGACGCTCAATGCCCATCTGCAAGCCGTCTTTCCGGAAAAAGAGATCTATCGCATCGATCACTACCTGGGCAAGGAAACCGTCCAGAACGTCCTCGCCTTCCGCTTCGCCAACGGCATCTTCGAGCCGCTGTGGAACCGCCGCTACGTCAATCATGTTCAAATCACCGCCGCCGAATCGATCAGCGTCGAAGGCCGCGGCGCCTATTATCAGAGCTCCGGCGCCCTCCGCGACATGATCCAGAATCACCTGCTGCAAGTGGTGGCCACCGTCGCCATGGAGCCGGTCGCCGATTTCGAGCCCGGAGCCGTGCGTGATGAGCGCGCCAAACTTCTTCGCTCGATCCGCATTCTCAAGGAGGAAGAAGTTCCCCTCCACAGCGTCGCTGGCCAGTACGGCGCTGGCCGAGTCGGCGGCAAAGAGCTGCCCGGTTTCCGCCAGGAGCCCGGAGTCGACCCCGATGCGCAAACGGATACTTACACCGCCATCACCTTCTTCATCGACAACTGGCGCTGGGCCGGCGTCCCCTTCTATATCCGCACTGGAAAACGCCTCCCCAAGCGCGTCACCGACATCGCCATCCAGTTCAACAACGCACCGCTTGCCATCTTCGAGCGCGACAATCCGGGTCATGACCATACCGCGGGACCCAACCTGCTCGTCTTGCGAATCCAGCCGGAAGAAGGAATCTCTCTGCGATTTCTTTCCAAGAATCCCGGCGGCGGGATGCGGCTTCGCCCTGTTTCCATGGACTTCAAATACGGCACCAGCTTTGGCGCTCGCACGCCTTCCGCCTACGAAACTCTTCTTGTCGACGCCATGGCCGGCGACGCAACCCTGTACACGCGCCAGGATATGGTCGAGGCAAGCTGGGCCGTCGTCCAGCCGATCCTCGACTATCGGGCCTCGCAGAGGTTCGACTTCCCCAACTACGAGGCCGGCGCCTGGGGTCCCAAAGAGAGCGACCGGATGCTCGCCCGCCGCGGCCATAGCTGGAGAATTCCATGAGCGCCGCCGTCACACCCGAGCGCATCCTCAACGAACTATCCGAATTGTGGGTCTCACTCGGCAAAGCCGATGAAAACGGCGTGCTCCGCGCCAGCGCCATGACGCTGATCGTCGCTGCCGAGGAAAGCGAAGACGCTTCTCTGGTCGGCGAAGGACTCGCGCACATCATGCATGAGCATCCCAGCCGCGCCATTGTCTTGCGCGTTCGCGAGGGCGATCCACAGGCCCTCGAATCCCGCGTCCTTGCTCAGTGCTGGATGCCTTTCGGCAAGCGCCAGCAGATCTGCTGCGAGCAAATCGAAATTACCTGCGGTGAGATTGCCCTTCGCGACGTGCCCCGCATCGTCCTCGGCCTCACCGAGCCCGACCTGCCCGTCGTGCTCGTCTGCCGCCCCTCGCGCCTGTTTCGCATGGGAGCCTTCGCCGGCATGTTCCCCGTCGCAGGCAAGATTATCGCCGATTCCCGCTCCCTGCGCTCCCCTCTCGGCATGCTCTTTGATCTCGAAGCCCGCCGCCGCGAAGGCCGCAATATCATCGACCTGGCCTGGACGGCCCTCACCGAGTGGCGCGAATCCATCTCCTGCCTGTTCGAAGACGCGGACCTCGCCGCGCGCATTCCCGGCGTCCGCGCCATCGCCGTCACCCACGGCGATCACCCCGCTCCTTCCGAGGCCTGGTACCTGGCAGCCTGGCTGGCGCGCTCGACCGGCCCTGGCGTCGAAGTCAGCGTGCAATCCGGCCAGTCCGCTCATGCCATCCAAAGCGTCGAGATGCTCGCCGACGGCCTCTCGCTCTCCTTGTCCCGCGCATCCGGCCCCATTCTCCATGTCGCGCGGAATGGCATTGCCAACAGCATGCCTTTCGCCGTATCATCCGACTGGGATCTGCTGCGCGCGGAACTTGCCATTCTGGGGCGCGACCGCGTTTACGAGGATGTCCTGCCCAGGGCAGTCGCGCTGGCTGGCGGGTGAGTATGAGCATCCATTGGCATAGCTACGCATCCGCGGAGAAGGCGGCCGAAGCCTGCTGCCGTCATATTCTGCCCAGGCTCGAAGAGGCGATGGCGGGGCAGCGTGTGGCCACTCTCGCCGTTTCCGGTGGTTCCACCCCAAGGCTGCTGTTCGAGCAATTCGCACGCTCCGGCTTCAACTGGCAGCGCGTCCATCTGTTCTGGGCAGACGAGCGCGCCGTGCCACCCATCGATCCGGAGAGCAACTACCTGCTTGCCGAGGAATGTTTTTTCAAGCCGGGCCGCTTCCCGCTCCGGAACGTCCACCGTGTCCACGGCGAATTACGCCCCGATGTCGCCGCCGAAGAATATGTTCACGAAATCGAGGACTTCTTCGCCCTCAAGCGCGGTGAGCTTCCCCACTTCGACCTGATCCACCTGGGGATGGGAGGCGACGCTCACACCGCCAGCCTCTTTCCGGGCGAGCCGCTGATTCAGGATCGCGAGCGAATCGCCGCCGCCGTCTTTGTCGAAAAACTCGGCAAGTGGCGGGTCACCCTTCTGCCCGGCGTCCTCATGGCCGCTCGCCACATCGTCCTGCTGGTTGCCGGAGAAGACAAAGCCGAAGCCATTCGCCTTGTCTTTGACGATCCCTACGATCCGGTGAAGTTCCCCGCTCAGTTCGTCACCCACCACTGCCGTCACGTCACCTGGTTCGTCGATACGGCCGCCGCCGCGCTCACCTCCGTATGAAAAGCGCAAAGGCTGCGCCCCGCGGCGTCGAGCCGTCGAGGAACACCGGAGTGTTCCTGCCGCGGGCGCGGTCCGTTTTGCGCGTGCTTCTCAAGAGCCTGCTCCTGCTCTGGCTGCTGCCGGCCGCGGCCGAAGAGCCCAAGGCGCCCCTGAACCGGCTGCTGTTCGGCGGCGACGTGATGCTCGCCCGCCATGTCTACCGGCAAGCCGAACTGCACAAAGATCCCGCCTGGCCATTCCGCAAGATCGCCACTGAATTTCGCGCCGCCGACCTCGCCTTTGTCAATCTCGAATCTCCCTTTTCCGAAAAGCCGCCCTATTTTGAGGAGCGAATGGTCTTCCGCGCCCATCCGCTGATGATCGAAGGGCTCAAGATTGCCGGCATCGACGTTGTTTCCACCGCCAACAACCATGTTCGCGACGCCGGCCCGCGCGGCATCGAGTTCACCCTGGACTGGCTTGCCATGAACGGCATCGCCGCCGCCGGCACCGCCTGGAAACCGGAAGAACTCAACCGCGGTCCCGTGCTCGAATCCAAAGGCGTCCGGTTCGGCTTCCTCGCCTACACCTACGATCAGCGCAACGGCAACCACCAGAAGGACGACGCCCGAGTCGCCATGATGAGCCTCGACGGGATGGTTCAGGATGTGCGAGCTCTCCGCACCCGCGCCGATGCCGTCCTTGTCAGCATGCATGCCGGCGTCGAATACCGCCCGCAGCCGACCAGGGACCAGATGCGATTTGCCCGCGCCGCCATCGATGCCGGCGCCAGCGTCGTCATCGGCCATCATCCGCACGTCGTGCAGCCGGTCGAGCGTTATAAGGATGGCGTTATCTTTTATTCGCTGGGCAACCTGATCTTCGATCAAGAGCCGGCGGCGACAAAACGCGGCGCTGTCGCCGAAGTCGTCTTCTCGGGCGCTTCGCTGACCCGGTTCCACCTCCGCGAGGTCCGCCGCGACCCGTAACGCAGACCGCTCCCTAACCGTCGCGGCTCGGGAGCGCTTTCTGAGCCGCGCGCGTGAGCAAGCGGAGACCTCCGGCCCGCCTGTCCAGCACTACTCCGGCGGGAATAGCCCGGTCAGATGATCGATGATCTCCCGCTCTTCAGCCGAGTACTTGCCCTTGAACGCCTCACTCCCCATGTGAGTCTTGCGTTCTTCCGGAGACAGCCGCCGCAGCCGCGCCGCCTCGCGGCGCAACTCCCCGCGGCGCTCCTGGGAAAGGCCGTTCATCTGCCGGAAAACCTTGCGGGCAGCCTGCTGCTTCTCCGGCGGCAAGTTCTGGAAATGATCGTACTCGTTGCGAAGCCGCTCCCGTTGTTCCGGAGTCAGCTCGTTATATCGATCGAGGTTCTTCTCCACCATCTTGCGGCGGTCCGGAGGCAGGTTCTTCAGAACTTGCTCCCGCTCCTCGGGCGTCATCCTGTTGAAGCGATCCACCGCCTGGCCTTTGCGCGCGCCCTTCGCTTTCGGATGCACCCCGATGCCTTTGCGCATCTGTGCGCCCGCCGGCAACGCCATCAGCGCCGCCCCCAGTACCGCTATGAGCACCCGCCGGTTCATCGGGATGATCCTCACATCCGTTGCGGGCTTACCGCCTCGGCGGCGTCCATCTGCCGCAGCATGTCCATGTCTTCAAGCGCCGTCTCGATCTGCTCGGCCTCGATGCTCCCCACCTTGGCCACAGACGCATCCGGACCTGCCACCGACACCCACGCCGGGTGCATCCACAGCCCGACCGCTGCCAGCAGAACAGCAGCCACCGGGATCGCCGGACGCCACACCACGGTTCCTCCCGCCGTCATGCGGTTCCAGATCCGGCTCCACCAGGAGCCCTGATGCTCCCGCTCGATCCTCGCCCACAGCCGCCGGTCGAAATCTTGCGAGACCGGCATCGCTTCAAATGCGTCCAGGGCGTTCCACAAAGCCCGTTGCGATTCAGCGAAGCCGCGGCAGGCAGGGCACTTTTCCATGTGCTGCTCGAAGATCGCCGCCAGTTCCGGCGCCAGCCGGCGGTTCGAGTAATCCAGCAAAATACCGGCACTCTCCTCACTGGACAGCAAAGGACACTCGTTGAACTGGAATTCCCTCTTCATGGCTTGCTTCCGGCTAACCTCTGCCATTGTAACCCCCTTCCCTCTCCCTTACGCCAAGTGCGCCAGCCGGGACCGCAGCGTTTCATAGGCCCGGAACAGCAGCGACTTCACCGCCGATTCCGAGCAACTCAATGCGCCTGCGATCTGCGTATATTCCATCTCCTGATACTTATGCATCACCACCGCGGCCCGCTGCTTTTCCGGCAGCGCCTCGATGGCTTTGCGAACCTCCTCGAAACGAACCTCCCGCACCATACGCTGTTCCACGCTCGGCACTTTGTCGGGAACCTGCCGGGCGATTCCATCCGCAACCTCCGTGTCCAGGCTCTGCTGACCCTTCTCGTGTTTGCCATCCCGCAACCTGTTCAAGGCCAGGTGTGTGGCGATCCGAAACAGCCATGTGGTGAACTTCGCCGTCGGCTCATACGTCGAGCGCGATCTGTATACCCGCAGAAACACATCCTGCGCCAATTCTTCCGCAATGGCCTGGTTCTGCACCATCCGGTACAAAAAATGAATCACCGGAGCACGATGCCGTTCCAGAAGAATCCGGAAACTGGCAGAACAGCCTTCCCGAACGCGCAGCATCAACTCGGCGTCGCGTTCCAGGCTCGCCACTGCCGTCACATCCTCATGAACACCGGTTTCAGAAGAAGGTTGCGCGGAAGGCAGGCTCATCGGGCAGAGTCCTCTTGCATCCATCTATCGACGAGCAAACGGCTTGCCAGGTTTACTCCAGCCTCGGGCACAGCCCTTATTCTCCCTTGAGCGACCGCTCCATCAGTTCCCGGAGGGCCTCCCGGGGCGAACGGCGCCCGCTCAGGATGGCCTCCATCTGCTCTGTAATCGGCAGATTTACCTGGAACTTGCGGGCCAAGGCGACGGCGGCGAAGGTGGTCTGGACCCCTTCGGCGACCATGCGCATCGAGCCGAGGACCTCGCTGAGGCTCTTACCGGAGGCTAACTCCAGCCCTACCTTTCGATTACGGCTGAGTTCTCCAGTACAAGTTAATACCAGGTCTCCCAGCCCCGCCAAGCCTGCCAGCGTCTTTGGCGCCCCACCCATGGCCATCGCAAGCCGTGTGATTTCCGCCAGCCCCCGCGTTATCAATGCCGCCTTTGGATTGCTTCCCAACCCCAACCCCTGGCAAATGCCGGCGGCAATGGCAATGATGTTCTTTAACGCCGCCCCAACCTCGACTCCGATCGGATCGCCGTTGGTGTACAGCCGGAAAGTCGGTCCGCTGAAGGCCGCCTGAATGGCGCTGGCCAGTTCCGCGTCCTCCGAGGCGATGGCAATGGCGGCCGGTTCGCCGCCGGCCACTTCCCGGGCAAAAGTCGGACCGGAGAGAACGGCGATCCGCGGCGGAAACTTCGGCGAAATCACTTCGCCAAGCACCTGCGACATGCGCAGCAGCGTCCCGTTTTCAATTCCTTTGGTGGCGCTGACGATGGCCATTTCCGGAGTGAGCCAGGGGAGCATCCGTCCGGCCACCGCCCGCACATGGTGACTTGGAATCACTGTGATCACGGTCTCGGCGGCCTCCAATGCCTGTTGCAAATCCGCCACCGGCATGACGTTGTCCGGTAACGAGATCCCAGGCAGGAAAAGGTCGTTCTCGCGGGACGTGGCCATTCGAGCAGCGAGATCTTTTTCGTAAACCCACAGTCTTACGAAGGGGAAGCGGGGTGCCAGCACCACGGAGAGCGCCGTACCCCAGCTCCCCCCACCGATGATCGCCAGCCGGTTCAAGCTTTCGAGCCTCCGAAGCGGAAGACGTTCTCCTTGCCGGCGCGCAGCCGCTCGATGTTGGACTTATGCCGCCAGATGATGAAAGCTCCACCGGCGATGGAGGCGGCCAGCACAGCCGCCGGAGGGTGCTCGATCAGAAACACGGCTAGCGGGAACGTCGCCGCCCCAAGAATCGAGCCAAGCGAGATGAAGCGCGTGCGCCACACGGTCACGACAAACACGATCGCCGTCGCCAGCAAAGGCAGCGGCGTCAAGTACAGAAAAGCGCCGACAAAGCTGGCCACCGCCTTTCCTCCCTGGAAGCTGAGAAATAACGGGAACGCGTGGCCCGCGACCACTGCCAGCGCGGCGGCGCTCGTCCAGAGGGCGCTATGCCCGGTCAGCCTGGCGGCGATCCAGACGGCGACAAAGCCCTTCGCAATATCCAGCAGCAGTGTGATCATGCCGGCCCCGGGGCCGGCGGTTCTGAGCACGTTGGTAGCGCCGATGTTGCCGCTGCCTATCCGGCGTAAATCACGCCCGGACTTCCAGCGCACCAGCAAATACCCGAACGGAATGCCGCCCACCAGATACGCTGCCATCAAAGCGAGAACAGGCTTCATGAGTCACTTGAGGGGAAAAGTCGCCAGCCTAGTGTACACCGATCCGCCGGGCATGAGCTGGCTCTGATAGAGATGAAACTCAGCCGCGGTGAACTGCCCGAATTCATCGGACTCGAGCGATGCCACCCGGCGCCGCAATTCCGCCAGGTTCGCCGTTTCCTGGATACGCGCCAGCGTCAGATGAGGAGAGTAGGGGCGAGTTTCCCTGGCCACTCCCAACGCCACTGTCACCTCTTCGGTAGCTTTCGCCAGAGCAGCCAGGGATTCCGGCGCACGGACAGCGGCCCAGAACACGCGAGGATTGTGCGGATTCGGGAACCAGCCCAGGCCACGAATCTCGATCGGGATCGGCGAATGTCCGTTCACCTTGCCCAACCCGGCCTTCAACTCTTCGAGCCGCTCTTCGGGCCACTCGCCGACGAACTTCGTCGTGATGTGGAGATTCTCCACTGAACCCCAGCGAAGCCCCGCTGCCGGGCGCAGCCGTTCGAGCAGGCGGTTGAGATTGTCTTTCACCTCTTGCGGCAACTCGAGTCCAACGAACAAGCGCATGACAATCTATTAGCTTACTTCAGAGCGCAAAGGCCGCGCCCCGCGGCGCCAAGCCGTTGAGGAACACCGGAGTGTTCCTGCCGCGGGCGCGGTCCGTTTTGCGCGTGTTCCTTAGAAGCATCGCGCCCGC
>JACQDF010000381.1 GCA_016201205.1 Acidobacteriota bacterium
GATTTCGAGGCGATCGTCGCATGCTGACATTTACCTCACTTTTGGTGAGGTAAATGTCAGCTTACCAAAAATGCACGCCGCCGTGGTGCATCCATGGCCCTGGTGCACTTTTGGCACCTCGGAATGCGCCGGATCCAGGTCCAACAGAAGATCGGTAACCTGGACGCCGGCGCCGGGCTCCACACGCTGCACTTCGTACACGCCAAACCGGCTCTGGATCCATTCCTCGACCGCCTGTTTCTGTCCTGGGGTCAGGGTCCCGCGGTTCTTCTTCAGGTAGGCTTCGGCAACGGTGCAGCCCAGGCGTTTCGGCGTGTAGTCCGTCAGCAGCCAGTCGAAGAAGCGAATCTGGTCCCCGTCCCCGATTCCCCGATTGAGCTTTCCGAAAAACAACTCTGCGGCCGCCTTCACTTCCCGCTCCGATGCCTGCTCCATGAAATAGTCCAGCAGCTTCAGGCTGAGCTTCTGGCTTTCGGTTTCAGGCGCGGGCTGCGCCGGCTCCCATCCCCGCGACTTGCGGTCCGTCTCTTCATCCGAGGCCAGGTGGCATTTCTTGTACTTCTTGCCGCTGCCGCACCAGCACGGATCGTTGCGTCCGGGGCGCTCGACCCGCACGGCGGGTTGCTGCGGCTGGTCATCGAATTCCTCTTCATCCTCGAGAAGTCCGTCGCCGCGTTCGTCATCCGCTTCAAAGTCCGGGTCCGTGCAAAAATCGTAAACGTCGAGGTCCCGCAGCACGGGAGACAACGGCGGCGCCTTGCTGGCCAGCTTCGGAAAGCGCTCCGCGAGCCGGTTGGCGGCCCAGGCTGCGGTTTCCGCAATGCTTTCGTCGGCAAACCGGGTGCACTCGATCAGGGCATCCATCGTGTCCGGGCCGGCGCCCTCCCCGATCAAAGCGAGCGCTGCCTCGACGGTGAATTGGTCGATCCCAAACTCCGTGCCGTTTGCATAGCCTCGGATCAGACTGATGAGCAAGGGAGCACACCGCTCTCCCTGTTGGATGATGGCATCCACCATCTCCGGGCTGAGCCCCTCCAGGGGCGGGTCAATCACATTCTGAATCAACCGGTAAGGGAGCAGCTTGCGGGTGACATCCGGCGGCTCAGCGGGCGGCTCGAGTGCAAGATCCTCGAGCAGCCATTCGAGTTCTTCCGTTGAAAACTTCTTAGTCAGCGAAGTCTGTCCAAGCAGTTTTTTCAGAATGGTCTCACGCTGGCCGGCATGTTCCGGGTCGCGCACCATGCGCAGCATGCCGAGTAACATCAGGCCCTGAGCCAAATCAGTCTTCCGCCCCCCTTCCTTGTAGGAATCGCACAGAGCAAGGTAGGACCCGTAGGCAGCCGGCTGCTCGTCAATCGCCTTCCAGAAGCGCCGCCGCGCCTCGTCGATCTCGTTTCGCGACTGGTGCGCTTCCCCGACGGCGTGCAGCGCCATATAATCGTGAGGGTCCAGTTCGACCGCTTTGCGGAACAGTTCCTCGTCGGTGATCGCGCCGGCCTCGCGCCGCTTCCATAGCTTGTCCTTTGCCTGCAACACGGATTTCGGACAAAAAATAGGCATCGATTGCGGAAATTGTAGCAAACGGGTTCAAGCGGGGCCGCCATAATCCTTTCGCCCTCTCTCGCCGATGGAAGGGGACAGGACAGGGTATGAACCGGCAAAGAGTGATCCGGTTGGGAATCGCAGGCGGCTTGACGCTGGTGGGGATGCTGTTCCACCAGCACGTCTTCGCGGGCGCCCTGGTGCTGCTGGGGCGGAGCCCGCATTGCCGCTACGGACTGGCGCTCGAGAGTATCTCGCTGATGCAACGCCAGCAGGAAGGCGCCGCTCAGGTGCGGGCCGGGAGCCGGCGTTTGGCTGGCGACCGGATCTTTGAGCAATGGGAGACGCCGCTCGGCGTCTTCTGGCTGCCCGCGGCCAGCGCACACGAGGTGTTCTTTGACCTCGCCGAGCAGATGAGAGGAATCTACAGCGTGAACGGGCGCGGGTTGCGGCCCGGCGACGTGGTCCTCGATTGCGGCGCCAACATCGGCGTCTACACACGCACGGCGCTGCTGGCGGGCGCTTCCAAAGTGGTGGCCGTTGAGCCGGCGCCGGAGAACCTCGAGTGCCTGCGCAGAAATTACGCCAAAGAGATCGCCGAAGGGCGCGTGATCGTCTATCCCAAAGGAGTTTGGGACAAGGACGACTGGCTGACGCTGTATGTGCACCCCACCAATTCGGCCGGCGACAGCTTTGTTCGCCAGATGCCCGGAGCCAAACCGGCCGCGCAGAAATTCCCGCTCACTCCCATGGACAAGCTGGTGGAGGAGCTGAAGCTGGACCGGGTCGATTACATCAAGTTTGACATCGAAGGGGCGGAACGGAATGCCTTAGCGGGGGCGAAGCGGACACTGGCCCGGTGGCATCCCCGCATGGCGGTGTGCGTCTATCACCTTCCGGACGATCCAGTCGAGGTGCCGAGGGCAGTGCTGGCCGGCTGGAATGGATACCGGCAGGAATGCGGAAAATGCCTGGTAGCCGGAGCGCGCGTCCTCCCCGAGGTGTTCTTCTACTATTGACACTCTGTCCATGGAGCATCACGCCGCCGCATTTCGTGGCATGATGGTCCTCAGATGAGACGCCGGGTCGCCTTCATTCATACTTCGCCGGCTGCCATTCCGCCGCTGGCGGATTTTTACCAGGCCAACGCGCCCGATCTGGAGATCACCAACCTGCTCGATGACGGCCTGCTGCGCTTCTTTGCACGGCAGGAAGAGGTGATGGCCGAAACCCGCCTCCAGGATATGGTGTGCACGGCCCGCGACGCCTATTCCTCGGAACTGGCGATGGTCACTTGTTCGGCCGTCTCCCGCGCCCTCATCCGCCGGATCGCGGAAGCGACCGATCTGCCGATCGTGAAGATTGACGACGTTCTCGCCCAACAAGCGGTCGAGGCAGGCGTGCGTCTGGGAGTGGTGGTGACGTTCCCTCCGACGCATGCTGCCATCAGCCGACTTCTCCGGGAGATGGCGGCCGAGCGCGACCGGACGGTGGAATTGACCATCCGTGTGCTCCCGGAAGCTTATGAAGCGTTGCTTGGCGGCAAGACAGAGCGCCATGATCAACTGTTGCTGGCGGCCGTCGAAGAGCTGGGCAGGCTGCCGTTGGATGCGATTGTGCTCGCCCAGGTGTCGATGGCGCGCCTGCTGAACATGCTGCCCCCGGTGCCGGTCCCGGTGCTGTCGAGCCTGCCGGCAAGTCTCACCGCCATTCGCGCGGCGCTCAACTCAGCGTCATAATAGATCCGTGCGAACCTCTCCCATAAAGGCTGCCGACTGGCGCGGCGTGTTTCCCGTGCCTCCCCTGGCCCGCCGCGAGGACGGGAAACGGTCCGTTGATTTCGACCAGAGCCAGCGGCTTGTGCGTCACCTGGCCGCGGGCGGCATGACGCGTTTTCTGTACGGCGGGAACGCGTTCCTCTACCATATGACGCTGGGCGAGTATGAGGATCTGGTGGCATGGCTCAACGGCTTCGAGGACCACCATTGGTGCATCCCCAGCGCGGGCCCCTCCTTCGGCCGGCTGATGGATCAGGCTGTGCTGTTGCGCCGCTACCGGTTCCCGGCGGTGATGCATCTGCCGTGCGGCGACCCTCGCGACGCAGCCGGTCTCGAGCGCGGCCTGAGGGAATTCGCGGATGCATCGTCCGCGCCGCTGATCCTGTACCTGAAAGAAGAGAACAACTTCGGCGGCGACCTGGAAGCGGGGTTGGACGCGGTAGCGCGGCTGGTTCACGACGGCGTCGCGATCGGGATCAAGTACGCAGTGGTGCGCAAAGACCCCACGGTGGACCCTTATCTGGAATCGCTGTTGCGCCGCGTGGACCGCTCGATCGTGCTGAGCGGCATCGGCGAGCGTCCGGCCGTCGAGCACCTGCGTCATTTCCGCCTGCCTGGCTTCACCACCGGGAGCGGTTGTCTGGCGCCATCGCTCAGCAACCGCATTCTGGAGGCCTGCCGTGCGGGTGACTACGCTTCCGCCGGCCAGGTGCGTGAGTTGTTCCTGGCTCACGAAGACTTGCGGGACGCCTGGGGCCCGGCGCGCGTTCTGCACGCTTCCACCGAGCTCGCGGGGGTTGCCAGAACAGGGCCGATCCCGCCTTTTGTGACCCCCTTGCGGGAAGAGCAGCGGGCGCGGCTGCTGCCGGTGGCCCGGTCTTTGTCGATGGAACTTGTAAGGAACTCGCGCAAAACGGACCGCGCCCGCGGCAGGGACACTCCGGTGTTCCTCAAGGCTATGGCGCCGCGGCGCGCGGCCTTTGCGCTTGTGACGGTGTAGATATGCCACAGCCCACGAGACGTCAACTTCTTGCGGCCGGCGCGGGCGTCTTTGCGCCCGCCGCCCTGGCCGCCATCAAACTTCCACGCAGGATCCGCATGGGATTGCTGGATGTGGAGGGCCATGCCGGCGAAGTCATCCGGCCGCTCCCCCTGGCGCCCGATGTCGAAGTCGTCGCCATCGCTCATCCTGACGCACAAGTGGCCGCGCAGCAGAAGAAGAACCCGCGGCTGGCCGCCGCCAGACACTACACCGATTTCCGCCGCATGCTGGAGGAAGAGAAGCTCGACGTCGTGGCCGTGTGCAATGACAACGGCGCGCGCGCTCACGCTGTGCTGGCCTGTCTGGACCACAAGGCGCACGTCATCGCCGAGAAGCCGATCGCATTGACGCGTGCGGATCTCGACAAGATCCGCCGCAAGCTCGAGCAGACCGGCCTCCATCTCAGCACCCTGCTGCCAATGCGGTTCGAGCCCGTGTATCTGGCCATGAAGCAGATCGCGGCATCCGGCGAAATCGGCGAGATCATCAACATCAGCGCACAGAAATCCTATAAGGCCGGCAACCGGCCGCCCTGGATGCGCAAACGCGTAACCTACGGAGGCACGATTCCCTGGATCGGCATTCACATGATTGACCTGATGCGCTTCACCAGCCGGCGTGACATGACCGAGGCGTTCTCGTTGCAGGCGCAGATCGGCGCGCCGGCCGGCATCGGGGAGATGGAGAACACGACCGGCTCGATCTTCCGGCTCGACAACGGCGGCGTGGCGACGCTGCACATGGACTACTCCCGCCCGGAGACGGTGGCGACTCACGGCGACGACCGGCTGCGGCTGGCCGGAACCAGCGGCGTGCTCGAATACATGGAAGCCACCGGGGTGACGCTGATGTCCGGGACGCGCAAGCCGGAAGTCATCCGGAACCTGCCCCAAGCGGGCTCCGTCTTCCTCGATTTCCTCGAGCACGTGTTCAACGGAAAACCGGCGGCGCTTCCCTTTCCGGACATCTACCGGGCGAGCCTGATCACGATTGCGGCCGAAGAAGCGGCTCAAAGCCGGGGCGTCGTGAAGGTCTGACGGATGCGAAGAACTCTGGCCGCCCTGCTTTTGTTCGCCATGCCGGGCTGCCGCCAGAGCCGGAGTGGCCTGGCCGAATACATCCAGGTGGCCGACGAGCGTTTCGCGCCGCAGCTTCTGGCCGGCTTTTATCCGGCCGAGCAGGGCTGGCGCTGGACCGGGTCGAGATTCGCCATGGCGCTGCGCGTTCCCAAACGAGCCGATAAGAACGGCGCCGGGCTGATCTTGCGGTACAGCATGCCGGAAAAGGCGCTGGAGACGCGCCGGCAGATCACCATTTCCCCGAGCGTGCAAGGCACGGCGCTTCCAGCGGAGAAATGCGCCGTCCCCGGCCTGCGCGAGATGAAGCGCGATGTCCCGCCGCGAGTGTTCGCCGGCCGCGAGGAGGTAACCGTCGAGTTCACCATCGAGCCGGTTCAACCTCCTGGTGACACAGACCGGCGCGAGTTGGGGATCATCGTGCACGCCGCCGGCTTGCAGCGCAACAAGTAGCCGGCGTCCAATCAAAGCAGCGCGGCGTCCAGGCGCTCTTCGGCCGCCTCGACGGAGCGAGCCGGCTGGGCGATCAGGCCGTTGCCAAGGTAGCTCAGCATGAGCTGCTCGGAGCCGTCAAACAGCGAATCGGCCAGCTCCCGCAGCGCCTTCCGGCGGACCACTTCCCGCTCCAGCAACGGCGCGTAGATAAAAGCGCGGCCCGCCTTGCGGCGGGTGGCGCCGCCTTTGTGCACCAGCCGGTCGAGCAGTGTCATCACCGTGGTATAGGCCAGCTTGCGCCGCGGCTCGAGCTGCCGTTGCACCGCGCGCACATTTCCCTCTCCCAGCGCCCACAGAACCTTCAGGCATTCCAGTTCGAGCGGCGGCGGAATCTCCTTCGGTGGACGGCGCGGCCGCATTCTATCCGCCTCCGTCCGTTTCCGGCTTTAATGCGTCCTTCAGCCGCTCCCCGAACACGGAAAGATGCCGCGGACGCGCCGGCTGCGGGCTCTGGGCCGCGGCCGGCGGCTGCTCTGACAGAAACTTTTCCTTCTTGAAGACCTGCCGGTCGAGCGCCGCATTGTAGGTGGTCAGGAAGCCGCCCATCGTCCGGTCCTTCTCGAGCGAATACCGCATGGCTTCCATCTTCGAATCGAGATTATCCAGATGATGCAACAGCAGAGCCTCGGGAAACAGGGGGGCCTTGGGCGAGCCGAATTCAAGCTCGCCGTGATGGCTGAGGATCATGTGCTCGAGCAGCATCTTCAGCTTGCCGGGAAAGCCGGGCAGGGCGCGCACCTTCTCATCCACCATCCGAAGGCCGATCTGCATGTGTCCCAGCAGGTGTCCTTCGGTCGAGTAGCCGAAGCTGCGGTCATAGCTCAGCTCGTGAATCTTGCCGATGTCGTGAAGCAGAACGCCGGTCAGCAGCAGATCCGGGTCCACGCCGTAGTGAGGAGCCGTCATCCGCGCCAGTGTGCAAAGCGAGAGCACGTGCTCGAGCAGGCCGCCCAGATACGCATGATGCATCGATTTCGCCGCCGGCGCCATTTTCAGCAGGCGGGCGATCTCGCCGTCTCCCAGAAACGCCTCGCACAGCGCCTTCAAGTGGACGTTCGCGAAGCCGGCGATCACCTGGCTCAGCTCGCCGAACATCTCTTCCGGGTTCCGCTTGGAAGCCGGGAAATAATCGGCGAAATCGACCGCCTGCTCATCCACCTTCTGCAGCTTCTGGATGGTGAGCTGGAGCCGGTTCTGGTGGATCTGCGCCAGGCCCCGCACTTTGATGAAGTCGTCTCGCCCGAACGTCTCCATCACTTCCTCGACGTTGTCCCACATCTTGGCGTCAAGCTCGCCCGTGCGGTCGCCCAGCACCAGGGAAAGATACGGCTCGCCGGTCTTCTTCGAGCGGATGTCTTTGGCCTGGACGAGAAAAGTGGAAGTGATCACCTGGTTCGGCTGAACCTCGGCGGCGTATGGAGACTTCATGGAAGTAGGGGGCGGCGCGGGCCGCTATTTCATTGTGGCGGTTTTCGAGCTGCTGGAGGGAGTCGACTTGGTGAACGGCACGGGCATCCCCAGCACCCTCTTGCGACGCCGCCGGCTGGCGAGCTCTTCTTTGGTGACCGTCTCCGGCTTCAACTGGGCCGGATCCTTCCACGTTGTGTCTTTGCCGGGGGCCGCTCCGATATCGAGGAACCCCGGCTTGATCTCGAGGAAGGCCAGCTCGCGAAGCTTCGTCAGGTACCCGCGGATCTTCGGCTGGAAGAGGGGCTCCATCAACCGGTTCATGATCATGTTTTCGACTTCTTCAAACGAGGCCTGGCCCGCCTGGTGCTTCTCGGCCACTTTCAGAATCAGAAAGCCGTTGGGCCGCCGGATAAGATCGGTGACGAAATTGCGCTCCTTGTCGTAAATCAAAGCCTCGAGCTCCTTGTCCAATTCGCCGCGCTTCCATCCGCCGAGGTCGCCTCCCTGCTGCGCCGTTGTCGAGTCGGAGTTGTCGCGAGCCAGCTCGAAGAATTTCTCGCCCTTCTTGGCCCGCGCCGCCACGTCCTTTGCTTTTTTCTCAATCTGGGCGACAGCGCCGGCATCCTTGCCCTCGGTGGAAAGGAAGATCTCGGCCAGGAACACCCGTTCCTCGCGCAGGAACTCGGCTTTGTGCTCTTCGTAGAACTTGCGCACTTCCTCGCGGGGAATGCTGATCTGGCTTCCCACCTCCTGGCGGATCACGCGCTCGGTGAGCATGCTGTTTCGCATCTCGCTCTTGAAATCTTCAAACGGCATGCCGGTCTGCTCGCGGATCGCCTGCTGGAATTTTTCCGGATCCGGAATCTTGAGGCTCCGCTGGTAGTCCGCCAGTTGTTTGCTGACCTCGCTTTCCACGTTGATGTTGAGATCCTTTGCCTTCTGCACCAGCAGAAGCTGATCAATGCGGTCGCGGAGCAGCGATCCTTCGCGCTCCTGGAGAGTCTCCTGAAGCTTGGGGCCGGTCACGCCCTGCTGCCGCAGCTCCGCCTCCATCTGGCGGCGGCTCCGGCCCAGCTCGGTTCGCGTGATGATGTCGCCATTGATCTTGGCGATGATCTCTTCGATCGTTGCCACGTCAGCGGCCACGAGGGTGAGCGCGCACACAGGGAATGGAAGCACGTACTGCCAGCGCATAGTTCTATTGTGCTACACCTTCGGCTTCGGCGGCGGCAGGTCCCGCGCCTCGCACGCCGACTGGAAGCCCTGCCGGTTGTGCGAGCCGTCGCAGAACGGCTTGTTCTCCGAATAGCCGCAGCGGCACAGGGAGATCACCGTTCGCCCGCCCAGCCCGAACGCCTTTCCAGCCGCATCCTGCAAAGTGATTTCGCCCTCGATCCGCAAAGGGCCATTGTTGTTGACCGTGATCCTCGTTTCAGCCATACTCTAGCGATCCTAGCAGACAGGCTAAGGCACTGGAGCCGCCGTGTATAGTGGAACGGCCGTCGTGCAGGACAGGATTCGCTTCGCGCTCAGCGCCAAGCCCCGGCGTATCCCATGTTTTCGCACCGCCTCCACCGAGTATTCGGAGCAACTCGGACGGTAGCGGCAGCGGATGTACCCTTGCACTAGTGGCCGACCGTAGCTTTGGTAGCTGTGGACTGCCGCGATGTACGCCGCCGCCGTCACTTGCCGGCTCGGACTGCGCAACGAGTCGAGCCGTTTGTTATTGCAGCTCGAACATTGAATGAGGTTCCCTTGCGGCCGGGAGAATGTATAGATGATCAGCCCGATGACGCTGGTGAACATGACCAGAATCATCCAGAGTACGGCGCTATCCATCCCACGAGATTTCGCATCGCGAGCTACCCAGATCAGCAATGCGATGTTGAGAGCGAAGAGCATGATGGGGATGAGAATCAAGGAGCCGCACAGGGGCCTGTCACGGAATAACGTTGCCAGCCGTTCGGGACCGCTTGCTGACGCGCGCGGCTCAGCAACAGAGCCGCGACCGTGAGGGAGCGGATGCGCAAACACTTCCGCCGTTGTGTTTAGAACAGGATGGGTATAATGACGGTCAAATGCGCTGGCGTCTGACCGCGGGCTTGCTGCTGGGGACGGCCGTTGTGGCGGCTCAAAGCGACCTGCCCCCTGAGCTGCTGCTGCTGGCGAAGATTAAGCTGCAGGCGGCCGAGAATCTCCAGCGCCTGCCGAATTATACGTGCCTGGAAACCGTCGAGCGCTCGCGGCGTCTTGTCTCGAGCCGCAAGTTCCAACTGATCGATGTGCTGCGGCTGGAAGTAGGCTACGTCAACAACAAGGAAGTGTTCGCCTGGCCCGGCTCGGAGAAGTTCGAGGAAAAGGAAATCAGCGACATGGTCTCCGGAGGCGCGATCGGCAACGGCAGTTTTGCCCTTCACCTGCGCAGCGTGTTTCTCACCAACGCCGCCACGTTCACGTATTCGGGCGAGCGGATCCGGGAAGGCCGCCGCGCCCATCGCTTCGAGTACGAAGTGCCGATGCTGCGCAGCGGCTACAAGCTGAGGGTGCGCCCGCTGGAGGGCATCGTCGGTTACAAAGGCGCCTTCTGGGCGGACGCGGGCACGCTCGATCTGCTGCTGCTCGAGATTACTGTTACCGACATCCCGCCGCACTTGCCGATTTCCTCGGGCAGCGAGTCGCTCGAGTACGCGCGCGTGCCCATGGGCGATCGCGACTTCCTGCTGCCCTATTCCTCGGAGCTGGTTCTCACCGACCTCCGGGGCAACGAGAGCCGGAACATCACCCGCTTCAACAATTGCCGCCAGTTCTCCGGCGAATCCGTGCTGAGCTTTGACGAGGCGCCGCGGGGCCCGGCTGCCGAAAAGAGAGCGCCCGTCAGGATCACGCTTCCCGAGGGCCTCGAGTTCGGCCTGCGGCTGGAGACGGCGGTTGAATCCGGCTCGTCCGCCGTCGGCGACGCCGTCCACGCCACCGTGGTGCGCGATGTGAAACAGAAAGGGCAGGTGGTGGTTCCCAAAGGAGCCGTGGTGAAAGGCCGCCTGACGCGGCTCGAGCGGGTGAGCGGGACTCGCGAGCCTTACTGGATCGTGGGCATCGAGTTCACCCGGGTCGAGTTCGAAAACTCCAGCGGCAGCTTCCGCGCCCGAATGGCGCCCGTATCCACGCCCGGCCTGGATTTCAGAGTCGGAGACGTCGAGAGGGCCCGTGTGTACACCGTGATCCGGTCCGTGGATCACCCGCGGATTGGTATCCTCTACATGAGGGGTGAGAAAGGACGGATTCCTCCCGGCACGCTGACCAACTGGCGGACCGAGCTCCCCTCCAAAGAGGATCAACCGTGATTCAGTTCGAGCCGGAAAATGACCGGGCGCAGCTCGAGCATGCGCTCGCATTCGCCAAGCAACAAGTGCGTTCCCTGATCGAGCGGCATCCGGATTTTTACCCGATGTACACCAAGGAGGGCCGGTGGAAGCACGAGGGCCCCGTCTGGACCCACTGGTGCGACGGCTTTCTGCCGGGAATGATGTGGATCTTCCGCCGCCATTCCGAAGACGGCAGCGCGGAAGAACAATACTGGCACGAGCAGGCCGTCCGGTACACCAAACCGCTCGAGCCGCGCAAGGACGACCGCGAGGTCCATGATCTCGGATTCATTTTTCTGTCCACCTATTACCGCTGGTGCCAGCTCACCAGGGACCCGGCGCTCAATGAAGTGATCGTGCAGGCGGGAAAAACACTGGCCCTGCGTTTTCGCGAGAAGGGCCAGTACCTGCGGAGCTTCGTCGCCGAGAATTCGCTGTTCATCGACATCCTGATGAACGTCGGCATTATTTTCTACGCGGCCCGGGAGACGGGCGACCGCAAGCTCCGCGACATCGCGTTGCGCCATTGCTTCACCACGCGGCGCGTGCTGGTGCGCGGCGACGGCTCGACGGCTCACGAAGGCCTGTTCGACCTGGAGACGGGTGAATTCCTCAAACAGACCACGCATCAGGGCTTCCGCGGCGATAGCTGCTGGTCGCGCGGGCTGGCCTGGGCCCTCTATGGTTTCGGCACGTCCTATGAATACAGCCGCGATCCGCGCTTCCTGGCGAGCGCCGAGGCCTGCGCCGACTACTACATCACTCACGCCAATTCCGATGGCGTTCCGCCCTGGGACTTCAACGCGCCGGCCGAGAGCCGCAAACTGCTGGATACCTCGGCCGCCGCCATCGCCGCCTCAGGCTTATTGCGCCTCTCACGCCTGCTGCATGATCCGGTGAAAGGCCACTTTTATTGGGGCGCCGGGATGCGCATCCTGCACTCGCTGTGCGAGAAGCACCTCGCCGACAAGAACGCGAACTGGGACGGCATTCTCAAAGGCGGCGTCTATCACCTGCCTAAGAACCTCGGGGTCGACGAGAGCGTCATGTGGGGCGAGTACTTCTTTGTTGAGGCGCTCGATCACGCGCTGCATTAAGCTGCCCGCTTCAGCCTCTGCCGGCCCAGCAGCACGAGTGCCCCGCCGATCACCAGCCAGACCGTCGAGGGCTCCGGGATCACGAAGTTGATCTGGGTAACCTGAGTAGCCCAGCGGCTCACGCCCCCCACCGGAGCATCCGCGTACTCCTGGAAGGTCCAGAACGAGTGCGGGTCCAGTGGATCGATCACGGTCGCGCTGTAATCCCCCCAGCGATTGCGGCCGCTGGCGTAAAGATGGTAATTATCGAGCCCCTGACGGAGCAGCATCGGGGAGTCGCACACGGCGCCGTTATTCACGCATGTGATTGCGTAGCTGCTGATGAAGTCACCCGCACCCGGGCCTGAGCGGCTGAACCCGATCATGATCTCGCCGAACGAGTTGGCGACGATCGAGGGATAGAAGAAATCGAAATTCGGGTCGCTGATCTCCCGCATGGTCACGGCGTTGGTCGGCAGGTCGATCACGTACCAGCGGATCCCCGCCCGGCCGCTGCCGAGGTCCACGGCGTGCGCCAGATAGACGGTGCTGCCCGACACGAACGCATTCGAGCTGAACCGCATGTCACCGCTCTCCAGGTCGTTGATGCCGTCGGGCTGGCGGGCGGACGTGACCTGTCCGTAGCCCAAGGGGATGGAAATGGTGACGGGTGCTGACAGGGTCGCGCCCGCTCCCCCTTGGCCGGAGATATTCAGCCGGGTCAACTGGCCGAAGAACGCCCCGCTGTGGTTCCAGACGCTGCCGTCCACCGCGTTGAAGTCGAGAGCGCCCTGAGGCGAAGTGTAGCCGGAGGTCACGTGCGACAGATCGTCAAAGCGCGTCATGTTGGCCAAAGTCGGGACGCCGGCCAGCAGGTCGGCCTTCGGAATGGTGAAGATCGAAACCGTTCCGCCCGCGCCTCCAAAGTTGTTCGTGCCGATCACCACGGCATTCTGCGTGACCGCCAGGCTCGGCTGGTCGGCGAAACGGCCCGAAGCGCTGCCGGCGAAGCTGACCGCTTGCCAGTTGCCAGGGGTCGCAAGCGGGCTGTCGGAGTTGCTGCGAGCCAGCAGGATCGGGTTGTTCGTCCCCGAGGTGAACGCCGAAGCGAACCACCGCTGGCTGCCTGGGTCGTAGACCAGGCGCGGATCTCCGGCGGTGCTGGTTGCCGTGCCGAAGGCGTTGCTCCAGAAGGCATTGTCCGTGATCTGCTGCTGTAAGACGCCGCTCCGGTTGTATACCTCGAACACGCCATTCACCAACATGGCCACGTGATTCGGGCCTACGGAGCCCATGGTGTCGGGCGGGATGAAACCCCTGCCGAGACCGATCCCCTCGTTCAGGGTGACTCCTTGAAAGTTATTTAAGATTACCGCGCCCTGAAGACCGAGCGGCATGAGCAGGATCGCGGCCCATGTCCGGCCGTGGACCGATCCTGCCCGGATTCCGATGCCCAACATTTTTATGATTGCCTCCGTAAGATGGAGCCAGTATACACCGACCACGTCGCCTGGAACCGATTTTTTTTCTGCATTGGTACCAGTTTTCATAGCCGGATCTTCACTGCCCCAGCTCATGACATGCGTTGCACACTTCGGTCGCGTGCCGCGCTTTGTGGCAATCGACGCAGGCCTTCATCTTCATCGGCTCCATGCCGGCGAAGCTCGCCTGCCGCCACACATCGCCATGGCAGCTCCTGCACTCGACTTTTGCCAGCACATGCACGGAATGGCGGAAGAGCACAAAGTCCGGCTGGCGGAAGATGCGCCGCGAGGGGATCTTCGCGCTCGCATCCTGGTGACAGAGCTGGCACTGCGACAAAGCGGGGAACCCCGCGATGTCTTTGGTCTCGGCGCCGGTATGACAGGTGGTGCACGCGAGCTTCAGCGGAGCGT
This sequence comes from Acidobacteriota bacterium, assembly GCA_016201205.1. Lineage (GTDB taxonomy): Bacteria > Acidobacteriota > Terriglobia > Bryobacterales > Bryobacteraceae > CADEFT01. The sequence goes on from JACQDF010000381.1 coordinate 13,677, forward strand.
GCCGCTGGTGCGAAAAACGCTGGTCCGGGGCAGCCGCCAAAGTCAGGGCAGCGAGAAGGCCACTAACGCATCCGAATACGTGTCGTTGTATTTGTTGCCTCCTCCCGCGGCGATCACCACATACTGCTTCTTTGTCTTCTTACCAAGAAACGTCATCGGCGCGGCATGCGCGCTGGCCTCGAGGCGCGTCACCCACAATTGCCTGCCCGTGTCTTTGTCGAACGCGCGGAAGCGGCTGTCATTGGTCGCGCCGATAAACAGCAGCCCACCCGCGGTCACCAGCGATCCGCCGATGTTCGATGTGCCGGTCGGCGGAATTCCTTTCGCCGCCAGCTCATCGTACACGCCGAGCGTTGCCTGCCACCGGAATTCGCCCTTGTCCAGATCGATCGCTGTCAGGTTTCCCCATGGCGGCTGCTGGCATGGATAGCGATTCCGGTCCCAGAAGCGCGAATATGGAGGGCCTTGCGTGCGATAGGGGATCAGCGCTCCATCGGGCCGCTTCACCATCCGGTAGATCATGCCGTTGTCGTGCGAGTTGACATACAGGGTGCGCGTCTCCGGGTCGAAGGAGGCGCCGCCCCAGTTGGCGCCGCCGTTGGTGCCCGGAAACAAGACGGTGGGTTTTTCGCCGAACGGTGTGTACAGGTCGCCAAAGACGGCGCCTTCGATCAGGCCGGCGCAGAACGCCCGCGATTCCGGCGTCACATCCGTCAGCTCTTCCGGCTTCATGCTCTGCCGCGCAAACGGAGGCGGCTTCACCGGAATCGGCTGCGTCGGCCAGGCCTGCTCGCCGGGCACTGTGCTTTGCGGAACCCGCTTCTCGATGATTTCGAAAATCGGCTTTCCGCCGGTGCGCTCCAGGAGGAACGTGAATCCCGTCTTGGTTACGACGGCGACCGACGGAACCAGCGCGCCGTTCGTTCTTACGTCTACGAGCACCGGCTGCGAGGGGATATCGTAGTCCCAGATGTTGTGATGCACGGTCTGGAAGTGCCAGATGCGTTTTCCGGTGGCGGCGTCGAGCGCGACGATCGCGTCGCCGAACAGGTTGGCGCCCTTTCGGTCGCCGCCCCAGAAGTCGGTGGAAGGCGAGGTCAGCGGAAGAAACACGATTCCTCGCTGCTCATCCACGCTGAGCAGCGACCATGCATTCGTCCCGCCGCGGCCCCTCCAGGATTCGCCTTCCCAGGTGTCGTGGCCGAATTCGCCCGGCTGCGGCACGGTGTGAAAGCGCCACACCAGCTTGCCTGTCAACGCATCAAAGGCACGCACATCGCCGCTCGGACCTTGCGGTTCGCCGTCCGGCACAATCGATCCGCAGATCACCAGGTTCCTGTAGATCGCCGGAGGCGACGTCATGCCGAGCGACCGGCGCCCTCCGGGGATCACCATGCCCACCTTCAGATCGACTTTGCCTTTGGCGCCGAAGCCGGTCACCGGCTCGCCGGTGTAAGCGTCGATGGCGTACAGGTCGCCGTCGAGCGTGCCGTAGTAGAGCCGCTTCTGCCTGCCGTCCGTCCAGTAGGCAGCGCCGCGGTGGATGAACAGGTTCCTGCCGGTCTCTTTCTCGATCTTGGGATCGAACGCCCAAAGCTGCCTGCCGGATTCCGCATCGAGCGCGACCAGGCGATTGAATGGCGTCGGGAAATACAGCACCCCGTCCACCATCAGCGGCGTTGCTTCAAACGCGCTGCGCACGGGAAACGTCTTCCCGTCGCTTACGTCCCCGGTGTGGAACGTCCACGCCGCCTTGAGCCGGCCGACGTTGCCCCGGTGAATCTGCCGGAGCGGGGAGTACTTCCGGCCGCCGGCATCGCCGCCGTAATAATGCCACTCCTGGCCATGCGCCAGAAATGGAAGAACAATCAGAAGCGCAAAGGCCGCGCCCCGCGGCGCCATAGCCTTGAGGAACACCGGAGTGCTCCTGCCGCGGGCGCGGTCCGTTTTGCGCGTGTTCCTCAGAAGCGCAAAGGCCGCGCCTCGCGGCGCCATAGCCTTGAGGAACACCGGAGTGTTCCTGCCGCGGGCGCGGTCCGTTTTGCGCGTGTTCCTCCAAAGCGCAAAGGCCGCGCCCCGCGGCGCCATAGCCTTGAGGAACACCGGAGTGTTCCTGCAGCGGGCGCGGTCCGTTTTGCGCGTGTTCCTTAGA
>JACQDF010000392.1 GCA_016201205.1 Acidobacteriota bacterium
AGAGGTTCACCGGCCGCCACTGAACCAAAACCGGGGGATATTTTCATATCCCCCCATTTTGGACCAGGCTTGAAGCCCACCAATCCCTCTACTCTGCTGATTCGCCGGCACTTCTGCGTCGTCGTAAAGTAGCCACACCCAAATAGACCCGTAAACATGCCGCTGCGCGATGGACTGCACGAAGCCTGCACGACATAAGCGGTGGTAAACCGGACGCCGGAGGCGGCCAGGCTGTCGAGGTTCGGCGTCGCGATGCGCTTCTCACCGTAACAGCCGACGATCAGGCCCAGGTCATCCGCCGTGATGAGCAGGATGTTGGGACGCCTCGCGGCGAAGGCGAAGGGTGCGGCAGCGGATGCAAGGAAAGCGCGACGCTTCATTGGCCGCCATTATACTAGTTGCTGATGCGGCGCAGATCGTTTCTGCTGACCCCGCTGGCGGCCTTTTCCCAAACGCAGCGCGACCGCTTTGGCGGCTGGCGCGGCCTCCAGTTCAAGCCCACCGGCTTCTTCCGGCTGGAAAAGCAGCGACGCTGGTGGCTGGCGACGCCGGACGGCAATGCCTTCCTTGGCTTTGGCCTCAACCACGTGATGATGAACCTGCTTCTGCGTAAAGAATGCGTGGACCACTGGGCGCGAGAGTTCGGCGTCAAGGACAACAGCGATGCCAGTCAGTTTATCCCCGGCTATCGCAACAAGGTGAAGTCGGACCTCGACGCGCTGGGCATGAATCACCTCGGAGTTCATTCCTCGATGCGCGATCTGCCCGAGGGCTTCTGCCCCTACCTTCACCGCATTCCTTTTGTGAACATCCCGCACTTCCTGGTTTCGACGGAAAAAGATTTTCACGATGTCTTTGCACCGGAGTTCGAGGCGCACTGCGACCGGCTGGCGAAAGCCGAGGCCCTTCCGCGCAAGGACAGCCCGTGGCTGATCGGCTATTTTTTCACCGACTGCCCCATCTTCACCGATCTGGACGCTGCGCCGCGGCAGAATAATATTTATGGCGCCGTGCGCCCCGGGCTGCCGACCTGGCCGCGCGTGCTGAGGAATCTCGGGGGGCAGAGCGCCGGCAAACGAGCGTATGTGGACATGATGCATAAGCTCCACGGCGGCGACATCACCGCGTTCAATCGGGCTTACGGCGCTTCCTTCAGCTCCTTCGAAGAGCTGCAACGGACAAAGAGCTGGCGGCCAAGGGCGGACCCGCAGAACCGCACCGAAACGCGCGACAACCTGGCGTTCCTCGAGAAAGTGGTGGACCGATACTACTCAGTAGCGGCGGCCGCGGTGCGCCGCTACGATCCGAATCATCTGATTGTCGGCGACAAGCTGAACGGCAACACCGATCCGCAGGATGCGCTCGTGAAGCTGGCGGGCAAACACATGGACGTGCTCTTCTACCAGATGTACGGCCACTGGGAGGAGCAGAGGCCGCTCGTCGACCGCTGGAGCAGCCTGACGGGCAAACCTTTGTTCAACGGCGATTCCAGCTACGCCGTGCCTTACCCCGAGATGCCGAATCCCTACGGCCCGCATTGCGCAAGCCAGCAGGATCGCGCGCGGCGCTTCACCGAATTCGCGGAACATGCGTTTGCGCGACCCGATTTTGTGGGCTTCACCTGGTGCGGCTGGATCGACGGCCTGGCAGCCTATCAAAGGGAAAAGCAGCACGGCGGCCTGCAAACGCCGTGCGGCGGGCACTATCAGCCGCTCACCAGCGCGATGGCGCGGTTTTCCGAGCGCATGTACTTCATCGCATCGGGCCGCAAAGACACCGCCTGATGCGGCTCGGGCGAAGTGAGCGGTTCTGGGTCGCCGCCGGCGCGTTCGCCACCGTTTACCTCTACTTTGTTGAATACCTGTGGCCGCTGCGCCGCGTTCACCTGTTCTCCGACATCGAAGGCTTCCATTGGCCGCTGCTCAGCTACGCTTTCCTGTCGCTCAAGCATGGCAGGCTGCCGGAGTGGGACCCGGGCATCTATTGCGGCCTCAGCTTCGTGGGCAATTCACAGGCAGCGCTGTTTTACCCGCCGAACTGGCTCCTGTTCGCCCTCAACTGGACGCGCCAGGGGATCTCCTACGTCAGCCTGGAATTTGTCGTCGCGCTGCATTTCTGGGCCTCGCTGCTGCTGGTCTACGCCTGGTTCCGCGAGCGTGGCTGCCGGCTTCTTACGTCTCTGGTCGCCGGCGCTGCGTATGCCTTCAGCGGCTACGTGATGGGCGACATCCAGCACCTGGGGGCGACCAATGCCTACGCCTGGTTTCCGCTGGCGCTGTGGGGCGTCGATCAGGCATCCAGATGCGCCGATTGGCGTCCGCTGTGGAAGCTGGTGGCAGGCTCGGCGCTGGCCTATCTCGCCGGTTATCCGCCGCAGTGGGTCGTGATCGCCGTCTGTGCGGTTGTCTATGCGATCACGCTGCCGCGGCGGCGCTGGCTGGCGCCCGCGGTCCTCGCAGCCTTATGTGTTTCTCTGGCGCTGGCCGCCGTGCAATTGCTGCCGGCTCTCGAGGCAGCCAGTCTGAAGATCCCGGCCAAGCATTATGGGACGGGAGCGCCCGAGTGGAAGTTCTTTCTCTCTCTATTCCTGCCGAACCGCTATGACCATGCGCGCGGGCAACCGGCCGGTGACATGATGGAGCAGTATCTGTACATCGGAGCTCCAGGCCTGTTCGCGCTGGTGTGGCTCATCCGGCGTGGCGCTGTGCGGGCGGCGCTGCCCGGATTCGCGCTCGCCGCCGCCTGTATCTGGGTGATGATGAATCCGTGGCGGTGGACGGAAATTCTGATCGATCAACTCCCGCATCTGAACGAGATCGTGCGCTGGTGGAATTTTCTTGCCGGTCTGCCGCTGGCTACGGTCCTTCTGGTGGGCGTGGCCATCGAGGATTTCCTCTCACGGCCTGCCAAATCCAGCCCGGTTTGGACAATTCCGGTCATGGGAGCGATCGCCGCCTGGTGCACGCGTCAATTCGCCGTGTGGATTCCCGGCGGGGTCGAGTTCGCCTCGGGCTGGCACAGCGGAATCGAGGCAGGCATCACGTTGGCGTTGTTTTCGGCGGGCCTGTGGTGTTTGCGGCGGGAGAACGGCCCGCGACGCCGCAGGTGGCTCACCGCAGCCATGCTGCTGGCAGTCTGGACCGAGTACAAAGTGTACGGCGCCAACCGCCGCTTCAGCGCACTCGACGCCGACGTGAACGCCTTCTTCCGCCTGGACGCACGGACCGGCGGAGCAGGCATGATCGGTGTCCACAACGCCGTGTTCCAGGAGCTGCGCCGTCACCCAACCTATCGCATCGGGCTGGTCGAGGGTCCTGTCCATACGGACCTGCGGCATTACCTGCTGAGCACCCCGCAGGGCTTTGATCCGCTGCTGCCGGAGCAGTACCGGCGGGAAGTCGAGTTGCACGCGAAGTTTTTCAATGACCGTGAATTCAACATCGACCCGATGAACGAGACGCTGATGAAACAGTTCGGCATCCGCTTCGTCATCACCAGAGCCGGGCATCCCGGCTACCAGGCTTTGCGCACGCACGGACGCTTCCGGCTGATGGAGCCGTCGAACACGTTCTATCAAGTGTTCGAGTATCTGGATGCACAGCCTGCTTACCGCTGGGAGGCCGGGCCGGTCCAATGCACCCGGTGGGCTCCGGAGTCACGCGAATTCCAGGTGGGCTCCCGGACCGGTGGCCGTTTCGTTCTGCTCGAGCAGTTCCATCCCGGCTGGCGAGCGTATGTCGACGGCCGGCCGGCGTCGCTCGATCGATATGGCGAGGCCTTCCAGCAGGTCACGACGCCGCCCGGAGCACACCAGGTGCGGTTCGAATTTCGCTCGCGCGGCTTGCGAGTGGGCGCCGTGATCACCCTGGCGCTCGGGGCGCTCTTCTTCCTGCTGCCGGGGATGCGTCAAAAAACAAATTTCAGGCTGAACTGAATCGTCCGCGGTTTGTTGATTTGCACGCTGGTCCGCCCGAATGCGTTGCTGCTGGAATCGGTCACCGGAACCTGGAAGCGCGGATGATTGAAGATGTCGAACAGCTCCGCGCGGAACTCGAGCGAGCTGCGCTCGTAGATCTGCGTCTTCTTGGCGAGCGCCATGTCGAAATTGCGCGTGCCGTGGCCTCGCAGCCCGGAGATGATGCGCGGCGAGTCGCCGAATGCGTAAGGGCGCGGCGTCGAGAAGACGCTCGTATCAAACCAGCGGTCGACGGTTGGGTCCGGGATGCGCGGATCGCGATCACTTCGGTTGGGCCGCAAAATGCCGCCTTGGGCGAACGTGGTGTTATTGCCCTGGGAGATGCCGAGCGGCGGGCCATCCTGGAACGACGTGATCCCTTGAAACTGCCAGCCTTCGGCGAGCTTGGCGGCGGCGCCTTCCTGCGGCCCGCGGCCGCGCTTGGGTCCGAAAGGCAGCTCCCAAATGTGGCTGATCACGACGCTTTGCGTCTGGTCGAAGGGCGAAATGCTGCGTTCATTGCGCAAGTTTTGCCAGTTCTGCACGCCAGTCGCCGCGGTTGCCTCGCCGGCGAAGGAGCCGCCCACGTCGTCGATCAGCTTGGAGAAGGAATAGGAGGCCAGAAATGTCAGGCCTTTGGAAAGGCGCTTTTCAAGCGTGGCCTGAAGGGCGTGGTACACCGAGTTGCCCCAGTTGGACTGCGTCGCACTGACGGCAGTGAAGTGGGGATAGGGCCGCAGCAATTGCGCTCGAGTCACCGTGCGGCTGGCGAGCGCGCCCACGCGGATCTGTTCAAAGAACGGATTCTCGACAAGCTGCCGCAGGCCGTCGCCCAATGCGAGAGACTGCGGATCGAGCTGGTTCAGCTCGCGCGTGGCTTGCAGTTTCACCCCGTGGCTGCCAACGTAGGACGCGGTGAAAACCATCTGCATCGGCAGCTCACGCTGAAGGTTGAAGTTCCACTGCTCGGTGTAAGGGACGGGTTCAGTGCGGTTGACAAAGGCAACGTTCTGACCGAGAAGCGTAGCCGCGCCCTGGCTCGAGCCGGTGGGCTGGATCACGGCGGGGAAGGGATCGCTGAGCCGCTGGGCGGGAGTCAGACCGCCGTCCAGCGTCGTCACCATGCTGGTGGTGGCCGAGTAGCCGGAAAGGCCGCCGGCGCCGGTGCCGATTTGCGAGGCGGCGTAAGATGCGCCGAAGCCGCCGCGCAGCACGGTCTTCTGCGTCACTTGGAAGGTGAAGCCGAAGCGCGGCGAGAAGTTGTTCCAATCGCCGTTCTGCTGCGCCCGGCTGAGATTGTTCGTGCCGGGGTATTGCAGAACGCCGCGCGGATTCAGACCGGGCGCGCGCAGCGGAGCCTGTCCAGCGTAATCGAAGTTCGTCAATTGGTCGAAGCGGTCCGTGCGCGGCACGCTGTACTCCCAGCGCAGCCCTAAGTTCAGCGTCAGCTTCGAGGTGACCCGCCAGTTGTCTTGCAGGAAGGCGGAGTAGAACTGATACTGGGCGGCGATGGCGGGTGAGATGTTGTTCGCGCCGCCGGCGGCGTAGCCAAGCAGAAACGACGCATAGGCATAGCCCGCGGTCGAGCTGGGCGTGGTGGCGAGCGGGCCTTGGGTGAACGCGTTGTTGAAGCTGAAGGTGCGCTCGGTGATCTGCCAGGTGTTGTTGCGCATCAACCTGTAGTCGAAGCCCATCTTGAGCGAATGACGGCCCCGCACTTTCGACAAATCCGCCTTCCAGCTATGCGTGTCCAGGCCGAAGAAGATGACATCGCAGGCGCCGACGGCGCCGCTGCTGGTGAGATTGGGACGCGAAAACTGCTGGGTAAAGCCGGTGATGGCCGCTTCGGGAACGCAGGGAATCCGCGTCTGGGCGGCCAGCGCGGACGGGAACCCGAGTTTCGCGATGTCGATGCCGTAGGAGAACGGCACGCGGCGGTTCATCAGGCGGCTCAGGCCGTAGCGGAAGTCGAGAACCGTCGTCGGGTTGATCGTGTAGGTGTCCTCGAAGGCGGCGCCACGGCGCTGGAAGAGCTGCGGTCCAAGCGTTGGCGTGGCCTCATTGCCGAATGCGTTCGGGCGGATGCTGGGCGAGCGGTCATAGGCGAACATGCCGCTGATGCGGTGGTTGCTGGAAATGCTGTGGTCTGCCTTGATGGACCATACATCGCGGTTGATCATGTTCGGAGTGCCGGCGATGAAGTTGTCCTGGTTGGTGAACCGCGCGCCAGCCGCATTCGGCTGCGGAAAATACTTCTGGATTTCAACGGCGGCGCGGTCGAACCGGGTCGACGGGACAAGGTTGCCGGCGAACGGGTCTCGAACGGCGGCGCCGCCGGCGCCGCGCGTGGTCAGCGGATCGAAGATCGTGATGATCTGCCCTTGCGCGTTGCGGGCGTTTGAGAAGTTGCCGGCGCGCTCTTCGGAAGTCGGAACGTGGCCGTTAAAAGTGATGCCCTCGCGCTCGCGCACTCCTTCATAGTTGGCGAAGAAGAACGTGCGGTCCTTGCGAATCGGGCCGCCGACGGTGGCGCCGAATTGATTGAACACGTAGGGCGGCTTGGGGCGGCCGGCGCGGTTCTGGAAAAAATCATTGGCGTTGACGTTCTCGTCGCGGTGGAAGTTGAACGCCGAGCCATGAAGCTGATTGGTGCCGGACTTGGTGACGACGTTGAAGATGCCGCCGGCGGCGCGTCCATATTCGGCGCTGTAGTTGTTGGTCTCGACTTTGAACTCCTGCACGGCATCGACGGCGGGGAAGATGTTGGCGCCGCCCTGGACTCCGTTGGTGTTGGGGATGCCGTCGAGCAGGAACTCGTTCTGGTCGCCGCGGGCGCCGTTAATGACGGCGTGGGCGTCGGTGAACATGTCGATGGGCACATCACCCCAGGTGATCGGCACGCGGGCGCCCGGCACAATCGTCACCAAGGCATATGGGTTGCGCCCGCGCAGCGGCAGCTCCTCGACGCGGCGGTTGTCCACCAGACGGCCGATGGTGGACGATTCACTTTCCAGCAGCAGGGCGGATGCCTCGACATTCACGCTGGTCGCCACGCTGCCCAGTTGCAATTCCACATCGATGCGCGCGATTTGGCCTACCGTCAGCTCGATGCCCGTGCGCCTGGCGGGCGCAAAGCCGCCGGCTTCGAGCGAGAGCGAATACGTGCCGGGCGGCAGTTGTGGCAAGTTGTAGCGGCCGTCCTGGCTGGTCAGCGTGCCGGTAACGACGTTGGTGGCGGTGTTGGTTGCCGTCACCTTCACACCGATGACCGGCGCGCTGCTCGGATCGGTCACCAGGCCGGAGATGCTGGCCACTTGGGCCGAAGCCGCTGCCGCCAATAGAAGCATGGCGGCGAACGGGACCACGGATCTGGATGTCATGATGCACTCCCTGAGTGATGTTCCAGGTGGGCAAATTCTATCACAGCCGGACGCCGATTGCGCGCGCGTTACACGCGCTGCTAACGGCCGGCGAACAAGAGGGCGATCCCGGACAGAATCATGCCCAGGCCGTAGAATTTCGAGCGAGTGAATGGCTCGCCGAAAAAGAGCCGTGACCAGAGCAGAGTCCAGACGTAGCCGAGCGAGACGAGAGGGTAGAGGACGGTGAGCTCGCCGTGCCGCACGCCGAGAACAAAGAAGTACGACGAGACCAGAAAAAGCGCTACCCCGGCGGCCAGGTGCGGATTGAAGATGAGTGTGGCGATATTCCGGTGCAGCCGGCCTGCGCCCGCCTTCAGCAAGACCGCACCGAAGCTTCCAATGAAGGAAGCCAGCAGCACGAGCAGCATCGAAGAAACAGGCGTCGCCCTCACTGCTTTCCGCCTTTGCCCAGAACCGCGACTCCGATCACGATGATCAAGATGCCAACGAGCTTTAGCGGAGTCAGCACTTCTTTGAAGATGAGGCTCGAGAGCATCGTAACCCACACGAAGGTGAGCGAGATGACCGGGTAGAGGATGGAGAGTTCCCCATCGCGGAGCGCAAGAATCAGAAGCGCCGTCGAGCAGCCATACAGCGAGTAGCCGGCCAGCAGGTGGAAGTTCGTGAGCATCGCCAGCACGCCGGCCGAGGACAGGCTTTGAGCGCCCGTCTTGATCAGGATCTGGGCGCCGGCTCCGAAGATGGTGCACCCGAAGACCAGGGCAATGGATTGCCCGCGGCTGAAACGAAAAGAAGGCGGTGGTGCGATGGCTGTCGGGTCTGGCAACACTGCTCCTGGTCGATTCTCCATGATAACTGATCGGCGTCGGGAGCCATAAGCTGCACCGCCGGAAGCCGCCGGAAGCGAACGGCCTTCACCAGTTCAGCACCGTCTCGCGACCCTCCGTCACCGACGCCTGGCGCGTCTCCTGCCCGCGCTTCACCTGATACTTTCCGGCGGGCAGAGCCAGCATCCGCCCAATCTTCGCACTCGCAAGCTGGCCACCGAGCGAGTCCATGACGTAATAGTAGTCCTCACCGCTCCCCTTCACCGCCAGCGTCCCGGCCTGATATTCGGTGGTTGCGCCGGCCTGGACCTGGACCGGCGCCGAAACGCTGTTGAGCTTCAATGTATAAGACCCTTCCATCAGCGATACCGCTTTATTGAGTCTGGCTGATGCCAACTGCGTGCCGGCCGCATCCAGAACGTAGTAATACTCTTCGGTGGGAGCCTTCACCAGAAGCGCGCCAGGCCGAATCTCGGTGATGCCGCCGGCTGTGATGTCGGCCCGCGCTTTGGTCTGGTTCAATTGGACATTCCAGGAGCCCGCAAGCAAAGACAGCGGACTGGAGAGCCTTGCCGAAGCCAACTGGGCGCCGGCCGCGTCGAACACGTAGTAGTATTCTTCCGTCTGGCCCGGCACGCTGAGCGTTCCGGACTTCACCTCGGTCGTGCCGCCCGGCTTTACTTCCACTGGCGCTGCCGTGTGGTTGAGCCTTGCTTCGTACTTGCCGGGGAACAGAACAGTTGCCTTACCGAGATGCGCGGAGGCGAGCTGAGCGCCGGAACCGTCGAACAGGTAATAGTATTGGTCCGTTTGCCCGCTGACCAGAACGGCCCCGGCTTCGCATTTCGTCAGCATGTTCGAGGCCGCAGAAACCGGATGAGACGAATGGTTCAGCTTGATCACGTATGCGCCGGGCTTGGCGGTGTAAGACCGGCCCGTATGCTCCGAGCCGATCTGTTTGCCCTTCTCGTCGAACACGTAGAAATACTCCTGGGCGGGCGCCAGAATCTGGATCGCGGCTTGCCCGGACTTGACGGCGGCGGTGGATGGGAGAGGTTCAGTCCGGCAGATCGGGTCCGGCGGAGGCGCCTTTTTGCAGGAAAAAAGGCCGAGAAGTGCAATCAGCAGACTCAGTTGTTTCATGTTCCGCTCCTATGTCCTCGCCGCACGATTCTACCTGATTTAGATCCCCAACTGCCAGAACAGGAAGGCGAGCTCGATGGCGGCATCTTCCATGCTCTGCGAGCGCGTGCGCCCGCCGGCGTGGCCGGAGTTGATGTCATAGCGCAGCAGAACCGGCAGGCCGGAAGCCGTCGCCGCTTGCAGCCGCGCAGTCATCTTGCGGGCCTGGGCGGGCGGAACACGGGTGTCGCCATCGCCCGTGGTGAGAAGCACCGCCGGATAGTGCACGCCCGGCTTCACATTCTCATAAGGCGACCACAAACGAAGAAAGCCAAAATGCTCGGGTCTGGAAGCATCGCCATATTCGAGCAGCGCGGGCGGGTTGTTGTTCTTCGTGTAGCGGTAGTAGCGAACCATGTCCAGGTCGGGATAGAGGCAAAGGACAGCGCGAAACAGATCCGGACGCTGTGTAAGCGCTGCGCCGACCAGCAGCCCGCCGTTGCTGCCGCCCCAAATAGCGAGTTTGGCGGGATTCGTGTGCTTGTTCTGAACAAGCCATTCGGCGGCGGCGATGAAATCGTCGAAGACGTTCTGCTTCTTCCCGAACATACCCGCGCGGTGCCACGCTTCGCCGAACTCGCTGCCTCCGCGGATGTTGGCAACCGCAAAGATACCGCCGCTCTCGATCCAGACGGCGGCATTGGCCATGAAGCGGGGCATCTGAGAAACATTGAAACCGCCGTAGCCGTGCAGCAGAACCGGCGTACGCGGATCCGGCTTGTGCCCCTTCTTGTGAACCAGAAACATAGGCACGCGCGTCGAGTCCTTCGAGGTTGTGGGCATGGATCGTGCCAGGCTGCGTGAAAGATGTGAACGAGAGGAACAGAGTGGGCTGTTCCCATTGGCCGGAAACGGAGGCGGTCCCGGGGCCCGGCAGCGGAAATTACCGAGCGGCTTGCGGGACGACTTCGCGCCAGTTGGACTGCGCAGGACTGGCCAGCGGCGCCGTCAGAATGCGCCGCCGGGGCGATTTCCAATTCGTCTGAATCACGAGTTGGGAACCGGCGAACGCGGCATGGAACAGCGCGTCGGTGTCTTTCACAATCGGCGTAATCGCGCTGCCGGCGCCAAGATTCTGGATGTAGAGGTCGTTTTTCGCCCATCCGTGGTTCACGGTGATCAGCAACTGGCTGCCGTCCGGAGAAACGCGGCCGGAGAGAAAACTCCTCGCTGTCACGCCCTGGCCGAAAATCTCCTTGTCCGGCTGCGAGGATCCGATGGTGTGCAAATAAAGGCGGCTGCCAGCGGCCCGGTCGCGGCGGGCGTAGTAGAGTGCTTCTTGTCGGCAGTGATGGAAGCCCCGCTATATAGGGAGAGCGGGAAGCGATCGGTCAGGTCTTTGCGTGCCTCGACATCGAGCAGGCGGATTTCGACTTCGCGCATGTGAAGAACGGGCTGCTCCCGGCCGGGCGGCGTCTTGTAGTAGAAGAGGCGTCTGGCGCTCTGCAAAGGCACGCCCGGCGCGTCCGGCTTCATCAGCTCGCCGAGTCGCGCCTTGATTCTGGAAACTGCCGGCAAGCCGGCGAGCAGAGCGCGCGGGTGGCGGGAGGCTTGGGGAGGTCCGCGGCCAGGCAGGCCAACATGCCGACAGCAGCCAGGTACATGCTACTTATCCTAAATTAGAAAGGTCATGCAGGATTTCGAGAAGCTCGGCATTTTTTATCTGGGACGCCAGTATGAGCTGGCGGCGAAAAAGCAGAAGGAAGACTTGCTGCTGTACGAGTCGCGCGACCTGGTGACGCATGGCGTGTGCGTGGGCATGACCGGCAGCGGCAAGACAGGTCTGTGCCTGAGCCTGCTCGAAGAGGCCGCCATGGACGGCATCCCGGCGCTGATGATCGATCCCAAAGGCGACCTCGGCAACTTGCTGCTCACCTTTCCTGACTTGAAGCCGGAGGACTTCGCCCCTTGGGTGAACGAAGATGACGCGAGGCGCAAAGGCGTCAGTGTCGAGCAGTTCACCAGGCAGCAGGCGGAGTTGTGGACGAACGGGCTGGCCGCGTGGGGGCAGGACGGAAAGCGGATCGCCACCATGCGCGCCAATTGCGACTTCACCATCTACACGCCGGGCAGTGACGCTGGGATTCCCGTGAGTGTGCTGAAGTCGTTCGCCGCGCCGCCCAAAGAGGTGGTGGAAGACCGCGAGCTGTTCCGTGACCGCATTGGCGCGACAGCGACCGCGTTGCTGGGGCTCATCGGGATCGACGCGGATCCGATCCAAAGCCGCGAGCATATCCTGCTGTCGAACCTGTTCGACGCCGCGTGGCGCAACGGGCAGGATTTGGATCTGGCGGCGCTGATTCAACAGGTGCAGACGCCGCCGATGGCGCGGATCGGCGTGCTCGACATGGAGGCCTTCTACCCGGCCAAAGAGCGCTTCACGCTGGCTATGACGATGAACAATCTGCTGGCGTCCCCTGGTTTTGAAGTGTGGCTGCAAGGGGAGGCGCTGGACATTCAGTCGCTGCTGTTCACCGCTCAGGGGAAGCCGCGGATGTCCATCTTCTCGATTGCCCATCTGAACGACACCGAGCGCATGTTCTTTGTGTCGCTGCTCTTAAACCAGACGTTGAGCTGGATGAGGCAGCAATCGGGCACCACGAGCCTGCGGGCGCTGCTGTACATGGACGAGATCTTCGGCTACTTCCCGCCCGTCGGGGAGCCGCCATCGAAGCGGCCGCTGCTGACACTGCTCAAGCAGGCGCGCGCCTTCGGGTTAGGCGTCGTGCTGGCGACGCAGAACCCCGTCGATCTCGATTACAAGGGCCTGGCGAACACCGGCACGTGGTTCATCGGCCGCCTGCAAACGGAGCGCGACAAGAATCGCGTGCTCGATGGGCTCGAAGGCGTGGTGGCCAGTGCGGGCGGGGAGGGCTTCGACCGGCAGTCGATGGACCAGATGCTGTCGGCGCTCGGCAATCGCATCTTTCTCATGAACAATGTGCATGGTGGCGCGCCGCAGGTCTTCGAGTCGCGCTGGGCGATGTCGTACCTGAGAGGGCCGCTGACTCGGGCGCAAATCAAGACGTTGATGGAGCCGCGCAAAGCGGCTGCCGGGCCGGCCCGGCAGCAGAAGACGGTTGCGTCCGTGACGGGCCTCAAAGCGGGCGCGCGGCCTGTGTTGCCGCCGGAGATTCCGCAGTACTTCATCCCGGCGCGCACGACTGGCGAGGTCGTCTACAAAGGCATGCTCTACGGGTCGGCTGAGGTGAAGTTTCTCGATCCCAAGCGCAACGTGGACCTGACCAGGCGGCTGCACATTCTGGCGCCGATCACGACCGATGCCACGCCGGTGAGCTGGGAAGACGCTGAAGAAACCGAGGTCACCGAAGAAGAGCTGGAAAATGCGCCCGCCGAAGGCGCGAGCTTCCTCGAGCTGCCGCCGGCCGTCCCCAAGCCAAAGAGCTGGACCTCGTGGAACAAGGATTTCGTCAACTGGCTGTTCGCCACCGGGAAACTGGATCTGTTCCAGAGCCCGACGCTAGGCGCGATCTCGAAACAGGAGGAAACGGAGCGCGACTTCCGCGCACGGCTGCAACTGATGGCCCGCGAGCAGCGGGATGCCGAAGTGGAGGGGCTGCGACGCAAGTACTCGCCCAAGCTGGCGACGCTCGAAGAAAAGATCCGGCGCGCCGGGCAGAAGATCGAAAAAGAGAAGCAGGAGTCGCAAAGCGCGGTTCTCGAGGGTGCGCTTTCCATCGGGACGGGGCTGCTGGGCGCTTTGTTCGGGTCGCGGAAGGTATCGACAGCAGTGGGCAAAGCAGCCGGCGCGGCGCGAGGAGTGGGCCGCATGCGCAGGCAGTCGCAGGACGTCGCGTTTGCCGAGGAGAATCTGGAAACGCTGCACCAGCAGTATGCCGATCTGGAAGCTGAGCTGCGGGAAAAAACCCAGGAGCTGCACTCGGCCGCCGACCCGGCGACGGAGAAGTTCGAAGTGGTGACCGTGCGGCCCAAGAAGATGAACATCGCGGTGAGGGTGTGCGGGCTGGCGTGGGTGGCCGGAGAGCAGCCTTAGCCCCAATACTGTGGTTCCTCGGTGGGGTCAGGCTTTCAGCCTGCGGCGGGCCTTCAGGCCCGCC
Source organism: Acidobacteriota bacterium (assembly GCA_016201205.1). GTDB lineage: Bacteria > Acidobacteriota > Terriglobia > Bryobacterales > Bryobacteraceae > CADEFT01. The sequence goes on from JACQDF010000392.1 coordinate 13,427, forward strand.
CCTGGAGTTTCTACATTTCTCACGCGGCGGCGGCGCGAACCAGGGCAGAATCGGTGGTTTGGAAGCCGAACGGGGCCAGCAATGCAGGTTGTTGCGCCATCTCCTTGCGTAGGAGCGTG
>JACQDF010000387.1 GCA_016201205.1 Acidobacteriota bacterium
ACGTTACGGTTTCCTCATGCCGTCAGATCTTGCGGGACAGTCGTCATGACCCTGCTGGGTTCAACCGCCGTATACGGAAAACCGTACGTACGGTGGTGTGGGAGGGGCTACGGGCGCAATCCCGTAGCCTCAACCCGATCGCCCGGCACCAGGAGCAGGAGCCCCTGGTAGTTCCGGTTGTACAACAGCGGCATCTGCTGCAACTGCCGCTGCTCGATCTTGCCGCCAGTGTCGGCGCGGTCGGTCTGCAACAGCGGCGCAGCGATCGCACTCACGTCAACCACCTGCGTCACCGTCCCGGGCGTCAGATCGAAGTTGACGCGCGCCGTCATGTTCGGCTGGAGGTCAATCCCGCCCCGTACCGCCTTGCTGAACCCTTCCTTCTCCGCCTCCACCTTGAACTCGCCGGGATCGAGGTTGACGAAGAAGTAGTTGCCCGCGTCGTTCGTGTTGGTCTCACGCTGGAAGTTCGTCCGCACGTCGGTGATGGCGACCTTCACTCCAGGGATCACCGCGCCGGATTGATCCATTACCGTGCCGAGGATCTGCGCTTTCAGCGCCTGTGCGCGTGCTTTGCTCAGGCTGCCCGCGAACGCCAGGCTTAGAGTAAGCGCCGCAATGCGGACAAATCGTGTGGTGTGCATCCCGTTACCCCCAGTCTGATTTGCTGTGCGACTACTATACAACATAGTGTCGCTGGTCTGGAGGGGTCAGTCCTCGAGAATCACAAACGCCATTCCCAGCATGGCGGTGTGTGTCAACGACAGCGAAATGTGCTTCACTCCCATCCGGGTGGCCACCTCGGCGGCCACGCCGTGCAAGCGCAGCGACGGCCGGCCGCCGGCAAGATTCACCACTTCCAGGTCCTGCCAGCGGATGCCGCCCCGCCAGCCGGTGCCGATCGCTTTCATCCCGGCTTCCTTGGCGGCAAACCGTGCGGCATAGCGCTCGAAGCGGTTTGCTTTGCTTTCGACGTAGGAAATCTCGAGGGGCGTATACACACGCTGGACGAATCGCTGCCCGTGGCGCTCGATGGCCTCCCGGATCCGGGCCACTTCCGCCAGGTCGATGCCGGTCCCCAGGATCAAAGCTCGGCTCCGGTAGTGGTGATGGTGAGGCGGCCGTGCTTGACGCCCTTGGTGGAGATGAGCGTGTCGGCGATTTTTCGCACCGCCGCAGCCTTGCCGCGCAGAACCAGCACCTCCAGGCAGTGGTCATGGTCCAGATGCACATGGAGCGTGGACAGCACGTGATGATACGCCTCGTGCTGGATTTCCGTGAGCTTTTCGCCCAACAGGCGCACGTGATGGTCGTAGACCAGCGTCACGGTGCCCACCACCGGGCTGTCGGGGCGCTCGGAAGCCTTTTCCACCAGCTCATCCCGGATCAGGTCGCGGAACGCTTCCGAGCGGTTGGTGTATCCTTTCCTGGCGATCAAGGCATCGAACCTGTCGAGCAGGTCGGAATCAATGGCAACGCCAATCCGGCTCAGTTGGCCCATGCGTACAGAGAGTAGCGGGCCTTGCCAAGGGGGGCAAGGGTGTGGCACGATCTATAGATTCGTGCTACCGAAGAAATAGCCAGGCTATGCATATTCCGGATGGTTTTCTGTCCACTGCCGTTTGGGCCACCGCCGGCGCGGTGAGCGTCCCCAGTGTCGCTTATCTTGCCCGCAAGTCGCACCGCGCGCTCGATGACGGCCAGACGCCGCTGATGGGCGTGATGGGCGCATTCGTCTTCGCCGCCCAGATGATCAATTTCCCGGTGGGCATCGGGACAAGCGGCCACCTGGTCGGCGGCGCTCTGCTGGCGGTGACTCTGGGACCGGCGGCGGCGTCGATCGTCATGACGGCCATTCTGACGGTGCAGGCTCTGCTGTTTCAGGACGGCGGCGTGCTGGCGCTGGGAGCGAATGTCTTTAACATGGCCATCGCCGGCGTGCTGGCGGGATATCTGCCCTATCGCTATTGGGGCGGCAGCTCGCATCGCAAGGCGGCGATTTTCTCTGGCGGTTTCCTCTCCGTGTTTGTCAGCGCCTGCCTGGCGATGGGGCAGTTGCTGCTGTCGGGAGTGCCGATGCCGAGACCGGTGACGTATGTTTCCTTGGGCCTGTTTGCGGTCAGCGCCTTGATCGAAGGCGGGATCACGGTGGCGGTTGCCGGGGCGCTCGAGAGGCTGAATCCATCGTGGGTGCGTGCGCCGGAAGAGAAACCTCGAGTGGGCCTCGGCTTGATTCTGGTGGCGGCGATGCTGCTGGTTTCGTTAGGCGCGCTGTTCGCCTCCTCCCTTCCGGATGGCCTCGAGAGGCTGGCCGAAAATCTGGGGATCGCCGGGCGCGCCCGGAATCTCTTTGAAACGCCGCTGGCTGATTACCAGGCGCGGTTCCTGGCGACGGACTGGGTGCGGAAAGCGGTAGCCGGCCTGGTGGGACTAGGCGTGGTCTATGCCGCTTGCATGCTGATCGGCAGAGCGGTCACGCGGCGGGCCGCCGTCTCACGGAGCGGCTGAGTTGCATCACGTTGTTCTGGAGCGGTGGAGCCGGGGGAGCAGTGTGCTCCACCGCCGCGATGCCCGCATGAAGCTGCTGGCGCTGCTGGCCGTGCTGGTGGCTGTAGCCACCACGCAACCCTTCGGCTTGGTCACGGCCTCCGGTTTCGCTGCCTTGCTTGGCGCCGGGCTGCTGATCTCGCGGCTTCCGGTGACGGGAGTGCTCGCCCGGGCCGCTGTGGTCCTGCCCTTTACGGTCACTTTCGCGGGGATTGCCTGGCTGGCAGGCGAGGCCGGCCGTGCGTTTGCGTTGATCGCCAAGCCCTATCTGTCGGCGCTGGCGGTGCTTCTGGTCGTCGCAACGACGCCTATGCCCGCGCTGCTCGCCGCCGCGTCTTCGCTTGGCGTGCCTCGCATGCTGGTGCTGGTGCTGCAATTTCTGTACCGCTACCTGTTCGTGGTCGCCGAGCAAGCACAGCACATGTGGGTGGCCGCCCAATGCCGCGGCGCCGCGCTCCGGACGAGCCATCGCGCCGGACGCTTCCGCGCGGCTTCCGGGACGCTGGCGGTGCTGTTTGCCCGCTCCTATGAAAAGGCCGAAGGAATCGAGCGGTCCATGCTCGCCCGCTGCTTTGACGGGCGGATTCGCTTGCTGGCGCCGCCGCGGCTCGGCTGGCGGGATCTGGCATTGCTCGCGTTTGCAGCCGTAGCGGCCTGGAGCTGGCGCTGGTGGGTGGCGTCATGAGCGTTCTGATTCAGGCCAGCGACGTTCGCTACCGCTACGACGACGGCACACTTGCTCTCGACGGCGTTGACTTCCAGTTGGAGGAAGGCGAAACGGTCGCGCTCCTGGGACCCAACGGTTCCGGCAAGACCACATTCGTTCTGCACCTGACCGGCCTGTTGCAGGGCAGCGGCGAGATCACCGTGTGCGGCATGCCGGTCAGGAAAGAAAACTTCGCCGCCATCCGGGCGAAAGTCGGCATGGTGTTTCAGGATTCCGACGAGCAGTTGTTCCTGCCGAGCGTGCTGGAAGACGCCGTATTCGGGCCGAGGAATCTCGGTCTGCCGGCGGACCAGGCCCTGGCGCACGCCAGACAAGCGCTTGAACAGGTGGGCATGGCCTGGGCGGTGGCCAAGGCCCCTTATCACCTGAGCGCCGGCGAAAAAAGACGCGTCGCGCTGGCGGGCGTTCTTGCGATGTCGCCGCAGATCCTGGTGCTGGATGAGCCCACGACATATCTTGATCCGCCCACACAGCGCGAGCTGATCCGGCTGCTGAAGGAGCTGCCGCAAGCCAAGATCCTGGTGACTCACGACATCGCTTTTGCACAGGCGCTGGCCAGCCGCGCGGTGTTCTTCGAAAGAGGCAAAGTCGCCGCCCTGGGAGCGATCGACGAGATTGCGCGCCGATATGACTGGCGGCTCTGACGAGATCCGAGTGTCAGGCTTCGGCGCCCGACTTCTCTTTGCGGAACCTGGCCCAGCGCTTTTTCTGGGCCAGCGATATCCGCTTGCGAGCCGACGCGCTCATCTTCCCTTTGCGCCGGGGCTTGGCCGCCGCCGCCGGACGCCGGACCTTGCCGAGCATGGCGCGAACCTGGCGGATCTGCTCATCCAGCCGCAGTCTCTGCGCCTCAAGCCCTTCCAGGGCGGCGGAAAGTAAGTTGATGTCTTTCACCAGTTTTCTTGGTCTTGGCATTCTGTCTCCTGTCTCCTTATCTTACTGAATCGATGATCAAAGTTACCGGCCCATCGTTCACCAGTCCAACCTCCATGTGCGCCTGGAAGACTCCCGTCTCGACGTGAAATCCCATGGCGCGTGCACGCTCGACGAAATATTCATAAAGCCGGCGTGCCTCCCCGGGCCCGGCCGCCTGATCAAAGCTGGGACGCCGGCCTTTCCGGCAATCACCGTAGAGAGTGAACTGCGAAACCACCAACATCGATCCGCCGGCCTCCTGCAAGCTTCTGTTCATCTTACCAGCCTCGTCGGGGAAAATGCGCACCCCCGCCGTTTTCCCGGCCAGATAGTCCGCATCCGACTCCGTGTCGCCTTTCCGGACCCCCAATAAGACAAGCAGTCCGCCGTCAATCGCGCCCGTGGGCTGCCCGTCCACGGTAACGCTGGCGCGACTTACTCGCTGAATGACTGCTCTCATCGGCCCAGGCCCCTCGGCTATAATCTCCGTGTCCTATGATCGAAACCTACGCGTACGCCAGGGCCGGCCTTCTTGGCAATCCCAGCGACGGCTATCACGGTAAGACGATAGCATTCCTGGTGCGAAACTTTCGAGCGCGCGTTCTGCTGTTTCCCAGCGCGCGGCTGGAGATCCGGCCCGGCAAAGCCGATATGCCGGTCTTTGAGAGTCTGGCGGACCTATACCATTCCACCCGCTGGCGCGGTTACTATGGCGGCATCCGCATCATCCAGGCGTTGATCGTCCGCTTTCTCGATTACTGCCGCGAACAGGGGATCCTGCTCGAGGAGCGCAACTTCACCCTCGAGTATGAAACCAGCGTTCCGCTGCGGCTTGGCCTGGGTGGATCGAGCGCCATTATCACCGCCGCCTTACGAGCGCTCTGCAAGTATTTTGATGTCGAGATCCCTCTGCCCATTCAGGCGAAGCTGGTCCTGGAAACAGAAACCAAAGAGCTCGGCGTGCCGGCCGGTCCGCAGGACCGGGTGATTCAGTCCTATGAAGGACTCGTCTACATGAACTTCGACCGCCGCCTCATGGAGTCGCGCGGCTACGGCGAGTATGAGAATCTCGATCCGTCGCTGCTGCCGGCCGTTTACCTTGCTTACCGCACCAGCCTCAGTGAGGGGACGGAGGTCTTTCACAGCAACATCCGCGAGCGGTGGCGCAACGGCGATCCGGAAGTGGTGGGCGCCATGCAAACCTGGGCCTCTTATGCCGAGCAAGGCAGAAGGGCGCTCCTCGAGCGCGACTACAACACTCTGGACGAGCTGATTGACGCGAATTTCGATCTCCGCGCCAGGTTATACGACATCTCCGAGGGAAACATGGAGATGATCCGGCTGGCCCGCGGTACGGGCGCCAGCGCGAACTTTGCCGGTTCCGGAGGCGCGGTGACGGGCGCTTACCGAGGCGAGGAGATGTTCGAGCGGCTGGTGGCGGCGATGGCGCCTAAGCAGATCGCTGTAATAAAGCCTGTCATTGTACCGAATCGAGCTAAGCAAATCCTAAAGGCTGTTTAAGGGTACCGCCTGATCCAACTGGCACAATCTCACGGCCATAATAAAACCGTGATTTACCGCCGGCGCAAACGCGCTGCATCGATCGGGGGCTTCTATCGCTTCGAGTCGTTGAAATCACGAGGCGCTATGTACGGCTCCGGATATGGGGAATTTATCCGTCTTCGCGACGAGTTCGGCAACATCTGGCGCGGAGAGGCGGAAAAGCAATCCGATGATACGATCCGGTACCGCTTCCGCGATTCCAATGGCAGAGCGATCAGCGGCATTTCCGACTCTTACGGTGTGATCCTTCGCGACGAGAAAGGCAACACCTGGCGCGGGTTTGTGGATTAGCTCAAAGCTAGCTTTCAGCTTTCAGCGGTCAGCGAGCGCCGGAGTTGAGTTGTCAACCCATACAATTCTTCGCGCGGAAAGGCAGCCGTGATCTGATAGACCGCCAACGAGCACATCGTCCATTTCTTGCGCGAGCACCTCGTCCCGGATGGAGTAGTCGGCAAGCTGCACAGCATGCTGGAAAAGCTCGACCATGGGCGCCCTGTGCTGCGGATCTATTGCCAGAGCCTGGTGGCGCGGATGTACGAGAAGTTCGCCACCTTGCTGCGCGGAGAGATCGCTGACGGCTGACAGCTTTAAAAGTCAAACCGGAGCGCAAGCTGGATCCGGCGCGCAGCGCGGGCGGAGGTGAATTCGCCGAGTCGCGCATTGGCCTGGCGGCCCTGGGCGTCGAAGCGGGTGGTGGTATCGAGCGAGCTGAACTGGGTGTGATTGAAGGCGTTGTAGAACTCGGCGCGGAACTGGAGTTTACGCACATCCCCGCGGACGGGGAAGTTCTTGAACAGGGAGATATCCCAATTGTTGATTCCCGGCCCGCGGATCACATCCTTGGCTGCGTTTCCGAAAGTTCCGACGGCGGCGGGCAGGAAGGCGTCGGTATTGAAGTTTCGGGAGAAGGTGCGCTGGTCCTTGGCGAGAATGGGGTTTCGGGCGACCACCACACGGGCGCCGTCGGTAGGCGAGCCGGTTGTGTCGACGCTCTGCACAAACCCCAGGCCGATGCCGCCGGGGGCGCCGGAGGAGAAGCTTGCGATGCCGGAGAGTTGCCAATGGTCAGCGGCCGCGCGGGCGAGCCAGTGGTTCCAGGCGCGGCTTCCGGCGGGAAGATCCCACATCCAGTAGATGGTCATCACGTGGGTGCGGTCAAAGCCGGCCTTGCCATAGTTCCAGACTTTGGGATTGACGAGGTTCGAGACTTGAGCCGTGTTGGTATCGACGTAGTCCATCGCTTTGGACCAAGTCCAGGAAACTCCGTACTGGAGGGTACGTGAAAAACGGCGGTTGGCGGTGAGTTGCAGCGAGTGATAACTGGAGTTGCTGGCGTATTCGTACATCACAATGTCGTTGTAGCCGATGTAGGGCCGGAGAAACGCGGCGGGCAGAGGGCGGCCGGGGCTGGTGGAGTCCTGATTGGCGGCGGCGAAGTTGGCGCCGAAAGGAATGGCGTTCAAGTTTCGCCCCTGGAGCAGGTGGCGGCCCAGCGTGGCCGCGTAGGAGGCGTCAACAACGGTTCCAAAGCCGGCGTTGCGCTGGATGCCGAAACTGAAGTTCATGACGCGGGCGAGGGGGTATTCGGGCAGCAGACCGGTGGTGGCGGAGGGGAACGTGACACCGGAGGAGTTGATGAAGGTGTCGAGGTTGCCGTAGTAAATGACGGGATCCGCGCGAAGGGGAGGGTTACGCCAGAAGCCGAGGGTGCGCGTGCCTTGTTCGCGGCTTTCAAAAAAAAGGCCGAAGCCGCCACGAATGGCGGTCTTTCCAGTGCCGAATGGATCATAGGCGAAACCAATGCGGGGGGCGGCCTTGAGGCCGGAGTTTTCGCGGAGACCGGCTGGATAACCGGCTTCCCGCAGGGTCTGGACGGAGCCATTCACCGGGTCGCCCGAACCTGGAGCGATGGCGCCGATGGCGGCGGCGGGAAAGGTCTCGCCTGTAACGGGGTTGCGGCCAACGCGGGTATTGCCGCTTCGGAACGGTTCGATCAGGCGGACGCGGCGGGCGGAATCAAATCGCGAAGGCAGGAATCCGGCCTCTTCCCGGCGGTAGTGGTGGTAGGGCTGGGCCCAAGTGAAACGCAGACCAAGATCCAGCGTGAGTTTGCGGTGCACCTTCCAGTTGTCCTGGAGGAACGTCTCGAGGATGGTCGAGCGGATCTGCACCCAAGGGCGTGTTGTGGATTCGCTGTAGGAGGCGAAGTTGCCGAGGAGCGCATTGGCGAAGGGGTGGTTGGAGTCGCCTGGGTTGTTGACATCGCGACCGAAGTTGAACGTGCCGGTGAACACGCCGTCATTGCCTTCGAAGTTCCGGGTGCGCTCGGCTGCGAGGCCCGCCTTGAGGACGTGCGCTCCGCGGGTCTTGCTGAGCGAAGCATTCCAGATGAACAGAGTATCAGTGCCGCGCAGCGGAAACCGGTTTTCGAAGGTTGCGGCGACTCCATTGGAGACGCCGCCAAAGGAGGATTGCGGGATGAGATTGAGGGGATTGTTCTGCGGGTAGAACTGAGGAATGGTGATGCTGGCGTTGCGGCGGTTGAGCCGGTCGACATCGGACTGGCGAAGGGGGAGGGCGGCTTCGGTGGCGCGATGCACACCCATGGAGGCCTCGAGGATCAGCGACGGGCCGAAGATGTGGGTGGCGGACAAGGCGCCGGAGCGGGAGGTATTGCGGTAGGAATTGGGCAGCAGGCCCCAGTTGGAGTTGCCGCCTGGGGCGGCCGCGCCGCGAATATCTTCCCACCAATTGTTGAAGCGGCCGTAGAGTTGGGTTTTTGACCACCAGTTGGAATCGATGCGAACGGTCTCGGTATGTTTGGGAGCGATGAGACTCTCCTGAAACTGGTGGTTGTAGCGGCGGCCCGATAGCGCGACGTCGAAGAAGTTCGCGTCGGGAAACAAAGCCAGGTAGCGCTGGCCGTTCGATTGAATACGGGAGGCAGGAACGATATTGGAAGGGAACGGCTGGCCGGCGAGCGGGTCGCGAATGACGATGAGGGAACCGTTGACTTCGAGGGAGTTGCGGAAATCTCCGCGCCGCTCATCGGCGGTGGGCATGGTGGTTTGCCGGATCGGCTGGGGCCGGGCTTCGCGGAGGTATTCGTTCGAGAAAAAGAAGAAGAGCTTGCTGCGGTTGCGTTGGAAGGGAAGCAGGATGGGTCCGCCAACATTGAAGCCGGCGCTGGTGTAGCGGTACGGCGGTTCCGGGATGCCCTGGCGGTTATTGAAGAAGTTGTTGGCGTTGAATTGTTCATGGCGCTTGTACCAATAGAGTGCGCCGTGAAACTCGCGGGAGCCGGACTTGGTGACGGCCTGAATGGAGGCGCCTGGTTTGCGGCCGAATTCGGCCTGATAGTTCGAGACGAGGACCTTGAGCTCGCCGACCGAGTCCATGGTCGAGAAAGCGGTGACATCGGTGGCGTTCCCGAGATCGGATGTGGGAATGCCGTCAACGGTGACGTTGTTGCCGGTCTGTCGGAGTCCCTGGATGTTGAAGGTGGCGGTGCCGGCAAAGCCGGGCGTCTCGCCGCGGGCGTTGGCGACGACTCCGGGCAGCAGCGCGACCAGCGCGGAGAAGTCGCGCGAGACTACCGTGAGGTTCTGGATCTGCGAGGCGCTGATGATGCCGGAGCGTTCGGCGGAAGCGGCTTGGACGGTGGCGCCTTGCGCGGTGACGGAGATGGTTTCGGTGAGGCCGCCGAGCTCGAGCCGGATCGGTTCCAGAGCCAGACGTTCGTTGGCGGGAAGAACAACTTGATTGCGCTCGTATCGCTTGAAGCCAGGGTGTTCGACGGTAAGGGTATAAGCGCCGGGGGCCACGGCGCTGAAGGCGAAGTTGCCGCGACCGTCGGTGAGGGCGTCCCGCGCGGCGCCGGTGGCCTCGTGGACCAGTTTCAACTGAACACTGGGGATCACGGCGCCGGTGGAGTCGGTAATGGAGCCGGAGATGGAGCCGGTGAGAACCTGGGCGGCCAGAGCTGATGCCAGAGCCAGCAAAAGTGTGAGCAGACGCATTTCCTTAAGCCTCCGCGAGAAAATCCAGCATGCGGTTGCGTGAATCGGCGAGCGCGCGCGGCATGTCCGGCGCTCCGATTTCGAGCACCAGCAGACCCGGGTAGCCCAACTGCTTCAGCCTGGTGAGCAGCCGGGGATAGTCGATCACGCCGAAGCCGAGGGGCTTGTGCTCCTTCCAGTCTGCCGGATCGATATCGTGGACGTGGAAGTGAAAAATCCTGGATCCGAGTTGGTCGATCAGCTCGTGCAAGACGTCGTTGTAAGCCCGGTATCCGGCCGGAGTGGACCGCTGTGCAGGCGCGACGCGGGCCAGGAACTCCTCGTATTGGATCTGATGGCCGACATCGAGGGTGCAGCCCACCGAGTCATGGTCGATTTCGCGAATCAGCTTCACGAAGCCGCGGACGGAACGGGGCAGGCCAGTCTCGATTCCGAGACGGAAGCCGAGCCGGCGGGCGCGATCGCCCCAGCGGCGGAAAAGGTCCACCACCGCGGGCCAGATCTGATCGACGTTTTTGTTGGACGGCGGCGCGGTGACATGCACCACCCCGAGACGCCCCCCGAAGAACGCGGTCGCTTCCATGGCGATCTCGACCTGGCGGATCGAGAAGTCGCGAACGTTGGAGAATTCGGAGAAGTAGTGCAGATCGATGTAGGGCAGGTGGGTGGTGATGTTCTTGAAACCACCAAGCCGGCGGCGGAGATCGCTTCGTTGGGAGGCGGTCATGCGGTCGAACTGGAAGCCGGGGAACAGGCCCGGGCGCGGCTCGGGAACGCCCATCGGATGGATTTCGATGGTGGGGAAATTCAGAACGCGCAGAGCGTCCACGGCCTGCCCGAGGCCATAGCCGGCGATGGCGGTGTTGGCTCCGACAATCGAGGGGTCGAGGCGCCGCTGCGCCATGAGGGCGGCCGGCACGGTGAGGAACAGACGGCGGCTCGATGGGGACGGCGGCATGGATTCTCCCCGGGGATCTCCATTTTCGCTACGGTCTGGCCAGATACTTCTTGTACAGCTTCGTGTGTCTGCTCTCCAGATCCACTTCTCTGCCCCGGATAAACAAACGCTTCAACTGAGTCTTGACCTCGAGCGGATCTCCGTCGGTAATCATCAGGTCCGCCGATTTGCCTTTGTCGATCGACCCCATGATCTGATCCACTCCCCAGATCTGCGCCGGATATAACGTCACGGACTTGAGCGCCTCTTCATAAGGCAGCCCGAAAGCCACGGCAGTGGCCGCCTGATAGGGCAGATTGCGGGAAAACTGATTGCCGAAACTGCCGAAAGCGAATTTCACTCCCGCCCGGTGCAACTCCGCCGGCAAAGAGAAAGCGGCGTCGTAGGAGTCATCTTCCTCCATGGGCAGCGCCTGGGTCGGCCCGCAGATGACGGGGATATTCTTTGCTTTCAGATCGGCAAGGGTGTTGCCGGGCTTGCGGACGCCGGTGAGGACGATCCTCACCCGTTCTTTTTCCGCCCAGGCGAGGGCGTCGCGAATCGCTCGCTCGCGCACGGCGGAGACCATCAGCGGCACTTTGCCCTCGAGCACCGGCAGCATGGCCTCCAGCGCCAGGTCCGTCTTGAAGCCCGGCCCGCCGGCGGCCTTTGCTTTCTGGTAGCGGCGCGCGGATTCGAAGTATTCGCGCAATTGCTTCATGCGGCGGTCGTAGTTGCGCTTTGCGTCGGTGTAGGATCCGCGCACGACCCCTTCGGTGAAGCTGAAAGAAAAGGTGTTGATTGCCGGGAAGGAGAGCACCATGGCCGCATCTCGCCGCATGGTCATCTCCTCCCACGTCCAGCCGTCCAGGTACATCAGCGACGCCTGCCCGGCGATGACGCCGCCGCCGGGAAGGGCCATCGCCGCGGTAATGCCGTTGGCTCGGATCACCGGGATGTGCTCGCTGGACGGATTGACGGCGATGGCGGCCCGAAGCTGCGGCTTGAAGTCCCCCAGCTCGCTGACATCGGCGGTTTCCCGCACCGAGCCGATCTCGGACATGCCTACCTCGGTGGCCGAATCAATCATGCCCGGATAGACATGCAGGCCCTTGCCCTCGATGACCTTGATGCCTTTGGCCACGACAATCTTGAGCCCGATGTCCGCGATCTTGCCATCCTGCACCAGCAAAGACGCATTCTCGATCGATGGGCCCGAGACAGGATGAATGACGGCGCCGCGGATCAGGAAGGTGTCGTCCGCGCCGGCCGACAAGGCCGCTGCCAGCCAGAAGAGGGAGAGAGCTCTCATGCAGCGGGCCTCCTCGGACCCTGCTTCTTCTGCTGTTGCTGCTGCTGTTTTTCCTTCTCGAGCAGCCTGTTCTTCTCGAGCCGGCGCTTGTCACGCTCGCTCAGGTCTTTGTCGCGGTCGAAGTACACCTGGCCGTCAATGAGCACCTTCAGCACTTTGGCGTAGCTGGACAGCGGATGCTTGTCGTAGATCACCAGGTCGGCGTCCTTGCCTGTTTCGATCGAGCCGATGCGATTGTCCAGGTCAAGCTGCCGGGCCGGGTTGATGGTGATGAGCGAGAGGGCTTCGTTCTCCGTGAGCCCGCCGTACTTCATCGTCTTGGCGGCTTCGGTATTGAGGCGGCGCATCAGCTCGCCGGAATCGGAATTCAGGGAAACCAGGACGCCCTTTTTCAGCATGATCGCAGCGTTGTAGGGAATGGCGTCGTAGGCCTCGACTTTATAGGCCCACCAGTCGCTGAAGGTCGAGGCCCCGGCGCCGTGGGCGGCGATCTCCTTGGCCACTTTGTAGCCCTCGAGCACGTGCTGCAACGTTTTGATCTTGAAGCCGAATTCATCAGCCACGCGCAGCAGCATCAGGATCTCATCGGCGCGGTAGCAGTGGGCGTGCACCAGCCGCTTGCCTTCCAGCGCCTCGACCAGCGGTTCGAGCTTCAAGTCGCGAGGCGGCGGAATCACTTTCTCGCCGCGCGCTGATTTTTCCCGGTACTCCTTCCATGCCTGCTGGTACTGTTTGGCTTCGTTGAAGGCCTGCCGGATCACGTCCTCGACGCCCATTCGCGTGCCGGGATAGCGAAGGTTGTCGGGGGTTCCCTGGGAGCGGCGGCCGACGCCGCTGGGCATGCCCTGGCGCTTCGGATTCTCACCCAGCGCGAACTTGATCCCCGGCTTGGCCCCTTCGAACAGGATGCCCTCGGCGTCCTGGCCCCAGCGCATCTTGATCACCTGGCACTTGCCGCCGATCGAATTGGCGCTGCCGTGCAGAATATTGGCGGTCGTCACGCCGCCGGCCAGCGCGCGGTAGATTCCGACATCCTCCGGATCGAGCACGTCTTCAATGCCCACCATCGAGGACACCGAGACGGAGCCTTCATTGATCGAATCGGCGGCGATGTGCGAGTGCGCGTCAATGATGCCGGGCATCACGTACTGACCGCCGGCATCGATCACCTGGGCGCCGGGCGGCACCAGCACCTTCTCACCCACTTCGGCAATCTTGCCGTCCTTGACGAGGATCGAGCCCTTGAAGGCGCCTCTGGTTACCGTGATCACGGTGGCATTCTGCACCACCACCGGGGGAGCGGCCCAAACGACGGCCGGAACAGCAAGAATGAAGCACAGCAGTTTCATCTGGACACCTCCGTTAGCGCCGGCGGCGCTTCCGGCGACGGTTCAAACTTGACGCCATCGACAAACACGTACTTGACCTCTGTCTTCTCCTGAAACAGCTCGCCGCTGGTGACGATCAGGTTTGCGATCTTGCCCTTCTCGATGCTGCCCAGACGGTCCGCTACGCCAAAGATTTCCGCCGGCCCCAGCGTCAAGGCGCGGACAGCGGCGGCTTGCGGCAAACCGGCATCCAGAGAGCGCCTGACGCTTCTGGCGATGTCGGATGAGCGGTCGAGCCCGCCCAGGTAGAAGGCGAATTTGACGCCCGCCTTTGCCAGCGCAGCCGGAGTCGAGGGAGCCTTGTCGCGCAATTCGAGCATGCGGAAGCTGTCTTCCGCCTCCGGGTCGGCATCGCGCGACTTCTCAGGCCAGCGCAAGTTCACCAGCACGGCTGCGTCGTACTTGCTGAGGATGTCCGCGGCCCGGTAGCCTTCATGGACACCGTACAGCACCGCCTTCAGTTTCAACTCCCCGGCAAAACGCAACATGCGAGCGATTTCCTTGGGATCCTGCGCCGGCATCAGCACTCGCGGCGCGGCCAGCACCCCCTCGAGCGTCTTGTCGTAATCAGGCCGCTTATTGCCCAGCGGGCTGGCCGCGTACAGCTCCTTGGCCTTTTGGTAATGATCCGCGTCCAGGTAGATCTGGCGGATGTAGGCGATCACGCCCATCAGCGAGCCCGGGAAGCCGCCGCCGAAACTGCCGCCGCCGCGCAGCGTCAGGTACAATCCGGCCGGCGATTGGACCACCATGCTCCCCGCGCGCTGGCCCGCCAGATTGATCACCGCCCCCTGCCCGGCGAAGATGCCGCGATTGGGGAAGCAAACAGCTCCAGTGAAGCCGGCGCCGCGGGCGGACTCCAGCCGCCGGTCCGCCGGATCGAGCTGGTCAGCCGCCAGCAGAAAGCTGGTGTTGTAAGGCCGATCCTCCGGCCCGCGCGCCGGCGGCGCCGAGGGCGTAGTGAGTGTCGTGGGACGGCCCGGCGGTGCAGGCGTTGGCGCAGGAGCAGGGTCCTCCGGCACGAAGCCCCTGCGTCCGGATGGGGACGCTGTTTGTGATTGCGCGCCCGGCAATCCCCACGTGCTCAGAGCGTCGATCAGGCCCGGATACACCGTCAGGCCCTCGCCGTTGATGACCCAGGCATCCGCGGGTTCCTGCACGCTGTCTCCAACGGCCTCAATCAGCCCGTTGCGAATCACCACGGTCCCTTTGGCGATGACGGGACCGCTGACGGTGACGATCCTGGCGTTCTTGATCGCCACCACCGGCGGCGTTTCCGCCAACGCCCGGCCGGCCAAGGACAACCAGCCAGTCAAGCACAGCACAAACAACCGGTTCTTCATAGCTGATCCCTGTATTATAAGAGGTTTGCCACGAATGAAGCTTTCCAATCGTGACTTGGCGCCGATTCGCTACCATGACGCCGGAGTGAGTATTGACGAGGCGGCAAGGGTGGTTGGTTACGTCAAGGGGCTGGCTCGAAAGACCTTCAGCAAAGCGGTCTTGACCGGCATCGGCAGCTTTGGCGGCGGCTTTCATCTGAAGGGATGGAAAGATCCGGTGCTGGTCAGCTCGATGGACGGAGTCGGCACCAAGCTCAAAGTCGCGGTCCTGGCGGGAAAACATGACACGGTGGGCCAGGATCTGGTGAACCACTGCGTCAATGACATCATGGTCCAGGGAGCGCGCCCGCTGTTCTTTCTCGATTATTTCGCCACCGGCAGGCTGAACGCGGAAGTGACCGGGAGCGTCATCAGCGGTATGGCCCGAGCCTGCCGCGAGAATCACTGCGCGCTGATCGGCGGCGAGACGGCGGAGATGCCCGGCATGTACGCCGAGGGCGAGTATGACGTCGCCGGCTGTATCATCGGAGCGGTCGAGCGGCGGGCGCTGCTGACGGGGGCTGGAATCAAGCCGGGTGACGTGCTGCTGGGGCTGCCCTCGACGGGCCTGCATACCAACGGCTATTCGCTGGCGCGAAAGCTGTTGTTCGACGTGGCCGGCCATGGCGTCCATACGCGGGTGGCGGAGCTGGGTTGCACGGCGGGCGAGGAATTGCTCAAGGTGCATCGCAGTTATCGCCGGCCGCTCGAGTCGCTGCACAAGGCAGGCCTGCTCGAAGGCGCGGCTCACATTACGGGCGGAGGGATCACGGACAATCTGCCTCGAGTATTGCCCAGGGGCGTTCATGCAGAGGTGGCCGCTGGCTCCTGGCCCGAGCTGCCGGTGTTCGGTCTGCTGAAGCGTATCGGCAACGTGCCGGAAGAGGATTACCGGCGCACGTTCAACACCGGCATCGGTATGATTCTGGTGGTGCGTGAACGCGGCCGGCAGGAAGCGGAGCGGCGCTTGCGGCGGTTGCGAGAGAGCGTCTACCGCATCGGGCGGATCGTGAAAGGCGACGCCCGCCCTCGAGTGATCTACACATGAAGCGGCTGGGGATTCTGCTCTCAGGCCGGGGCTCAAACTTCCAGGCGATTGCGGACAATATCGCCGCCGGCCGGCTGGATGCCGAGATCGCCATCGTGATCTCGAACCGGCCCGAGGCGCCTGGACTCGAGATCGCGCGGGAGCGCGGGCTGCCGGCGATCTCGATTCCCTCGAAAGGCCTCGAGCGCGAGCCGTACGACCGCTTGCTGCTCGCCGGGCTCGACGAGCGGCGCGTCGAGCTGGTGTGCCTGGCCGGCTACATGCGCCTGCTCAGCGCGGCCTTCCTTCGCGCCTATCCGCTGCGTGTTCTCAACATCCATCCGTCGCTGCTTCCGGCGTTTCCAGGACTGGACGCGCAGCACCAGGCGCTCGAGCACGGCGTGAAGTACTCCGGCTGCACGGTGCACTTTGTCGATGAGCACCTCGACGCCGGGCCGATCCTCTTGCAGGCAGTCGTGCCGGTGCTGGAGGACGACACCGTCGAGTCGCTGTCGGCCCGCATTCTGAAGGAGGAGCATCGCACTTATACGGAGGCGATCCGCATCGTGCTCGAAGGCCGCTATCGCATCGAGGGACGGCGGGTGATACGATGGTAGGGTGTTAAACCTAAACTACTGCAAAGGAATAAACTAGAGGTTCTGTTACGAGCCAAGCCTCGGCTGTGCCGACCATCTTCAGCACCTGTAAACCCCGCCCGGACGTGCTCAGCGGCGCTACCCGCGATGAGCAGTTCATGGCCGACCTCTCGCAGGTAGTCAATGGCACCGCGCTTCCGGACTACCTCGATCCTGTCCTCTTCTTCCGCAATACCTTCCCGACTCGTGGCCTGCGCGGCCTGATGAAAGCCGTATGGGAGGAGGGGAGGCTCGGTGCGGAGCCCGCAAGCTGATATGATTCAAGAGGGATATGGTACGCTGACTCGTTACGCGATGGCTGGCCAGGAACTCACATCGGAGCCGCTACCCGATTCACCGAGGGTCATCTATGCAAAGAACCCATTGGTGGAGGTCATCTGTCAGGTCCGCTTCCCTCCGATTCTGAAAATCGCTGCGGAACCGCCTGCGGCGTTTCAAGAAAGGATCCGGTCCGAGTACCCACTACTGACGGAGAAACAACCCGACGCGATTGAACTGCCTCAGGGCGTGCCGCCAGTGGTGGCGCAGGTTATCCGGAGTTCGTTGCCCAAGGGGAAACTGGCTGGCTACGAGTTCGTTTCGGCCGATGAGCATTGGAAGGTGACTCTAACCAGGGATTTTCTGGCATTGAGCACGTCGGCGTATCGCCGGTGGGAGGATTTCCGCGCCCACCTCGACGGTCCTATGAAAGCCTTGATCGAGGTGTACGCGCCAGCATTTTTGACACGCATCGGGCTGCGCTACCAGGATCTCATCCGGCGCTCCGCATTGAACGCTCCCGGCACAAATTGGAGGGATCTGGTCAAGCCGCATTTCGCAGGTGTGCTGGCGGCACCGGAAGTAGCGGGGGCCGTCGACGAAGCATTTGGGCAGATCTTGATCCGGTTTCCGCACTTCAAATCCAAGGCGCGAGTCAACTACGGCGTCGTTAAAACCGCCGATACAAGTGAAGAGTGCTTCTTGATCGACAACGACTTCTACACGGAGGAAAGGACGAACATCAGCGATGTCGACAACATCTTTGGTTACTTCAACCGGCAATCTGGAAGGCTCTTTCGCTGGTGCATCCAGGACCGGCTTCATGAGGCCATGGAACCTGCTTCCGTCACCGCCGAGGCTTGAGACGATTGGCGGCAGGCCTGTGCTGGCGTTTGGCTGGCAACGCGAGGCGTCCGGCGGCGAATCGCATCACCTCTTCGCCTACCGGTTTTCGAACCCATTCGATTTGACGTCAACTGGCACACTGGAGGCGCGGCTTCTGGGCCATCTCATCTTGGATAGAATCCCGGACGAGGCGCTCTCGGAGGTCCTTGAACTGCTTGGCAATGCCTGGGTGTTCTATCAGCCGAGCCCGCCACAGATCGAAGCACCGCAAAGACGCTCATTGAAGGGGAAGGTGACTAGGCGTTACGAACGTCCTGCCTACTCCCTAGTCGAGGAGGAGTAGCCCGCGCGATGTTCACGCCCGCGCCGGAGTCGGGCACATTCCGCCAGGGAGAGATATTGTCGGATGTGGTCCAGGTGCACATCGGCCTCGACAGTGTGAATCCCGAAGCTGGAGAAATTGCTGTTGAAGAAAGACTGCACCCGCAGGCGATCATCCTCACGCAGGACTGCGATCTGGATTGGGATTTCAAGGCGAGGGAAGAGGGCGAGGAAGGCAACAGGCTCCAGTTGAAGCTGGTGCCGAACATTCTGCTTTGTGAGCTCATTCCGGCGGATACGTTGCGCGGGCAGATGAGGGATGCCGGTGTCCGCGGCTCCGACCTGTGGAAGCGGATCGAGCAAAACAGGGATGAGCGATACCACTGGTTTTCTCAGGTGTCGTCGGAGGCGGACAGATTAGCGGAGGGACTGCCGGCCCTGGTCGTGGACTTCAAGCGGGTGTTTACGGTCCCGACCGATGAGCTCTATGCCCGACTTCAGTACGGAGTCAGGCGCCGCTCGGTGCTACAGACGCCATTCCTCCAGCACTTTAGCGCCAGGTTCGGGTACTACTGCTTGAGGGTTGCACTGCCAGAAGTTCCGCCCCCGGCACTACCACCTGCCTGAGGATCACGCAGCGGCCTCTCTTGACCTCTACCACCTTCCTATCCCTGGCTTTCTTTGCGGCCTTGGCCCGCTTTTCCTTAACCCTGCGCGTCAGTTCCTCCTGCCGCCTCAACTGTACGATGGTGTACTCCTCGGTGATGTTCGTTTAAAACATTTTTAAAACATATTACACCTCGGATGTTTCGGGTGCTATACTATCAGGAATGGGAAGGAGCATTCGCATGACCATCCGCAGGACGATCGCTGCTGTCGCTCTTTCTGTTGTGCTGTTCGGGTTTCCGTCGATAGCCGGGGAACGCAAGTCGGCCGCCGCCAAGATCAAAGACGGCGGGGCCAGTGTGGGCCAAGGCTTCAAGGACGGCGCTTTCGGAATCGCCGGCTTCGTGGCTCGCCGGACTAAGGGAGCCGCGGTCGCAGGGGCCGAAAAGACCGGAGGCGGGACGGCAGCCGCGGCGGGCAAAGTCAAAGAAGGCGCCGTGACTGCCGCTGAGGCGACAGCGGAAGGAGCCACCGCGGTCAAGGACGGCACAGTGACCGCGGCCGACAAGGTCGCCGACACCTCGAAGGAGGGCGCTTCCCGCGCCGCCAAAAGCGTCAGGGCCATCGGCAGAGGCTTCAAAGAAGGCGCCAAGGAAGTCAGCGGCAAAACCAACGGCGGTTAGTGGAAGGGAAGGTTCGCGCTACTGCTGCGGATTCGGCTCCGCTGGGCGCTTGCGGAAGATGTTGAGCCGCCGCCCGATCGAGCGCAGCAGGCCTGGCCGCTCCGCATTCGGCAGCGAAGTCACGATGGGTGGTGGTGTGCCGTCCGGGTCCGGCGGGGATTGGGCGGGCGCCAGCCCCTCATCCACGGCAGCGGCCTGAGGCGCGCCGGTCCTCGGGATTTGCACCTCGAACTGCGGCGCCTGGCTGATGTTGTCCGCTGCGGGCAAGGGACGCGGAACCGCGGGCGGTCTGGGCCTGGCAGCGACCGGGGGAAGCGATCTTCGCTTCGGCCCCGATTCCGGTTTGCCAAGCGCGGTTGGCTCGGCTTGTTTGGCCATCGCCGGTTCCTGCCGGGAGGCTTCTGGAATCAGGAGCTCGGGCGGCGGAGCGTTGGGAATCACGATGTCGACGGGCCGGGGAGGCTGTGCGATCAGCGGAGGAGGAGGCACCGGCGTTCGGAGCGTATTGACCGCCGACAGAACGTTCAACCCCAGCGTGATCACCAGAAATCCGGCAGCCGCCATCAGCGCCTGCTTCGCCCGTCCCGCCCACCAGCCTGGCTGATTCCCTGCTCCATCCAGCGCTTCCAGAAACGCCTCGGCAGAGGCAAACCGGCGTCGCGGATCCTTTTCGAGCGCTCGCAGGATGCTCTCGTTCACGTGGGCGGGCAGTTTGGGCTGCCGCTGGACCGGCGGCGCGGGCTTTGAGTCGGCATGGGCCAGCATCAGCTCGAAGGCGCTTGGCGCCTCGAACACCCTGGTGGCAGTGAACAGCTCGTAAAAGAGCGCTCCGCAGGAATAGAGGTCGCTGCGAGCATCGGCGGAATCCGCCGCTTTGATCTGCTCGGGAGAGCTGTAATGCAGCGATCCCAGCGCCGCGCCGGTCTGTGTGAGATGGATGCTCTCCGGCTCCTTGGCCAGGCCGAAGTCCGTCAGCTTGACGCGGCCGTCGCCGGTGACGAGAATATTCGCCGGGGAAATGTCGCGGTGAACGACGCCCTTTTGATGCGCGTGCCGGAGCGCCCGCAGGACTTGCCGCGCATAGGACATCGCTTGAGGAAACGGCGCCGGCCCGCGGTCCAGGACCTGCCGCAGAGACTCGCCGTCCACCAGTTCCATCACGATGGCCAGATCGCCGTCCACCCAGAAGGCGTTATGGATCGCGGTGATGTTCGGATGGTTCAGCTTGGCCAGAACTTTTGCCTCGCGTAAGAATCGCTGCGCCCGCTCCTGGTTCATGGCCGAATCGGCGCACAACACTTTCATCGCTTCCTCGCGATGTGTCACTGCGTGCTCGACGCGAAAGACATGGCCGGTGGCGCCGGACCCGAGGTGGGCCGTGAGGATGTAATCTCCAACGCGCTGTCCGATCTGGTATTTCATCGGCCGGGCTCACTTGATCAGCAGAGTTGCCGACCAGAGCAGGATGATGGCAACTGTCAGCACCACGAGGAGCGCAAAGATGCGGTCATTGCGCTGGGTGGCCGCGGCAACCGTGGCCGGAGCGGGGACCATCTTGGACACAGCGGGGATTTCCTCGGCCGGCGCCGGTCTTGGCTCCTGGGAGGCGTCGCTCGCCGCCCGACCCGCGTGGGCCACCTCGTGGAGCGCAAGCGAGAACGCAGCGGCCGAGTGGTAGCGATCGTCGGCTCTCTTGGCCATGGCGCGACCGGTAATCAGATCCATCATCGGCGGTAATTCGCGATTGATGCTCGCCACCGGAACCGGATCCCGCTGCACCTGCGCCAGCATGACATCGAAGTCGCTCTTGGCCTGGAACGGCTTGTGCCCGGTGAGCATTTCGTACAACACGACGCCGGCTGAATAGATGTCCGAACGATGGTCGATCAGGGCAGCCCCTTTCACCTGCTCCGGGGACATATAGTGCACGGGCCCCAGCGTCGTGCCAAGCTGGGTGAGGCCCACGTCTCCCTGTGCTTTGGCTAATCCGAATCCGCTTAGCTTCACCGAGCCGTCTTCGGTCAGGATGATATGCTCGGGCGTCACTTCGCGGTGAATGATGTTCTGCGAGTGAGCGTGCGACAGCGCGGCCAGCACCGGTTGAAGCAAGGAGATCGCCTGAGGGAGCGGAATCGCACCCAGCTCCAGCTTGTCCGCCAGCGTGATGCCGTCCACCAGCTCCGTGGTCATCACCGGGATGCCGTTCAGTTGGGTGGCATTGTAAAAGGCAACGATGTTGGGATGCTGGAGCCTGGCGTGCACTTTGATCTCGCGAAAGAAGCGCTCCTGCGCTTCCTGGTCCTTCTGGAGGCTCTCCGGCAGCACCTTCATGGCCTCGATGCGCTGGGCCACGGTATTGCGGACCTTATAGTAGACCTCTTTCCTGGAGCTGTACAGGATGTCCAGAATCTCGTAGTCACCGACACGGGTTCCGACTTGAAACATGGTTCCAATCCGCCTTCCTGGGGAATGGTTTTTCAAAACAAGCGACGCGCACGACTGCTGAACACTGCGCTAGAATTCGTCACTCTCTCTATCGGCGAAATGGGGTAAAAAGTTGAGGCGGCCTTAGGGCCGCCTAAGGCGTCTGCCTTAGCCGACCCGTGTCTACTTACCGGGCGTCACGCGCCTCCGCCGGCGCATGTTCCTTGCCGTCGGGCTGCGAGCCGCAGTAGCGGCCGCGTTTTGGCGCGTCCGGTGCAACGCCTTGTCAGCCGGCCGCACGACTCGGCTGATGCTCAGGAGCGCACGCAGCGCTTGATTCACTGCAGCATCCGTCGGGAAGGCCTCAGCCACTTCAGGGTCCAGGAGTACGAGATTGGTCCCGGCGCGATACTTCTTGACGTACTTACCCCGTACGCCTCCCTTCATCGAGGCGAAGTCGTACTCCGGAAGCATATCATCTATGGGTTTGGGGTTAGCCTTCTTCATAAAACCTTCGTTCGTGACGTGTTGCCCGTCTGGCACTGATGATCCGGACTGTGTCGTTGTGCTCCGTGTGCGCCACCACTAGAATCCGCCCGCGGCTGGACGTGCCTATGGTCAGGAACCGCGGCTCAACGAGGCTCGAATGGCCCGTGTCGGGAAACGTGGATGAGAGCGTCACTGTCAGTATACGCTTGTCGCGAGTAGCGCCTGGAGCGGCGGCTCGTTCACTGCCCGCTCCCCGGACCACCCTTGAGTGGCGGGGGCGATCGCCGGGTCTCGAGAAACCAGAAGTACACGACGGTCGCAATGTTGATCATGGTCCAAAGCGACTTGCTCCCAAGATGCACAGGGATGACCGGGTTGTACAGGACGGCGAGGCCGCCGAGAGCAAAGCAGTGACCGACGGCAAGACCCGGGCCGGCCTGCGTGACGTAGTAAACACACGCGACACAGAGTCCCAGGCGGAGCACCATGTAGTGCCCGTAGGGCACTCGATCCAAGGCCACGAGCACCATCAGGGTGGCCACCGCGGGAATCAGCGTGCGCTTCACCCTTCGGCCTCGGGCGAGGGGCCAGCCTTTTCGCCTTCGTTTCCGACAGATCCGAGAACGGGAAACGCACCAGCACTACTGCACCTGGCGCAGGAAGGACCACGCCTCGTCCTCCTCCGGACGGTTCCAGTCCTCCGCCAGCGCCGCCTCGCTTAGCTGCGCACTTTCGGCGTCGCCCGTCCCTGGACGGTCCTCCAGGATCGTCACGAGCGCGCGCCGCGCCGATGGGAGACGTACAGGCTCCAGCACGCGCACGTTACCCTGCTCATCGATGACTGCCTCGACGGTTCGAATCATCATCTCTCCCTCTGCGGCCAGATGTACACCATCCGGTCCACGGCTGCCTAACGCGCCGGCCGACTGCTTCAGCCGGATGTTGGCCGGCGCGATCCTGTTTGCCGGCCAGGGCCCCGCCGTTCGATCAATCGAGTGATGGCAGGAACCAGACGGTTCGGTACAATCATCACGGTCTGGCCTCGGGACCGAAAGGCAGCTTCGTCCTCTGCGACGGCCTCGTCCTCGGTCTGGCCCTCGTAGTGCTCAAGCACTCTGCGGACCCTGGCCTCATTCCAGTCCGCTGGAAACCGGTTTCGTCTCATCGATGCTTCCTCCTCTGCCAGGGCGCGAGGCGGGACCAGCCTTCACCAGTCCCGCGGACGCCCCAGGTTCACAGTCACCCCGCCCAGCACCTGGTGGTCCGTGGGCCCTCCACTCAGGTTGACGTGCCGCACCGAGAAATCGATCGCCCACGACCGGCGCACCTGGTAACTGGCGCCCTCAAACAGCGAGCTCGTCGAGGGGCCGATGGTCGGGTTCTCACGAAGCCCATTGATGAACAGGGTCCAGTGGGGGTTCTCCTTCGTGCCGCCGAAACGGCGCACCAGCCCGCCGCCAAACTGGAGGTCACCGGCGGGATTGGCTTCCGACGGAGACGTTGCGCCAGTCCAGGTCATGTTCCCAGCCAGGCTGTACGGGCCCAGATCGAGGTTCGCGATGCCGGTGGCGCCGCAGCGGATTCCTTCGTTGCCTCGGGTGAGAAACGCCACCTGAGGCGCAACGTACAGAGAAAGCCTGTTGCCTTGATGCAACAAGTGAGTCACCGCCACGCCGACGTGATCGCTGAATTGAGTCACCCAGTGCAGATCGCCGGGCAGGCTGCTGACGGAATCCATATCCACGCTCAGCTCCGTGCGATGCCAGAACGGGTGCGAAACACCGGGCGTGTATTTAATGGTGAACGGCGCGGTGAGCCCGTTCGGCGATCCGGCCACGCCGAATTCGATCTCCACGGTGCCGGGGTCCGTGACAAGGTTCTGCAAGTGCATCCGGCGGCGCTGGCTGAGCGACGGGACTCGTTTCAAGCGGTGGCGAACGGCGGCCGAGGCCGTCTCGACGAGCAGTGTCGAAAAGAGCAGCATCGCCCAGAGCCTGCCGCCGGGGATCATGGCTGCTCGCTCCTTCAGAAGCTCAGCTTTAGCGCCATCTGCATAATGCGGGCCGGCGCCGTACCCGAAATCTGCCCCGCGGTCGGATTGCCGATGGCGGCGGCCGGCTGCGCGAAATTGGCGCGGTTAAAGGCGTTGAACAGCTCCCGGCGGAAGGTCAGCCGCCACCGCTCGGTGATCGGGAAGTGGCGGTGAATCCCGGCGTCCACATTGAAGTTGCCCGGACCTTCGAGAATCCCCCGGCCGGCGTCGCCGAAATTGAATTGCGCCGGAGTGGCAAAAGCTCCCAGGTCGAACCAGCGGTCGATGGTGCGCTGACCGGCGGGCAGGTTGCCGTCGCGGATGCGGTTGGGCCGGTCCCCGCCGCCGCCGGCGGAGTTGGAAACCGCCGCCGCCAGACCCGGTGTGAAGTGCTCGCCGGTTTGCATCGTCCAGATGCCGGTGATCGACCAGTTGCCGATGATGTAAGCGAGCGGGCCTTCTGTCCCATAGCTGCGGCCCTTTCCGAAAGGCAGTTCGTAGACATGGTTGATAATCACCATGTGGCGGCGGTCCTCCGGCATCGACCCCCACTCGCAGCGGTAGCAGCGCGCATCCTGCGGCGGCGCATTGCCGCCGCCGTTGATGTTGCCGCCATTGGACAGATAATGCGACCAGGTGTAGGCCATCGAGGCGGTCAGCCCTTTGGTCATGCGCCGCTCGACTCGCGTTTGCAGCGAGTGGTATTTGGAAGCGCCGAAATTCGTCCGGTAGCCGATGTTGGTGACGTTCGGGTTGATGGCGAAGTAGGGTCTCCGCGGGCCCTGCGCGCCGGCTCCGGGCGCAGACTGGTTGATGTTCACATTGGCGATCAGCCCGATGGTGCGCGTCCCGACGTAAGAGACATCCAGCAGCAGGTTCGACATCAATTCACGTTGCACGCCCATGCTCCATTGCATGGCCCGGGCCGATTGCAAGCCGTAGTCCCAGACATTGGGGTTTCCCGAGGAAAGCTGAAGGATGTTGTTCGGATCGGGCGGCACGGGAGCCGGCAAGCCATCGCTGATGCGAATGGGCGGCCGTCCGTTCTGATCCGTCGCCACCACCTGCGCGTAGAAGAACGGCAGGTTTTTGTAGAGCTGCCCGCCGCCCTGTTGCGCTTCCACATATGAGACGCCGCCGCCGGCCCGGAACACGGTTTTTCCGTCCGCTGTCAGCAGCCAGGTGAGGCCCATGCGGGGAGCGATGTTGTTGGTGTCCAGATTGCGTAGCCGGCGGCCCGCCGAGCCCTGCCCGGCTATCTCCAGCCGCGCCGTGTCCACGCGGAAGTTCGACCAGCGGTCATAGACTTCATACGGCGGCGCCTGCAATTCATAGCGCAGGCCGAAGTTCCAGGTGAGCCGGTTGTTGATGCGCCACGAATCGTCGGCGAACGCGGCGAAGTTGTAATGGCGCAGGCCGAACGTTCCTACCAGAATATTGCGCGTGACCCCGTCCGGGGTCCCGAGAGCCCAATCCGCCAGCGCCGTCGCGGATCCAGTCGTCCCCACCTGCCGGGTGAACTGGCCGTTGAAGGTGTACTGCCCCCGCGTCGGGAACGCTGAAAAGCCGTTAAAGCGGTGCCGAACGTACATGCCGCCGAACTTGAGCGTGTGCGAGTTCTTCACCACCGTCAGAATATCTTCGTACTGGAAAGATACGGTCTGGCTGTTCTCGGGAAACGTCGAGGCGTCGCCGATGTTGCGGAAGCCGGTGACGCCGAAGGAGGGCAATCCGCCGGATTTATCGTTGATGTTGATGCCCGGAATGCCGATCGCCTGGGCCGTGTTGAAGGAGTTGCCCAAGGGCAGGATGTACTGGTTCCAGCGCACGGCGCCCACCCGGGCTTCGTTCACGATGGTGGGGCTGAAAACCTTCGTGTAGTTGAGAGTGGCGGACCAGTTCTTCAGCGGAACGTCCGTACCATTCTCGGCTCCGTCGGCGGACAGAAACGGACTGATAGGGACGCCGGCATTCGCCGGAGAAGGCACCGAGCCGGGCGTAATCAGGCTGGTGTCGTCGAAGCTGTACTTGAAGAACACGCGGTCGCTGCTTCCGAGGTTGTGGTCGAGCCGCGCATCGAACTGATCCGTCCGCTGCTGAACCGTGGGATTGAAAGCGTAATTGCGGGTGGTGGCTGAGTTTGTGGGAGGCGGCAGGAACGAAAACAGCCGCAGCGCGGCGGCATCCAGCCTGTTCACGGGAATCCGATTGCCGGCCAACGGCGCGCGGATCTGGGTGTTGTTCGGTCCTGCTGAGACGTTGTAGGGGTCAAAGATGTTGGCGCCCAAGCCGCTGAAATCGCCGCTCGCGACCATTTGCCTGTGTTCGACCGTCGGAATCGTGGAAACGACGGTACGCGGCTGGCGCAGCCGGATGCCCTGATAATCGGCGAAGAAAAAGGTCTTGTCCCGGCGAATCGGCCCTCCCACCGTGCCGCCGAATTCATTGCGCCGGAAGGCCGGTTTGGGCGATCCGAGGCGGTTGTTGAAGAATGTGTTGGCGTCCAGTTTGTCGTTGCGGAAAAACTCGTACAGGCTGCCGTGAAGCTGGTTGGCGCCGGACCTGGTCTGCACGATGGTGACAGCGCCCGCCGCCGCGCCATACTCGGCCGCGTAATTGCTCGTCAGCATGCGCACTTCCTGGATCGAGTCGATGGTGGGCACGATGATCAGCGTGTTGAGCCACAGGTTGCGGTTGACCATGCCGTCGATCAGATAGCTGTTGTTCTGTGCGCTCGATCCGTTGACGCTGATATTGGCATCCCCGCGCATGGCATACGGGCCGCTGCCGAGGTTGCCGCTCGAGCCGGTTTGCGCGCCGGGGCTCAGGCGCAGCAGAGCCGTGAATGTGCGCCCGTTCAGCGGCATCTCGACAATTTGCTGATTGCTGACGAGGGAGGACACGGTGGCGGTTTGCGACTGGAGCAGCGGCGCCTGCGCCCGCACCTCGACCGTCTCCTGCACGCTGCCCACGCTGAGTTGCAGATCGACACGCAGTGTGTCCGCCGCTGTCAGTTGGACGCCGCCGCGGACCAGCTTCTGAAAGCCGGATTGCTCGGCGGTGATGCTGTAGGCGCCCGTGGGCACGGAGTAGGCCACGTACTGGCCGCTTTCGTTGGTCGCCACCACGCGCGTGAACCTGGTGCCTTCGTTGACCAGGGTCACTTTGGCGGAGGCGATGACCGCGCCGGCCGGGTCGGTGACCGTGCCCACGATGGTTCCGCTCTGCGCCTGAGGGAACAGCGTCCCGGCGGCGATGACAAGCAGGAGCACACAGGGCCCGACGCGGGCCAGGAAACCGGACGGCGAAGTGAGACATAACTGTAGCATGCCGCTAGTTGCTAGTATACATGGCGCGGTGGAGAAAGTTGAAAGCAGGGCCTGTCACGGAATAACGTTGCCAGCCGTTCGGGACCGCTTTCTGACGCGCGCGGCTCGGAAACAGAGCCGCGACTTCTGCCGTTGTGTTTAGTATCGGAAATGGAAGCGGCGGATGGGCAACGGCATCTGGGACCTGGCGCCCCGCACCGACTTCCAGATGATCTCGTTGAGCGCAAACTCGGGCGCCCGGTCGTATTCGGAAAAATCCATCTTCATCGATTCGCGCCCGCCCCAGGCGGTCTGGGTGTTGCGGGCGTTGACATCGATCTGCGGCCCCTCATGCGAATAGGGCGTCAGATCCGCCGTCGTGTTGAACGAAGCGTACATGGGCATCGCGGCCGCGTCGTATTGCGTCATCGGCGGAAGGCCGAGCAGCAATTCCATCGTGCGCACCATCGAGGAGGTTGTGTAGAGCGTGGAATCGACAGCGCGGCGCTTTGTGTACGGCGAGATCACCAGGCCGACCGTCCTCCGCGCGTCGACATGATCGGGGCCATTCTGCGCGTCGTCCTCGATCACGAAGATCGCCGTCTCGGGCCAGTAGCGGGAGTGGCTGACGCGATCCACCAGAATCCCCAGAGCCCAGTCGTTGTTGGCGACGGCAGCGGACGGCGTGTGCGCGCCAGGACGCGTGCCCTGGGTGTGATTCTCACCCAGACTCATGACGAGGTAATTGGGAAGGCGCAGCGCGGGATCGGCCGAATCGAAGTTCCTCTCGTACTCCTCGAACTCCGCCAGAAACGCCTTGACATTGTCCGTGTCGCGCATCCCCGGCAGGCGGAATTTCGGCGCTACGTGCCCCACCAGACCGGCCACGCCCGGAGCAGCGTCCATCTGTGAGCCGTCGCTCACCGCCTGCGCGTACTCCCCATACGAGCGGTACGTGAGGCCCTTGCGCGCCGCCAGGTCCCATAGATGCCCGGAAGAGGGCGTGTTGGCGGGGCCGTTGACAGAAGCGCTGTGCCCCCCATACTGCGGCGGCCAGCGCTTCTCGTTGAAATCCGTTGCGTATGCGGAATTGGACCACGAATGCCCGTCCACGGAAACTTCGCCATCGCAGTACAGATTGTCCAGCAGGACATACTCCCCGGCGATCTTGTGATGGTTCGGCGTCACCTTCCTTCCGAAGATGCAGAGCCGCGGGTCGCCGTTTCCCTTGGGCATGTCGCCAAGCACCTGGTCGTAGGTACGGTTCTCCTTGATGATGTAAATGACATGCTTGATGGCAGAGCCCACGCCCACCTGCTGCGGAACGATGGAAGGACCCGCCGCCGGAGGCCTGGCGTGGGCGAGCATTTCGTCGTTGTACGGGCAGTTGGCCATGGCCTGGCGCGTGTAGGCCCGCAATTCGTTCTTGAGATTCGAAAGCGGGATGACGCTGAGAGAGCCCTGCTGAAGAGCGCCGATATGGCGGGAGCGTCCGTCGTTCTTCGCCAGCGGGCTGGTAGGGCCTTCCAGGTTGGCGTAGCCGCCGAGGCCTTTGGCCGAGCCCACGTAGAGCGACTTGCCGTCCGCCGAGACGGCCAGAGCCGAAGGATACCAGGCCGCCGGGATGAAGCCGGCGACGTTGGAAGCGTCACCGTCATCGACGTTGATCACGGCGACGTTGTTATTGTCGGCGTTGGCGGCGAACAGCATCTTCCCCGTCGGATCCAGCGCCAGCGCGTTCGGCGTTGAGCCTACCGGAGCCATCTTGTACATCGCCGTCGAGATCACTTCCACCGGACGCAGCGACTTTGTGTTGATCACATACACCGAGTTCTCGTTCGAGCACGCCACAAACAGCCGGCCGTCCTTGCCCAGCGCCATGTCATTCGGGTTTCGGCCCACTTTGATGACGGCCTTGGCGCGGTTCGTCCTGGTGTCGATGACGGAAACCGACTGGCTGGACCAGTTCGAGACATAAAGCGTGTCGCCGGTGGAATCGAGGACCAGATCGTACGGATGGATTTCCGTGGCGATCTGGGCCACGCGCTCTCCCGTGCGCGTATCGAATACAACCACGTGCCCTGGAACGGCCTTGGTGTGGCGGTTGGCGGCGTAGAGCAAAGGCTTGGTGGGATGGTGCGCCAGGCCCGACCAGTAGATTTGATTCTGCGGAAGGTGATGGCGGAATTCCTTCGCAGGCTTCTCGCTGAGACGGCCGCCGGCGTATGAAAAGGCGTAGACAGGAGCAGCCGTGGGCTCCCGGCGCGACTCCCCATTGCCGCCGGAGACATAGAGCGTGCCGCCGTCGGGTGCCCACGCCAGTCCCAGCCAGGCGGACTTCAGACCGACCTTCTGCACCACCTCGATGTTTCTGGTGTCGAGGACGGTCAAGCCGTGTGGATTGTAGCCGGAGTTTAGCGCGATCACATGCCGTCCGTCGGGCGTATTCGTAACGTTCAGGAGGTAGTCACTGGTGGAAACGTGACGCCCGGCCGGAGTGATCCGCCAGCCGTTCGGCAGATCGTAGCCGCCGGGGGTGGGCGGAGGCGCCTGAGCGGACAGCAGAGAAAGCAGGAGAAGCAGGGAACCCATATCTGGTAGCATAATCCTCCAGGGTAGCTCGCATGAAGATCGGAATCCTTGGCGTGCTCGCCTGGCTCGTCATCCCGGCGTGGGCAGCGGACCCGCCCGTCTCTGTCACCGTCGCCGGAATCCGTGTCACGCCGGACCGCTGGGACAAGCAGGCCAACCTGGCGCGGATCGACAAATACGCCCGCCAGGCCGCCGCCGAAGGCGCCGGATTAGTGATCACGCCGGAGGGGTTTCTGGAAGGCTACGTCGCCAATGTGAAAGCCAGCCCGGGCACAACCCGCGACAAATATTTCACCATCGGCGAAACCATTCGAGATTCGGGCGACGGCGCCCGCCTCAGCCCGAATCTCGAGCGGATTCGCAATCTTGCTCGCGAGCTGAAGATTTACCTGCTGGCCGGATTTGCCGAGCGGGCGGGTGAGCAGATGCACAACGCGCTCGCGGTTTTCTCCCCGCAGGGCGAGATCGTCTTGCGTTATCACAAAGCTCACAACGACGACGATGAGCCGTTCAACACCACTGGAACGGACTTCCCCGTGGTGCAGACGCCGCTGGGGCGATGGGGCGCTTTGATCTGTTACGACCGCCAGCTTCCGGAAACAGCGCGCATCCTGGCCGTCAAGGGCGCGCAGTTGATCCTGGTGCCTGCCTGGGGCAGCTCGAACGACATGAACGATGCCATGATGCGCACGCGGGCCTTCGAAAACAGCGTGTGGGTCGCCTTCGTGCACCCCAGCCGCACGCTGATCATCGACCCCAGAGGGAACATCGTCGCAAAGGACGATCCGGCGAAAGGCGATCAGATCGTCAAGGCCCGCATCACGTTCGATGGAAGAATCGGAAGAGGCGCTATTCGCAGCCGCAAGCCGGAGCTATACGGCGACATCCTGCGCAAGCAGTAGCATGGGAAACCTACCCCGCTCCTCAGACCTCTTTCACATTCGGCGCCAGCGAGTAACGGAACAGCGCCGCTGCCGATGCCTGGTGCGGCAACTGGTCAGCCGCTGCAAGAAAGACTTCGCCGCCATGGCACAGTGTTTCCACCGCCGCCACGTTGATCAGGTCCTCCTGGATCGGCAGAACCTCCCGCCTTAGCTCCCCGACGCTGGGCAGCTCTTTGAGGCTTCCTTCGCAAGATGCGCCTTCGGCCAGGAACAGCCGCCACACGCGGCCTTGCGTCGCCGCCCGCAGAATGGTGTAGAGCGACGTCGACCAGCGGTCTCCGGGCGCATACTCCTCCATCTCGACCAGGTACCCTGTCGCCTCCTGCGCCCGCTCGGCGGCGATCAGCGACCGGGCGCGCCTCACCACCTCTTCGGGCGGCAGGAACTCGATGTTGCCGCGCAACGTGGCCGAGATGGTGTGCGGGTAGGTGTTCTCTTTTCGATAGACACTCACCACCCGATCGACCCCCGCCAGCACGAGCGGCAGGCTGCTGTCCTGCAACAACATATGCAGGCCGCGATCCACCATCGTGCAGAAGAACTGCACCCGCCGCTCCTCGTTCGCCGACGTGATGCCGAACGAGATCGGGTTTTGAGCGCCCTTTCCCCTCCCGGCGCCCGAGCGGTTGATGCGAGTGTGATCCGGCGTCTCCATCGTCGAGATCTCGTCGAGCGTGGTGGGAACGCCGCGCGGCAGGGGCGCCTCATTCAGCTTGTCGTTCTCGCAATTGAGCAAGCTCACTTTTCCCTGGGCCAGCACGAGAACCATGAACTCACGCGGCTCCATCAGCCAATGGAGCAGCGGCTTGACGTAGTAATGATTCCCCACCACCACCGTCTCCGGCACGTCGCCGGGCACTTCATTGCCCTGGAAGCCTTCTTCATCCAGGAAAAACGCCACGCCATTCTTGTGGCCTTCGCGAAACGCGGGACCGCTGGCGAGGCTCAGAAGAGGCGCTGTCAGCATGCCGATCTCGCGGTCAGCAAGCCCCAGATTCAGGAGCCGGTGGACGATCGCGTCGACTGCATTTTTCAGACGCACGTTGGTCGGCTTCGCCTGCGCGCCCGGGGCGTATCCCGGCAGCAGGACCGTAATAGCCGGGGGGTGGGCGCGGCCCAGGCCATTGAGCCCGCTCAAAGTCAAAGGCTCGAAGAAAACACTGCTTGTGGTCATGGGACGAAGCTTCAAAACTCTAGACTTTCCGTGACCGGATACTGGTCAATGAGCGCCGCTATTGCGTGAGAACCGTGGTCGTCGTCTTGTGCCACTCGTTGTACAAAATGACCGCCAGCAACACGAAGAAATAGACCGCGGAGAGTACGGTCAGCCCTTTGCCCCAGCGATCGATCCACAGCAAGCGGGTGGCGTTGGTGAACTGTCTGCCGACGCTGGAGGCCTCATCGAGTTTGGCATGAATGTGGTAATCCTCCTCCTTGGACACGAAATGCCGGTATAGAGCCAGTCCAATGACTGCGGTAACGAGGCCGGCAAAGATGACCAATGGAAATTTCAGATACCCAAGGTCTGGCATGGCGTCACTCCTTTCGAAAACGGAGAGAGCAAGCCGCCTGCCAATTCTCAAGTCTTTGAAACAAAAGGCTGGACGGCAGGTTGGCGGAATTCCGCAGGCCAATGAGGAAATGGGTGAGTCTTCTCACCATGCGGTGTTTCACCCACCACCGCTTGCCGGGCTAAGTAGCGCGTTTGCTACATTAGATGGCACTCATGAACCGCAGGGACTGGTTGAAGATGCCCACCATGGCGGCGCTGCCTTGCTTTGCCCAGCAGCCGGCAGCCGCCGGCCCGGACCGCATGCTCGAGCGGGAAGCTGAAGCCATTCTCGACCGCGCCGCCGGCGAACTCGCCTCCAAGGACGAATGGGAGCGCGTGCGGAGCCGGCGCCGGGACGAGATGAGGCAGATGCTGGGCCTCGACCCC
Source organism: Acidobacteriota bacterium (assembly GCA_016201205.1). Classification (GTDB taxonomy): domain Bacteria; phylum Acidobacteriota; class Terriglobia; order Bryobacterales; family Bryobacteraceae; genus CADEFT01. Next base: position 32,916 of record JACQDF010000387.1, read on the forward strand.
TGGCCCTTGCGGACGCCTTTGAACGTGCGGATCACCGGCACGCTCGATCGCGGCGAATTCGTGGTCGAGAAGATCGCTTATGAAAGCGTCCCGAAATTCTACGTGACGGGGAACCTGTACCTGCCCAAGGAAAGGCCCGGCAAGCTGCCGGTGATCCTTTACGTCTGCGGGCACAGCGGTCCCCGGCAGGGCGCCAAGACCGAATACCAGCGGCACGGGATCTCGTTCGCCAGAAACGGATACGCATGTCTGATTCTCGATCCCATCCAGATCGCCGAAACGTATTCGATCCATCACGGTGTCCAGGGCCTGCGCCACTATGACTGGTATGCGCGCGGCTACACGCCGGCAGGCGTCGAGGTGTGGAACGCCATCCGGGCGCTCGACTACCTGGCTTCGCGGCCGGAGATCGACATCGCCAGGGCGGGCATGACCGGCCGCTCGGGCGGCGCCGCGATGACCTGGTTCACCGCCGCCCTGGACGACCGCGTCCGGGTGGCGGCGCCCGTGATGGGCATCAGCACCTATCTGGCCAACCTGCGCGAAAACACCCAAAGCCGCCACTGCGACTGCATGTTTGTCCTCAACTTCCACCGCCACGAGATGGCCCATCAGGGCGCGCTGATCGCGCCCCGCCCCTTGTTGATGGCGCACGGGAGCAAGGACAACCTGTTTCCCGTGCCTGGCTACACGAAGTTCGAGGAGCTGCTGACCCGGCTCTACGCCAGCTATGGCCGCCCCGAGCGTTTTCGCAACATCGTCGTCGCCACCGGCCACCAGGATTCGGATTTTCTGCGCGAGCAGGCGCTTCGCTGGTTCGATCAGCACTTGCTGGGGCAAACGGCGCGTCCGCTGAAAATGGAGTACGAGAACGCGCCGCCGGAATCGCTTGCCGTGTTCGGGGGAAAGGCGCCGGCCGACGCGATCAATCCCCGGATCCATCTCGTGTTCCGGCCGGCGGCGGTCCCCACGACGCCGCGCGACCGCACTGGATGGGAAAGCCGCGCCAGGGAGTTAATGGCGATTCTTCGCGAGAAGGTGTTCGCCCGGTTCCCCGTTGAATCCCTTCCCTTGAACATGCGCGTCCGGGTCCCGGAGAACCGGGCCAAGGCTCCGGCAGTGCTCTACCTTGTTCCCGCCGGTGAGACTGCCGGTGTCACGGATTCGTTTCTGCGATTTGCCGGCATCCCCGCCGATATCGCCCGAGTGTCCCTCTACCCCGGCGACTGGAGCGAGCACCCGCGCAATGCCATCGAGGAGCGCGACTTGATTCGAAATGCGATGCATGTCGGCCTGTCGCCCGACACGATGCGCGTCGGGGATGTCCTGCGGGCGATTGCACAACTGGCCTCGGATCCCCGCATCGACCCCGCCCGCATCACGGTGGCCGGCAGAGGCGCCGATGCCGGCGTGGTTCTCTACGCCGCCATCCTCGAGCCGCGCATTGCCGGCGTGGTGATGATCCAGCCCGCCGAAACCCACTGGAGCGGGCCCATGTTCCTGAATGTGCTCCGCTACACCGACCTGCCGGAAGCAGCGGGCCTGCTGGCGCCGCGCAGATTGCAGTTCTTCCAGCGAATGCCCCCGGCCTACCGGCTGACACAGCAGATCTACAAGCTGGCGGGCGCGGCGGACGCGATCGGCGAGTGCTTCACCGTGGCATAG
>JACQDF010000388.1 GCA_016201205.1 Acidobacteriota bacterium
AACCTTCTTGTTGTAGCGGGTCAGCTCCGTCATCAGGACATCGTCCACCCACCAGGTGGAGCTGCCCAACTGGTTGCGAAACCGGCGCTCGACGGTGACCGGGACCATGTTCAGTCCAAGCAGACGGTCGAGCTTGTAGGCAGCCAGATTGAATTTCCAGGAGTCTTTGAAATTCAGTTCCGTTCCCATGGCGGTCTGGAACTGCTGCTTGTATTCATCGATCACCTGGATGCTGGCGTCGTGCGTCAGCTTGCCGTCGCTCATCGTCGCCCGGACGGTGCCGGTGATGCCCTGGCTGACGCCCTTGGTCTTGATGATCTTGGCGTCGCGCAAGAACTGCTCTTTTTCAGCTCGCGTCAGCAGCGGCGTGGAAATCTTGTCGGCGGCAAACGAGCCGGCGGCGGCAAGCAGGGCGAGGAACTCGCGGCGTCCAATCGGATCAAGCCTGTTCATAGCAGTGTTTATCATGTCGGAGAATGGCGGCCGAGTCAACCAGGGGCGGCGTCCGCACGCGCCTTTCAGCTCTTCGGCTTCCTGCTCTTCTTCGGCTTCCTGGAAGAGGCTGCCTGCAACTGGTCGTCCACGGCGAACACGCCGCTCACCGAATTGGCCTGGACGTTGGCGATTGCTTTGTCGGCTTCGTTGTCTACGACGCCGGTCAGTGTTACGTTGCCGCTCCTTACGATGATGTGAATGGGGCGCCATCCGGGTGGCGGATCGTTGGTGATGCCGTCATCGAAGTTCGACAGCGCGAGCACCTCGATGTTGTTCACCACTTGCTCGACACCTTCAATCCTTTTCACCACTCGCTCCGCATCGCTTTTCAGAGTCGGGCGCGATGCGAAACCCTTCAGCGCCACCGTATAGCCCTTGATACTGAACGAGAGGTCGTCAAAGACGCCGTAATTGGGGAGCGTGACGATCTCTCGATGGACTCGCTGGGCCATGCGCATCGCCGACTGGGGTGACTGCTGCCGCCAGGGCGGCGCAACGGGCAGCCGCCCCGTCAGGGGCTCCTCTATAATGGTGCACGAACCTGAATCGCCATGCCCAATCCCATTGAAGAGTTTGTTCAAAGAAGCGAGGCCCGGTTTCTCGATGAGCTGAAGTCGTTCCTGCGCATTCCCAGCATCAGCACGCTGCCCGAGCACAAAGGCGACATCGACCGCGCCGCGGCGTTTGTCGCCGGGCAACTCCAGTCCGTCGGGATGGAGCACGTCGAGATCATCCCGACCGGGAAGCATCCTCTGGTCTACGGCGACTGGCTGCACGCACCCGGCAAGCCGGCGGTGCTTTGCTACGGCCACTATGACGTCCAGCCGCCTGATCCGCTCGAGTTGTGGCAGACGCCGCCGTTCGAGCCCACTCTTCGCGACGGCAACCTGTACGCGCGCGGCTCGGCCGATGACAAGGGCCAGATGCACATGCACATCAAGGCCATCGAGACATTGCGCGCCGTCCACGGCACGCTGCCGGTGAACGTGAAGTTCCTGATTGAGGGCGAGGAAGAAGTAGGCGGCGCGTCGATCGCGAAGTATGTCCCGCTGAACAAAGAAAAGCTGAAGGCCGACGTCGCTCTTGTCTCCGACACGGCGCTGTACGCCGAGGGCATCCCGACGTTGTGCATCGGCTTGCGAGGTCTGGTGTACACCGAAGTCGAATGCACGGGACCGGCTCGCGACCTGCACTCGGGGTTGTACGGCGGTGCGGCGCCCAACGCCGTTTTCGCGCTGATCGAGATGCTCTCGAAGACCAAGAGCGCGGACGGCGTGATTCAGCTTCCCGGCCTGTACAACGATGTGAGGCGGCCCGCCCAGGCGGAGCTCGATAGCTGGAAGAGCCTGCCGTTCAGCGAAAAAGAGTTTCTCGAGAAAGAAGTCGGCTCGACGGAGTTGACCGGCGAGCCGGGCTATTCGGTGCTCGAACGCACCTGGGCGCGCCCGACACTCGAAGTCCACGGCATCGGCGGCGGCTTTACGGGCGCCGGCGCCAAGACGGTGATTCCGGCGAAAGCCACCGCCAAGCTCAGCATCCGTCTGGTGCCGGATCAGGATCCTGACAAAGTGATCGCCTCCCTCCGCGATTTCATACGCACTCATACGCCCGCGGGCTGCAAGATGGAGCTGCGTGTGCTGAGCGCCGGTCCAGCCATCGTCGTGAACCCGGATCATCCGGCGATTCGAGTGGCCGCGCGGACATTCAGCCAGATGCTGGGCAGGCCGACCGTGTTCACTCGCTCCGGCGGCTCGATTCCTATCGTGGGCGACTTTGCCAAACACCTGGGAATTCCCACCGTGCTGATGGGATTCGGCCTGCCCGATGACGGCTTGCATTCACCCAATGAGAAGTACAACCTGCGCAATTACTACGTGGGCATCATGACGATCGCCCACTTCCTGGAACAATACGGAGCTTGAGAGCCGCATCCCTGACCACAGACACTAAAGACGTGACCCCCTCGCCCACCGAGCACGTAGTTCGTTCGGCGGGAGTCACCTCGGTGGCCATCCTGATGAGCCGGATCACCGGCCTGGTGCGCGAGATCGTCATGGCGCGGCTGTTTGGCGCCGGCCAGGTGTACGACGCGTTTCTGCTGGGATTCCGCATTCCCAACCTGACGCGGGACCTGTTCGCCGAGGGCGCCCTTTCCAGCGCATTCGTTCCGACCTTCACCGAATACCTTTCCACCAGGACCAGGCAAGAGGCGGCGGCGCTGTCGAATCTCGTCGGCACGGCGATCATTCTCATCGTCGGCGGCATTTGCGCTCTGGGAGCGTTCTTCGCCCCGCAGTTGGTGGACCTGCTGGCGCCGGGCTTCCACCAGATTCCCGGCAAGTTTGAGCTGGCGGTGAAGATGACGCGCATCATGTTCCCGTTCCTGCTGCTGGTGGCCTTGGCGGCCCAAGCCATGGGCATTCTGAATGCATGCGGCAGCTTCGGAATTCCGGCCATGGCTTCGACCATGTTCAACATCGGCTCGGTAGGTTTTGGCCTGCTGCTGGGATTCGGGCTGGCGCAGTGGATTGGCATTACCGCCATTGAAGGCATGGCGTGGGGCGTCGTGATGGGCGGCGCATTGCAGTTGGTCTGGCAGCTTCCCATTCTTCACAGGACCGGCTTCTCCTTCCGTCCGATGATCGGCTGGTCCGATCCCGGTCTGCGCCGCATCATTCGCCTGATGGGTCCGGCGATTCTCGGCAGCGCCGCCGTCCAGATCAACGTAGTGGTGAACACGAATTTCGCCTCGCAGCTTTCCGACGTGGTGCGCGGGC
>JACQDF010000389.1 GCA_016201205.1 Acidobacteriota bacterium
AGACCCTCTTCCCGGGCACTGACCTGCGCCTCCTGTACAAACTTGGCTCGAACTAATTTCCTTGGAGATCAGGATGTCTGAAGTTGAGCGGCGCGCCTCGCGGCTCGGCCCTCCGGACTCAGTCCTGTCGAGCCAGCGGGCGCTTAATCTCCGCAGGCCGGTCCAGGTGCTCGACTGTCACCTCTATCAGCAGCCGGGCGCTTGATCCTTCATCTGGTGAATCTGACCAGCGCAGGCACGTGGCGAGCCCCGGTCGAAGAGCTGATCCCGATTGGCCCCCTGAAGGTCGGCGTCCGGCTGCCGCAACAGGTTGGTGGGCCCAACGCCCGCTTCCTGGTTTCGGGAGCCAGCCAAGGGCTCTCCGTGCGCCAGGGTTGGGGAGCCTTTGAGGTGAATTCGCTGCTGGACCACGAAGTCATCGTGATCGGATGATTTCTCACCTTCGCCTGATTCGCGATTGGGTGCAGGACAATTCGGAGCGAGCTCAGCCAGGCATCGACACGAGCGTCGATGCGCCGCGACGCAGACTATCAGAATTGTATTCGCAGGCTGAACTGGAGAATTCGCGGCGGCTGCGCGCTCTGGATCTGGCCGAAGAACGGGCTCGAGGAGTCCATGTTCGGCGGATTGAAACGAACGTTGTTGAACGCGTTGAAGAACTCGGCGCGGAACTGGAGCTTTACCGCCTCGGTCAGAGCGAAGCTCTTGAACAGCGACATGTCCCAGTTCCAGAAGCCGGGGCCCGAGATCAGATCGCGGCCGGAGGTGCCGAACGTCAGCGGGGCCACGCGCCGGAAGGCGTTCGGATTCAACCAGTACAGCGAAGAGTTCGCGCCTCCGAAATCATTTCCAGGGCGGATGGTCGATCCGCCCGCGGTGAAATCGGAGTTCGATGCGATTCCGGCGGCGTCGGCGCGCTGGGAGATGAAGGCGATGGTGGAAGTGTTGGGCGACGTGACGCTGCGATTCACGCCGGACTGGAACACCGTCGTGCTGGTGAGCTGCCATCCGCCTGCAATCAGGTCCGCAGCGCGGCTTGAGCTCCCCAGCAGGCGCTTGCCTTTGCCGACAGGCAATTCATAAATGAGGCTGGTGACGAACCTCTGGCGGATATCGAAGTCCGAGCTGCCCTTGTCGAGAACGAAGTTGGCCGGGTTGAGGTTGGGGCTTCCGAACGAACCGCCTGAGTCGGTGTCAATCGAATGCGACCAGCTATAGGAGCTGAGCACGGAGAAGCCCTCGCCGAACCGGCGCTCGAGTTTGAGGTTGAGAGCGTTGAAGTTGGACTTGCCTGCCTGTGATGAGTAGAGCATGCCGGCGATGCCGGTCGTCGCCGGGTTGAAGCGGTTGGAGCCGGGGACGACACGGTACAATTCGCCTGGGACCGCCGGCGACGACGAGTTGTAGCGCTTGGACAGCCGCCGCCCTTGCGAGCCGACGTAGGCCGCTTCCGCCAGCCAGCGGGACCCGAGCGATTTCTGAAGCGACAGGTTCCACATGTACTCGCGCGGCTTGCGCCCGTTGAGCTCCTGAGCGAACAGATTGGTGTTCGGCGGGATGCGGTAGTTGGCGTCAATGCGGGGAACGGGGACGACAGGCAGCGCATTCACACCGAACTGGTTCGGCGGCAACCCGCGCCCGGTCAGATTGATGTTCTGCTGGAAGAACGTCGGCGGCGAGTTGGTGGTGAACTGAGTCTCGTTCATCTGCGTCTGGTCGTAGTACATCCCGGCGGCCGCGCGAATCACCCAGGACGGCGCCCAGGCGGGATTGTAGGCGAGTCCCAGACGCGGCGCCCAGTTGTTGTAATCCGGTTCGATGATGGAAGGCCGGATCTGGCCGAGGATCGGGAAGAGCTGGCGGGCGGTGCTGAAGTCAAACCCGAAGACATGGTCCAATTCCTCGGCGGTGGGCGGCGAAACGTACTCGTAGCGCAAGCCGTAGTTGACCGTAAGATTCCGGGTCAGCTTCCAGTCGTCCTGAAAGTAGAAATTGTTCGTATAGAAGCGGAAGTGCGTTTGCGACGTGCCGACCGCACCGTTCATGTTTGTCGGATAACCGAGCAAAAACTCCGCCACAGGGTGACCCGTGCCGGTGACCGGGTTGCCGCTCTGGGCGTCGAGCGCGGCGGTCCAGCTCGAGAGAAAAGTGAATGAGCCTCGCGGGCTGTTGTCGGAATCGAGGAACATGCGCGACTGGCGGATCTCGGCGCCGAACTTGATCGTGTGGCGGTTCCTGATCCAGGCCACGCTGTCGGCGATCTGGTAGTTGTTGATGATGTTGCCCTGGGTGAGACCATTGCTGCCCACGCCGCTGAAGCCCTGCCAGCCGATGTTCGGCACGCCCCAGTTGCGGCGCACGGTGGAGATTCCGGTGATGCCGATCTTCCCCGCCAGGTCTTCGTTGACCGGCACCTGCTGGCCGAACAGGTTGGCGTAGCTGTGGTAGAGGCGCAGAACGTTTACCAGGCGCGCGGTCAGTGTGGATGTGAGCTGCACCACCTCGTTGGTTCCCTTGGAGATCACCTGCGCGCCGCCCAGCGGAGTCAAAGACGCCGGCTCGAGCGGCGCGTCCTGCCAGGTCTGCCTGCCGAACAGCGAGTGGCGGGAATTGATGGTCCAGTCCACGCGCACGGTTTCCTGATCATCGTTCAGCCGCTGCACCGGCGTGCCAACTAGGTTGGCGCCCTGAACCGTGGGATTGTTGGTGACAGGAATATACGGGAGGATGTTGCGTGAAACCGCGTTCACGCGCGCCTGCGGCACCACGTTGCCCGCAAAGACCTGCCGCATTCCGGTGGTGGAGTTGAAGGTCAGCGGATCGTGGATCACGGCTTCGCCGGTGAAGTCTCCGCCGAGCAGCTTCTGCGTCGGGTACAGGCCGCGCTGGACCACCCCCAGACGCTGCCGCAGTCCCTCGTAGTTGCCGAAGGCGAAGAGCTTGTCTTTGCGGATCGGCCCGCCGAAGCTGAAGCCAAACTGACTGCGCTTGAACGGCTCCGAGGTTCGGGCGAAGAAATTGCGCGCGTCGAAGCGGTCGTTGCGTACCAGCTCATACGCGCTGCCGTGGAACTGGTTGCCGCCGGCGCGTGTGGCGACGTTGATGATGCCCGGTGAATTGCCGAACTCCGCGCTGAAGAAATTCCGCTGGATCTTGAACTCCTCGATCATGTCGAGCGACGGATTGATCGAGCTGTCGCCCACGCGCGGATTGCGGAGCTCGACCCCGTCCAGCAGGTAGCTGGTTGAGCTTTCGCGCTGGCCGCCCACCAGGATGCTGCGGTCCGGGCGCTGCGTGGTCGATGAGATGAAGCTGGCCGGACCTTGCGAGGCGGGGATCTGCGGCACTACGCCGGGAGACAGCGAGCCGAGCGTCAGGTAATTGCGGCCGTTGAGGGGAAGGTCCTGGATCACGCGGCGCTCAATTAATTGGCCAAGGGACGCGGTTTCGGACTCCTTGAGCTGCGAGGCCTCGGCGGTCACGGTCACCTGCTCGGTTACCTGGCCGACAGTGAGAGTGATGTTCACCACTTCACGCTGAGCGATGGCGAGCGCGACATCCTTGACCACGGTGGTCTGAAAGCCGGTAGCCTTCGCGGTAATCTCATAGCGTCCGGGCGGAAGCTGGGGAAGCACATACTCGCCGCCGCTGCCGGACCTGGTCTGGCGCTCCAATCCGGTCGCCGCCTGGATGGCTGTGATGGTCGCCTCCGGCACGACGCTGCCCGTGGCGTCGGTGATCACCCCGGCAATGGAGGAAGTGTTTACCTGGGCGCTGGCGGGCGCGGTGAGAAACAAAAAAGCGACAGCGAGCGTCCTCGATGGGAAATCCATTCTGACCTCCTGGATAATGGCAAGTATACACCGGCCGGGCGGTGGCGGGTGGACAGGGATGGTGGTCGGGGAGGTAGTGTCTAAGACTGCAATTAGGACACTACCAACCGCTACCAGCCGCCAGCGCCTGTGTTTTGTGGCAGACTGGCATGTATCATGCCCACCCTGGCTGCATTCTTTGTCACTGCCGCACTGTGCGCGCAGTCCGACGATCTCCAGCGCGGCAAGCGCCTCTATGAGGGCCAGTGCGCGCCGTGTCACGGACAGACGGGCACCGGCGGCCGCGGGCCGAATCTGGCCCAGCCGAAACTGAAGCACGGCTCCTCGGAAGAGCAGTTGATCGGAGTGATCTCGCGCGGGATTCCCGGTACTGAGATGCCGGCTGCCTGGCAGATGACGCCGCGCGAGGTGAAGCAGGTCGTGGTGTATGTCCAAAGCCTCGGCCGCATCGCGAAGATGGATCTGCCGGGTGACGCCGCTCGCGGCCGGGCATTGTTCCTCGGCAAGGGCGGCTGCGCGGCTTGTCATATTGTCAAAGGCGCGGGAACGGCGCTGGGGCCCGAACTGACCGAAATCGGAGCGCGGCGGAGCCCGGAATATCTGCGAGAGGCGATCCTCGATCCGGCCAAGGCGGCGCCCGAAGGTTATCTGCTGGTCGAATTCACGACGGCGGACGGAAAACGCATCACCGGCCAGCGCGCCAATGAAGACTCCTTCACCATTCAGATCCTCGACAGCGGCGGCCGCTATCATTCGTTCCGCAAGAGCGCATTGAAAGAGCTGAAGCGGCTGGAGGGGCATTCGGGTATGCCTTCCTACAAGGACAAGTTCGCCTCAAGCGAATTGGAGGATCTGATCGCCTGGCTGGCAAGCCTGCGAGGTGATTCATGAGAGCGGCGCTGATCTCGATGCTGGCCTGTGGCCTCGGGGCTCAAGTGCCCTTCGAGCGGCTTGTCAACGCGCACCGGGAGCCGTGGAACTGGCTCACCTATTCAGGCAACTACCAGGGCCACCGCTATTCGCTGCTCAAACAAATCACGCCCGACAACGTCGCCCGGCTGCATCCGGTGTGGATGGTTCAATTCGAGAACAGCCGCACCGAGGTATCGCCGCTGGTGGTGGACGGCGTCATGTACATCACCGCGCCGAACATGGCCGCCGCGCTGGACGCGCGCACCGGACGCAGGTTGTGGAGCTGGAGCCGGCCCGTGCCGCGCGACCTCGAAACCATCGGCTTCGGGCGCGTCAACCGCGGCGCGGCGATTCTCGATGACAGGATTTTTGTGGGCACGCTTGACAGCTATCTTGTGGCGCTGGACGCCAGGTCCGGCGCGGTGCGATGGGAGACGAAAGTCGCCGACTACAAGACCGGCCATTGCATCACCGCTGCGCCGCTCGCCATCAAGGACAAAATCATCGTGGGCATCAGCGGCGGCGAGGCGGGCATTCGCGGCTTTGTCGACGCCTACGACGCCGCCACCGGGAAACAGGTCTGGCGTTTGTGGACAGTGCCCGGTCCCGGTGAACAGGGCAATGAAACCTGGGCGGGCGAAAGCTGGAAGACCGGAGCCGCCTCCACATGGGTAACCGGCGCCTATGATCCCCAATGGAATCTGGTCTACTGGGGCACGGGCAACCCAGGGCCGGACTGGAATGGCGACACCCGCGGCGGCGACAATCTCTACTCGTGCTCGTTTCTGGCGATTGACGCCGGCAGCGGCAAGCTGCGCTGGCATTTTCAATTCACGCCGCACGACACCCACGATTGGGATTCGACGCTGGTGCCCATGCTGACCGAGGGCACGATTCGCGGGAAGGCGCGCAAGCTCATCGTCAGCCCGAACCGCAACGGGTTTTATTACGTGCTCGACCGCGAAACCGGTGAATTCCTCGCCGGCCAGGCATACGCCAGGCAGACATGGGCCAAAGGGCTCGATGACCGCGGCCGTCCGGTGCTGATTCCGAACATGGAGCCGAGCGTCGAGGGCACGCTGGTGTGGCCCAGCCTCCAGGGAGCGACCAACTGGTTCAGCCCGTCCTACAGCCCGCTGGCGAAGCTGGTGTATGTCTCCGTACGGGAGATGGGCGCGTACTATTACAAGAACGAAGCCGAGTACAAGCCGGGGACCATGTTCACCGGCGGAGGCGAGCGGCCGCTCCGCCAGCAGGCGTTCGGCGCCGTGCGCGCGCTCGAAATGGAAACCGGCAAGCAGCGCTGGGAGTTCCGGCTGCATTCGCCGCCCTGGGCGGGTGTGATGGCGACCGCGGGCGGGCTCGTCTTCGGAGGCTCCGACGAAGGAAATGTTTTCGCCCTCGACGCGCTCACCGGGAAACCTTTGTGGGATTACCAGGCCGGCGGGCCGGTTGCTGCGAACCCGATTTCCTTCGCCATCGACGGCAGACAGTACGTGGCGGTGGCGGCGGACCGGGTGCTGATTGTGTTTGGCCTTTAGGAGACCACTGGATTTGTGCCAGCAGGAAGGCGTGTGATAGGGTGAAGATTCGCACATTTTCTTTTCGAGCAGAGGAGACCGTATGGATGCTCTCGGCATGGTGGAAACAAGGGGTTTGGTCGGCGCGATTGAAGCGTCCGACGCCATGGTCAAGACTGCCAATGTCGTCCTCACCGGCAAGGAGTACATTGGCGCCGGATACGTAACCGTGACCGTGCGCGGCGACGTCGGTGCGGTGAAGGCGGCCACGGACGCGGGTGCGGCGGCGGCGCGCCGCGTCGGAGAGCTGGTTTCCGTGCACGTGATTCCCAATCCCCACGAAGAGGTCGAAAAGATTCTGCCCGGCGCAAAAAAGGGCGAGAAAAATCTGGGCTGATCCAGTCCGCTGATTCAGGAGCGGCATGTTGCAGGACAACGACCTCCTATCCATCCAAGAGGTCCGCACAAAGGTGGAACGGGCCTGGTCCGGATTTCAGCAGTACCGCAAGTTCAGCCAGCAGCAGGTGGATCACGTCGTCGAGACGATGGCGGCCGCCGCGCGAGCCGAATCGCGCCGTCTGGCGGAGATGGCCGTCGAGGAAACGGGCATGGGCAATGCGCCCAGCAAAATGGCGAAAAACCTGCTCTGCGCAGACCTGCTGCCGCGGCGCATCCGCGCGATGAAAACCATCGGCGTCCTGCGCGAGATTCCTGAAGAAAAAGTGATCGAGATTGCCGAGCCGGTCGGCGTGGTGGCGGCCATCCTGCCAACCACGAATCCGACCTCGACGGCGATTTACAAAACCATCATCGCGCTGAAGTCGGGCAACGCCATTGTCCTGAGCCCCCATCCGCGCGCCAAGGCGTGCACCTGCGCCACTGTGGATGTGTTGCTGAAGGCTGCTGTATCCGCCGGCGCGCCGGCCGATGTGATTCAATGCATCAACAATCCCACCATCGAGGCGACCAACGCGCTGATGCGGCATCCCCGGACGGGCGTGATTCTGTCCACCGGCGGCAGCGGCATCGTCAAGGCCGCCTACTCGAGCGGCAAGCCGGCGTTCGGCGTCGGCCCGGGCAACGTGCCGGTGCTGATCGATGAATCGGCGGACATTGCCGACGCGGTGCGGAAAACAGTGGACGGCAAGTCGTTCGACTTCGGCACCGTGTGTTCGAGCGAGCAGGCAATCGTCGCGGTGAGCGCGCTGCGCGAGCGGATTCTGGCGGAGCTCAAAGCGTGCAAGGCGTATCTTTCGACCAGCGAGCAGGCCAGCAGCCTGGCGCGCCTGCTGCTGACCCCTGCCCTGCTGGTGAACCCCCAGTGCGTGGGCCAGCCGGCGCACAAGATCGCCCGCATGGCGGGCTTTGACGTGCCCGAAGACACCTCGATCCTGGCGGTCGAGATCCACGGCGTCGGCAGGGAGCATCCGATGTCGGCGGAAAAGCTCTCTCCTGTGCTTTCGCTCTACTTTGTGAAGGATCTTGAAGCCGCCATGGAAGCCTGCGAGGGGATTCTGCGATTTGGCGGATTGGGGCACACTTGCGTGATTTACGCCGCCGATGACGCGCGCATCCTCGAGTTCGGGCGGCGGATGCCGGCCTTTCGCGTGCTCGTGAACACGCCGGCGCCGCAAGGATCCACGGGAATCACCACCAACGTGCTCCCCTCGATGACTCTGGGTTGCGGAGCGATGGCGGGCAACGCGACCTCCGACAATGTGGGCCCGCAGCACCTGATCAACATCAAACGCATCGCCTATGCGGTGCGGACAGCCGAAGAGGCCTTTCCGGAGCAGGAAGCAAGGCCGGTGACGGCCAGCGTGATTTCGAAGCCGGACCGGCAGGTGGTCACCGCAGCGGTCGAGAAGTATCTGGCGTCCAGGGGAGTGCAGGTCGCGAATGCGCCGCCGGCCGCTCCCGCCGGCTCGAAGTCGGCCGCGGCCCAGGCCGTCGACCGCTTCCTCGGGTTACGGCAGCAAACCGCGCCCGTCGAGCCGCCTTCTGTTTGCGCCTGTCCGGCGCCGGAAACGAAACCGGAGCCCGCGCCCGTCCCGATTACGGACTTCGTCTGCGAGCACGATGTCCGGGTGGCCCTGCGCGAGTCGCGCAAAATCTTCATCGGCCCCAGGACGATCGTCACCCCTTCGGCGCGTGAACTGGCGGCTTCTCACGATATTCTTGTCATGGCGCAACGCGGATGAAACCGAACCTGGAAGCAACAAAGAAGGAGATCCAGGAATATCTCAAGTCCAAAGGGCTGGCCATCTTCCATGGCTTCGTGAGCGATTTGCCCGAGCAGAAGCTGGTCCTGTGGGACGTGGACGGGAAGCCGGATTTCCGGGAATTCGTCGATTGTGGCTTGCAGACCGGGGCGCGGCTGATGGTTTTCAATACTCTCGTTTTCCGGCGCGAGATGGTCGACGAGACGCTGGAGAGCCTGGAGGAAGCGGACATGGACCGGGACGAGCAGCGCAACATCGAGCGGCGGTTGAAAGAACTGCGCGCCTATGACGGGTTCACCTGTTCCGTCGAGATGTCCTTCGAGCACCAGAGCCGCATTTACATCTACGATCTGCGTACGGATTGGTATGAAGAATTGCTCGACCTGCGGGAACAGATGGACATGCTGGAATCGGACGACATCGAGGATGAAGACGAGTCCATGGGAGGCTATTTCTCGCGGAACTAGTGTCCTGGCCCGGCCGCAAGGAAACCGATGAGCAAGTCCGCCCGCTGGCTGGTTGCGGATCCGGATCCAACACAAGTGGATGCTCTCGTGCGCGGCCTCGGGGTGCGGGCGCCGGCGGCGCGCGTGCTGGCCCGGCGCGGATTCACCGATCGCGAAGCGGCGCGGCGTTTTCTGCGGCCGCTGCTCGACGATCTGCCGGATCCGTTTCTGCTGGCGGACATGCGCCTGGCGGCGGCCCGGCTCAAGCAGGCTATCGATCGCGGTGAGACAGTGCTGCTCTACGGCGACTACGACGTGGACGGCACCTGCTCGATCGTGATCCTGAGCAAGCTGATCGAGCTGGCCGGCGGGAAAACGCGTTTCTACATTCCGCACCGGCTCCAGGAAGGCTATGGCATGCGCGCCGGCGTGCTCGAGGAGGCGGCCCGTGAAGGCCTGAGCCTCGTGATCAGCGTCGATACGGGCATTCGCGCCGGCGACGTGGTGCGGCATGCTCGCGAATTGGGGCTCGACGTCATTATCACCGATCATCACCTGCCGGAGCAGGAATTGCCCCCGGCGCTCGCGGTGCTGAATCCGAACCGGCTCGATTGCCCCTATCCCGACAAGAACCTGTGCGGGGCGGGTGTGGCGTTCAAACTGGTGCAGGCGCTGGTCGAGCTGCTGGGCTGGCCGGCGGAGAAAGTGCGCCGGATCGAGGAATCCTTTCTGAAAATCGTGGCGCTGGCCACCGTGGCCGACGTCGTGCCGCTTCAGGGAGAGAATCGCATCATCGTCAAGTACGGCCTGGCGGGCTTCCGCAGGCTGCACAATCCAGGCTTGCGGGCGCTGATGAGCGTGGCCGGTTTCCAAAGCGGCGATCAGCCGTCCGCCGGACAGGTGGCCTTCCGGGTGGCGCCGCGGATCAATGCGGCCGGCAGGATGGCGCACGCGCGGGACGTAATCCGGTTGTTCCTTACCAATGACGACGCCGAGGCGCGCCAGATCGCCGAACGCCTGCACGGCCTGAACCAGGAGCGCCAGCAGACGGAAGCGGAGATCGTGGCCGCGATCCTCGAAGAGTGCGAATCGACGCCGGTGACCGATGCGCAGGCCGCCCTGGTCTTCTGCGGGCAGGGATGGCACCGCGGGGTGCTGGGAATTGTGGCCAGCCGGCTGGTCGAGCGCTTTTGCCGGCCGGTGCTGGTGCTCAGCGAGCAGGAAGGTGAGGCGCAGGGATCGGGAAGAAGCGTGGCCGGTTTTCATCTGCTCGATTCCCTCGAGTCGATGAAGGATCTGTTCACACGCTTCGGCGGGCATCGCGTGGCGGCGGGGCTGGCCATGGACGCCGCGCGGCTCGAGGAATTCCGCCGCCGGTTGAATGCGTACGCCTCCGAGCGGCTGAAGCCCGAGGATTTCCGGCCGCGTCTCGAGATTGACGCGCCCATCGAGTTCGGGGAGATCGAGGATTCCAGCGTGCTCGAAGTGCTGGCGATGGCGCCCTTCGGCGCCGGGAATCCGTCCCCGCGGTTCGTGGTGTATGGCGCGGAGGTGGCCCAGGAGCCGGCCGTGTGGCGGGAAAAACACCTGCGTCTGCGCTTGCGTCGCAACGGACGGTCGCTGTTTCTGAAGGCATGGAATTTCGCTGAACGAATCGGGGAGTTGCGTCCAGGCAGCCTCGTGGACGCCGTCATCAGCTTCGAGGAGGATGCGTACTCGGCGTCGCGCGGCTATCCGCCGTGGTCCGCGCTGTTGGAAGACGTTCGTCCGTGGGGCAGCCTTTAGCCTGCGGCGGGCCTTCCGGCCCGCCCCCGGGCGGCCAGGCGCGAAACTGGCGAGAATCCCTGCGCGACCCCCGCCCCCCGCATCTGCTATCCTCCGGCCATGAGGACCTCGCTACTCTTTCTCCTTGCTTTGCCTGCTTCGGCCCAGGAATACCGCGCCACCATCTCCGGCCTCGTCACCGACCCCTCCAGCGCGCCTGTCGC
>JACQDF010000382.1 GCA_016201205.1 Acidobacteriota bacterium
CCCAGCCGCCGCGCCGGTTGACGGGGACCTGGAAAATCTCGATGTCCTTGAGACGCGCTTTGGGTGAGCCGGCGGCGCGCGCTTTCTCGGCGAGATTCAACAAAGGGAGCAGGCTGAGCAGGCTGCGGCGTGTCATGCCAGACCAGTGTATAGTATTCGCATGTTGACACGAAGAGAGTGGATGGGAGCGGCCGCTGCCGCCGGCATGGCGCGTGGGCAGGCGCGGAGGCGGCCCAATTTCCTGTTTCTCATTGCGGATGATCATGCCGGCTATGTGCTCGGCGCCGACGGCAACCGGCAAGCCGAGACGCCGAACCTCGACCGGCTTGCCAGTGAAGGGACGCGCTTCGCCGCCCATTACTGCAATTCTCCCGTCTGTACGCCGTCGCGGCAGAGCTTCTTCACCGGCCAGATGCCGCACATGGCGGGTGTGACTCGATTGCCCACCCCGCTCAGCGATCAGAAGCCGACCATCGCCAGGCAGCTCAACAAAGCGGGCTACCGCACAGGCGTGATCGGCAAGATGCACTTCAACCGCCCGGCACAGCCTGGGTTGCACGGCTTCGACTACATGATCACCGAGCGTGAGCTGGCGCAGCAGTGGAGCGCAGCCGTGAAGCCGCGCCCGATTCCGCCGGAGATCCGCACCAAACCGCAGTGGCGGCCATTCAAGGATCCGGCTCGCATCTGGCTCAACGCCGAGAAGCTCCCATTCCCTCGTTTTGACGACGACATCAAAGCGAGTTACCAGGTGCGGCTGGCCCGGCAGTTCATCGACGAAAACAAGGACCGGCCGTTTGCGCTGTGGGTGAGCTTCCATGAGCCGCACTCGCCGTTCGATTTTCCCGTCGAGCATCGGGATCACTTCGATCCGAAGAAGTTTACGCCGCCGCGGGTTGGACCCGAGGATGGCTGGCAGATCCCGAAGATCTTTCGCGATTTGACGGAACAGGAAAAGCAGGGGATCATCGCCGCGTACTACACATCCGTGCGCTTTCTGGACCGCAACATCGGCCTGGTGCTGGACAAGCTGAGGGATCTGAAGCTCGACCAGAACACGCTGGTGGTGTACACGGCGGATCACGGATATGATCTGGGACATCACGGACGCTTCGAGAAGCACTGCGGCTATGAGCCGGCCCTGCGTGTCCCGCTGATGATGCGGTTTCCGGGAAAGGTGCATCGCGGCTCGGTGCGGGATTTCACCGAACACATCGACCTGGCGCCAACCATTCTGGATCTCGTGGACGTCGAGCCGCTTGCGATTCAGCATGGCCATTCTTTGCGGGCCTATCTCGAGAACAGCCGAGTCGAGTCGCCGCGCGATCACATCTTCAGTGAGTACCTGGAGAATGAGGAGGCGTTCGTGGCCACCCGGAAGTGGAAATTCATTTTCTGTTCCGGCCAGCGTGCCCGCGGCGACGGTTACGAAATCGACAACGCCACGCCTGGCCGGTATGTGCGGCTCTACGACATCGAGAATGATCCTGGCGAGTTCACCGACGTGGCCCGGAACAACCCGATGATTGTGCAGAAAATGGAAGATCTGATTCTCGATCGTTTTCGCCGGACACACCCGGAGGCCGGCAAGGAGCCGGCAAAGCTGAGCAGGGAAGAAGCGATCGAGTGGTATGTGCGGCCGAGAGATGTAGCGTAGGACGCTCGCAGTTGCCGGCGTGACTCATGACGGGTAGAATGGGACCAGAATGAGCGAACTGGACCGTCTCATCGAGATCGCACGGGCGTTGCCGCCGCTGAAGGTCCACGCTCTTCTCACGGTCGCCGAGCAGATGACCGACTACGTCTCCGATGACGAGTTCCTGCGCAAGATCAACTCCGCGCCTGCGATCGACGTCGACGACGAGACTGCCGCCGAGCTTCGCTTGGCTTTGGCTGAGCGAGGCGCGACGATCAGTCATGAGAAACTGAAGCGGGAACTGGGCCTCGCATGAAACGTGGCCTTCGCTACGAGGGCCGGATTCTCAAGGATCTGAAGCGGATCGAGCCGGAAACCCGTCCCTGCGCGTGTCGAGTGACTGAGTAACTTGAAGATACGCGCCCACGCGGGTTAGCTTGGGAGCCTGTTCCATGGCCACGCGCACACCCGCACAAATCGACGCCGCCCGCTGGCGCCTCCGCCCCGCCTGGTCCCACGAAAACGAACCCCCCCGGGAAAACATCCCCTTCACATCCGGTACAGCATCCAATACACCACCACGCCCGTGACGCTCACATACAGCCACACGGGCAGCGTCCACCGGGCGATCGCCCGGTGCCGCTCGAAGCGGCCTGTCAGCGCTCGCCGCAGTGTGATCACCGCCAACACCGGTGCGCGTCACCGCCAGCATCGTCAGCTAGGCCGTGCCGATGGCTCCTTGTCCTCGGAAAACGGACCGAGCCCACAGCATCGACACGGCAATGGTGGCATCACAACAGCGGAATGGAAGGCGGCGAGGAGCGTTCAGTTCCGGACCACGGTCCTTGCGCTCAACACGGAACCGGGGATGGTCTGCTCGAAGTTGATAAGCGACACTTGTCAGTGTAAACTGGAACCAATGATTCGGAGCCTTAAGCATCGAGGCTTGAAAAGGCTCTACGATAAGGGCGACCGGAGCGGAATCCGCTCCGATCTTGTCGAGACGGTTGAGAGAATCCTCACCATTCTTGACACCGCGACAGCGCCCCAGGCTCTTAACCTCCCTCGATATCGCCTGCATGCGCTCAAAGGCGATCTCAAGGGGTACTGGGCAGTGACTGTCCGTGCGAACTGACGGATTGTTTTCCGATTCGAGGACGGCAACGCCCTGGACGTTGAGCTTGTTGACTACCACTGAAAGGAGAACCGCTATGCCTATGAAGAACCCCGTGCACCCCGGCCGCATTGTCCGGCACGATTGTCTTGAGCCTCTGGGCCTCAGCGTGACCGAGGCCGCCAAGGTTCTCGGTGTGACGCGCCAGGCTTTGAACAATGTCGTCAACGAGAAGGCTGGCGTCTCCCCCGAGATGGCCATTCGTCTATCGAAGGCCTTCGGCAGCACGCCCGAAACCTGGGTGCGGATGCAAGCGGCCTACGATCTGGCGCAGGCGCTGAAACATGAGGGGAAGATTCGCGTCGAACGCTACGAGCCCAGGCCCGCGGCATAGCGACAACCCCACGCGTGGCCGGTATGTGCGGCTTTACGACCAGGAGAATGATCCGGGCGAGTTCACCGACGTGGCCCGGAACACCCCGATGATTGTGCAGAAAATGGAAGATCTGATTCTCGATCGTTTTCGCCGGACACACCCGGAGGCCCGGAAGGGCCATGGGGGAGGCGGCGTCACGGAGCGCGTCTTCGGTTACTGCCTCTCCTGGCTCCAGGATAAGCGCAGCCCTGTTTTCGTCGTCGCGACGGCCAACAACATCTCTGGCCTGCCGCCGGAGTTTCTGCGCCGCGGCCGCTTCGACGAGACGTTCTTCGTCGGCCTGCCTGCCGTCAGGGAGTTCTCCGGCGCCGGGTTGGAGCAGGCCGTTGTCTCCCGTCTGTATCGCGCCTTCGATGCCGGTGGAAATCTTACAGGCGGTCCTCAGGCGACGGATCCATGTCCGGAACCTTGTCCAGGGCTGCCAGGAACGACTCCCGGCCGGCCGCCTTCGCCAGGGCTTCGAACCGGCCCCATTGCGCGACTCGCTCGGCGAGGGCGGCGGCGGCCATACGTTCCGCCGACACGTCGTAGCGGCCGGCGATCTGCACCACACGCTGGTACGGGTCATCGGGCAGCGTCAAGGTAATCGTCATAGCTCCTCCTTCAGTATGGCAAGGAATTCGCAGGAGTCACCACTCGGATTCCGAACTGTCCGGCCGGGATGAAGTCTCCGCGGTTGAAGGTGACGATGAAATCCGATCGGCTCTCGATCTCCGTTTCCCCGATTGGCCCACCGGCGCACACTCGTTTCAGGGTCTGCTCGTATTCCAGCGCCAGCGGGACTGAGAGATTCATCCGCCAACGCGGGTCGCCAACAAGCCGCAACAGGCGGTGCGAAGCGCCACGCCTGGAGAGCATCGCGGCCGCAACCACCTTCGTGTCCAGCACGACATGGGAGCCTGTTCCATGGCCACGAGCACACCCGCACAAATCGACGCCGCCCGCTGGCGCCTCCGCCCCGCCTGGTCCCACGAAAACGAACCCCCGCGGGAAAACATCCCCCTCACATCCGGTACAGCATCCAATACACCACCACGCCCGTGACGCTCACATACAGCCACACGGGCAGCGTCCACCGGGCGATCGCACGGTGCCGCTCGAAGCGGCCTGTCAGCGCTCGCCGCAGTGTGATCACCGCCAGCACCGGCACGGCCGCCGCCAGCACGGTGTGCGTCGCCAGAATCGTCAGGTAGACCGTGCGGATGGCGCCTGTCTTTGGAAAACGGACCGAGCCCACCTGGAAGTGGTAGGTCAGGTAGCTGATCAGAAACAGCATCGACACGGCAAAAGCCGCCAGCATCGCCTTCTTGTGCGCTTGCCGACGCCCGCTCCGGATCAGCGCGTAACCCGTCACCAGCAGAACACTCGCTGTGGCGTTCAGAATCGCATTCAGCGCCGGCAGATCGCGCACCGTCATGATTCCTTCTCCAGACGCCGGATATCGGCGATCAGCCGCTGGATGCTCGCCGGCTCCGAGGTGTCGTAATAGGCTCGAATGCGCGACCGCCGGTCCACCAGCACAAAGCGCGTGCTGTGGTTCAACTGTCCGTCGATGCTCCCCAGCAAGAACGCGTACCGCTTCAAGTGGTGCAACGTCTCCTGCGGCCCTGTGAGGAAATACCAACGCTCATCGGCCTGCTGGCGCCTGGCGTACGCGGCCAGCGCCTCGGCAGTGTCGCGCGCCGGATCCACCGTAAAGGTCACCAGTCGCAGCTCCGGCAGGTCCTTGGTCGCACTCTGCACCTGCCGCATCTGCGAAGTCATGCGCGGGCACGGCCCGGTGCAGTTGGTGAAGATGAAATCCGCCACCCAGACGCGGCCCCTGAGCTCGGCGTCACTGGCGAAGACGGCGCCCGTGTGCGCCTGCAAAGTGAACGCCGGAACCGAGCCGAGAATCTCGAGAGCAGTTGGTTTTCCGGAGCAGGCCGCCAGCAGCACAACGGCGGCCAGCGACCAGCGCTTCACAAGCCCGTGCGATCCAGCACCATCAGCCCGTACAGGATGGGCAGATAGATCACCGAAGCCAGCAGCACGCCACGCGCGCGCAGCGCCGTCCGCTCGCGCGCCACCCGCCAGCCCGCGTACAGGAACAGGCAGCCCAGCACAACCGCGCCAATCGTGTACCAGCGCCCGGTCATCTCGAGGTAGCTCGGCGCCAGGCTCACCGGAATCAGGATCAGCGAGGCCAGCAGAATCTGACGTGCCGTCGAGGCGCCGTCCGGCTCCACCACGGGCAGCATGCGGATGCCCGCGCGCGCATAATCGTCGCGGTACATCCAGGCGATCGCATAGAAATGCGGGAACTGCCATAAGAACAGAATCGCGTACAGCGCCCAGGCGTCCCAATCGAGCCTGCCCTCCGCGGCCGCGTAGCCGAGCAGCGGAGGCATCGCGCCGGGAATGGCGCCCACCGTCGTCGAATGCCACGAGTACTGCTTGAGCGGCGTGTACAGCAGCAGATAACTCGCCTCGGTGAACAGCCCCAGCCACGCCGTCAGCGCATTCGCACCCCAATACAACTCGACGAAGCCCGCCGCCGACAAAGCCATCCCAAACAGAAACGCCTGGCGCGGCGTCACCCGCCCCGTCGGCAGCGGCCTGCGCTCGGTCCGCCGCATGCGGGCGTCGGCGTCGCGCTCATACCACTGGTTCAGCGTGAACGTGCCCGACGCGATCAACGCAGTGCCCAGAATGGCGTGCAGCACAACCAGCCAGTCCACCCCGGACCTGGCCCCAAACCAGTAGCCCACCGCCGTGCTCATCAGGATCAGCCAGGTGACACGCGGCTTGGTCAGCTCAAGATAGTCCCTCATGCGTTCATCGGATGGAAGGAAGAAAGGTCCAGCCCTATCCTCTATTCTAACCCTTTATTCTAACCCTTAAACGTGAAGTCTGCCGCCAGCGGCTGCTTCGGCTCCAGCTTCAGCTTCAGTTCCTGGGTCCCATATTTCTCGTGCCAGGCTTCGATTGTGTACTCCCCCGGCGGAACATCCTTTAGGACGAACGAGCCATCGTCGCCCGTCACTGCGAAAAACGGGTGCGAAACCACCGCCACCCACGCCCGCATCCAAGGATGCACGTTGCACTTGAACAGGATGGACGCCTCTTCTTTCGGGAACGTTTTTAGCTTCACCTCGCCCTTGGGCGGCTGCGATTCGTTCCACTCGCGATTCACTCTCGGCAGCGGGTGGACGTTGTGATTCGTATCGTCGGAGTTGTGGATTTCCAGCGTCTGGTTCACCTGGACGCCCAACACATGCGGCCTGTAGACGCACGCC
>JACQDF010000383.1 GCA_016201205.1 Acidobacteriota bacterium
CAACCGGTTCAAATACGTCCTCACGCCGACTCATGGATCTTGGCTCAATATCGTCGAGATGCTCTTCGGCAAGATGGCTCGCACCTTTCTTCGGCGCATCCGGGTGAAATCGTGGGAAGAACTTCGAGAACGCATTTTGAGGGGCATCGAGGAAATCAATGCCGATCCCGTGGTTCACCGATGGAAGAAATTCGAGTATTGAAACGATACACTAGGAACTGTGCTCGGGCCTTAAACCAAAGGGTCCATCTCTCAGTCGGAGTCATGGTGAAGGATTCGAGGGCATTTCTGATTTGCGTCCCCTCCAGGACGACCTTTCTGAGAAGAGACCTCATCCGCTCTGTCTCTTCTTTCGTTTGCCCTTCAATCCGGGCGATTCCGGGCGATCAGTTGGATCAAGCAAGCTTCGGGAGTGAACGGTTGCACCGCCTTTCTCTCCAGCAAGACCCCGTACACCGCCCCGAAAACCGTGAGTCCGAAAAGGCAGAGCCATATCCAAGACCACCGCTTGCGCCATGTCGCTCTGGAAAACGAATCGTATGGCTTGTCTTTTAAATACACATACCAGTCGTCCAAGGCTGCAAGCGGAAGCTCCGCCATCGAAATTCACAGTCAGACGCGTTCCAGAAGGCCAATGGAACTTTGCTCGGTTAGATGGGTCTTTGTCTGGCTCGGAAATCTCGAGCCACTCGGAGTCTTTTGCGACGGCCAACTGGTGCCCGATTGAGAGGTGGGCCCTGGGGGAGGCTTGTCGCAGAGCTGCGACCCGCAGCTTAAGCCGTACCAAGCACTCTAAGTCCCCGGCGTCTGTCGTGAAGTTCAGCCGCGTACCGGTGCCATCCGCGTTCCAGGCGAGACGGACATCATGGCCACGAGCAATCGGGGTCACTCCGCCCTTGTCCAGAGTCAACAGCACGGCTGACGCAGCGGAGGCAGCAAGGATAATCCTCCCGAAGCCGATCTTCACTGGTCCCGCTCCATGAGAGTTGTCACAGAAACCCCCATCGAGAAGCGCGGCCTGCTCCCGGATTACGAGGCACAAGATCTCAATATAGAAGAGTTCCGCACTGCGCGCCGGCGCAGGAAGCCCAACGGCAGGCGCTTCAGAACAGGAAGCGCAGCGTGTACTGCATCTCCCGTCCGCGGTTCGTTACCGCTTGCGCTGTCGAGCGCCCGAACAGCGAGTTGCCCACCGTCATGTTCGGATTGGCCCACATCAGCGAGTTGGTGAGATTATAGGCCTCCAGCCGGAACTCCAGCTTGTAGCGTTCCCTGACCGGGAAGGTCTTCGAGATCGTACCGTCGAGGTTCCAGAAGATAGGTCCGTTCACTCCTTCGTACTGGAACGGGTTGGTCCGCGGCGTGAATGCCGGCAGCACCCGGAACGCATCGGTGTTGAACCACTTCTGCGGACCAGGGTTGTCGAGGAACGGCTCGCCGACAACTTCCGCGGAGCCGAACCGCAGGAACTCGCCGGACCGGTAGGTGTAAATCCCGCTCACCTGCCAGCCCCCGACCGCTGCGTTCAGAATCGGGTGCATCGACGCGCCGATCTTCCGGCCCTTGCCGATCGGGAAATCGTAAGCGCCGGCGATCGTCGCCCGGTGACGCGCGTTGTTCGACCCCAGCCAGAACACCTGGTTGACATACTGCTGGATGTCGTTGAAGTAAGCCTCGTTTTTCTCGCGGTTATAGTTGTATGCGAACAGCACGCTCGCGCCGGCGGCGTACGTGCGCTGCACGCGCAACTGGAGCGCCTGATACCGCGACCGCCAGTTGCCCATGTGATTCATCGCCAGGCTTCCATAGTGCGGATACGGCCGCAGCAGGCTGCCTCTGGTCACCGTCACCTGGTTGCGCTGAATGCCGGGAAACACGTCCGGCGTCAGGTAATTGAAGAAGGGGTTCGGGATGTTCTGCGAGAGCTGCGCCTTATACGTGTAGCTCAGGTTTGGATCCGCCAGGTTCATCTGCTGGTCATGCGGGACATGCCGCCCGAAATTCACGAACCAGGTCGCATCGATTTTGAACTGCGCGGGGATTTCCCGCATGATGGTCAGGTTCATGCGATCATTCGTCTGCGCACGGTAGTCCTGATTGATCCAGTTGGCCGAGTTCCCCACGTTCGTATAAGCGCCGAGGCCCTTGCCGACCGGCAACTGAAGCGGATTGCTGTTGGACGGGAACGGGTTCGCCAGGTAGGCTTGCGGCCGCCCTTCCACCAGCGGCAGCGGATTGGTCGTTTGTGTGAACCCGGTGCACCACGAGCACGCCGACAGGGTGTTTGCGATGGTTGCGATGGGCACAACGTAGCGCGCAAAGCCGATGTTCACTGCCGTCTTCTCGTTCAACCGCACCGCCAGTCCCACGCGCGGCAGGAAGATGCCTTTCTGGGTGGTAAACGCCTTGCGATTGTTGCTGTCGGTAAAGACCCACGCGCCGGTGTACTTCGGGGTTGACAGCGCCAGAAGGTCCGCCGGAATCGCCGGCGGCGTCTTCTGCATCAATGCATTCGGAGCCGACAGGTCCAGCTCACGGGAATATAGGTCCCGATCGTCGTACGGTCCCGATTCCCACTCATATCGCAAACCCAGGTTCAGCGTCACCCGCCGGCTGATCTTCCAGTCATCGTGGAGAAACATCCCCAGGAACGGGATGCGCTGCGTCTGAAACGGCACGCCCCGCGCGAACGACCTCTGGTCCAGCAAGCCCAGCAGAAACGACGCGTGCGCATCGCCCGACAGCGCGGTGTTCGGCGAAAGATAGGTGCTGGCCGTTGTATCCGGATAGAAGTTGAAGTTCGTCAGGTACGGGAACACCCCGATCCCAACGTGGTACCGGTATTCCGCCCCCGCCTTCAGATAGTGCGAGCCGCGCGCCTGCGACACCTTGCCGCTCATCGAATAGTGGTGCGGGTGCTGGAACCAGTAGCTGCCTTTGCCGTAGCTGGCCGACGTCTGCCCCTGAATCACGATGTTCGGGTAGTAGATCAGCGGCATGTCCTTCAGGTATGGCGTGTACCACGCATTGCCCGGCCAGAACTCGGCCAATCCTTTCTCCCCGATCGCGTACTCCGGCGCGGAGTAGTCGTCCTCCAGCATCGAGTAACTCCCGCGGAAGTTGAAGATCGTCGTCGGCGACATCGTGTAGACCACGTCACCGGCGACGTTCCGCGAGTTCATGATCCCGCCGTTGTCGTTCGGCATCGCCCGCGAGTTGTTCGGAGTGTAGTTGCCCTGGTCGAGCGTCGTCCGGAACTGCGAGTACCGGCCGAATACCTTCAGCTTCTCGCCGATGTTCCAATCGGTGCGGTTCGAGAAATTCGCGTTCTTCATCGGCCATGGATACGAGGCCTTGAAGTTGTTCGACCTCGACAGATCGTCGCCGGGGTTGTTCGGACCCCAGAAATCCTGCATGATTCGCCTGGCAGTCGCATCGATCCGGCTCGCCGGAATGATATTCCCCGCGAACGGCTGCCGCGTCGCCGTATTGCTCGCCACGTTCAGCACCGTCGTTACAGGATCGTAGATCGTCCGCAATGTTCCGGTCCGGGTCAGCGATTTCGAAAAGTCGCCTGCCCGTTCCAGGTCCGTCGGCATCGTCCGGATCGCGTCGCGCGGCTCCTTGGTCCGCCAGCCTTCATACGTCCAGAACGTGAACAGCCGGTTCTTTTGGATCGGCCCTCCTGCCGTGCCGCCCCAGATATGGTTCCGGATGAAGTTCGGTGTCCGCGTGATCGGGTTCACGACCGCGTTCAGCGCCGGATTCCGCCCGAAATAGTACCCCGTCCCGTGAATCTCGTTCGTCCCCGACTTCATCGCCACCGACAACGTCCCGCCCGCCGAGTGCCCGAACTCGGCGTCCACCGAGTTCTGCTGAATCGAAAACTCCTGCACCGCGTCCATCGGAGGCGCATAGGACCCCTTGGGCCCAATCTGCGTCGGCGCCCCATCCAGCAGCAGATCGTTCTTGGTCGTCGTATTGCCGCCAACGTCCATTTGCGACGACGACCACATGAAGAACGGGTTCTTCTCCGCCGTGTAGCGGCTCACCACCGCCGGATCCAACAGCGCCAGCGTGAACGGGTTCCTGGCTTTTACCGGCAGATCCATCAGCATCTTCCGGTCCACTGTCAGCTCCCGCGTCGACGTGTTGAATTGCAGCGTCACCGCGCTCGCCGTCACCGTTACCGTCTCGACCACGGTTCCCGGTCTGAGCGTGAAGTTCACCGTCACGTCGGCGCGCGTCTGCACCAGCACGTTCTCCTGCTGCTGTCGCGCAAATCCCTGCAATTCCGCCGAAACCACATAGATGCCCGGCTCAACGTTGTCAAACAGATACCCGCCCGTCGGGCCAGTGTCTCTGGTTGTTGTGATTCCGGTGTTGGTGTTCCGAATCGTCACCTTCGCCCCGGCCGCCGATGCGTCGGTCGAATCCGTCACGATTCCCTGGATCTTCGCGCGATAGTCCTGCCCCAACAGCGTGCAGGCCACCAAGGCCAATGAGAGTAAACGAATCCGCACCTGGGGAACCTCCTTTTCGAGATCGTACCGCCTGAGATTTGGATCAACAATGTCATACGCCAGCGCGGGTGTCAAGCGCCTGATAAACTCCATATAATCTCCCTCAGAAAGGAATCAGGCATGCGAAGAAGAGAAGCCCTTGGCGCGCTGGCGGGGGCGGCGGCTCCGGCCGCGGCAAAGACACAGCGTCCTAATCTTGTGTTCATCCTCGTTGACGATCTGCGGTTTGATGCGCTCGGCTACGCCGGTCACCCGTTCGTCAAGACTCCGAATATCGACCGCATCGCCAGAGAGGGCGCGCGCTTCCGCAACGCTTTTGTCACCACACCGCTGTGCTCGCCTTCGCGCGCAAGCTTTCTCACCGGCCAGTATGTGCGCACGCATCGCGTGATCAACAACCAGGACAACGCGGCTCTGAGCCACAGGCTGGTCGCCTTTCCGCGCCTGCTGCACGACGCCGGCTACGAAACCGCCTATGTCGGCAAGTGGCACATGGGGACGGACGATTCGCCGCGGCCGGGCTTTGACCGCTGGGTAAGCTTTCGCGGGCAGGGCCAGTACGAGAATCCCGCGCTGAACGTGGACGGGCGCCAGCTCCAGCGGCAGGGCTACATGACGGATCTGCTGGCCGACTACGCGGTCGAGTTTCTGCGGAAAGAGCGGAGCAAGCCGTTCTGCCTGTACCTGGCGCACAAGGCGGTGCATGGCCCGTTCACGCCGGCGCCGCGGCACGCCAGTCTCTATGCCGATCAGCCTGTCCGCCGCGCAGCCAACGCCAGTGACAATCTCGATGGCAAGCCCATGCTGCGCCGGCCGCTGGAAGAAGCCGCCTCTAAGAAAAAGGGAGGCGGCGGCGGAAGCGGCGGCCCGAGCGATGAGATCGTCCGGAACCAGATGCGCTGCCTTATAGCGATCGACGAAGGCGTCGGGCGGATGCTCGAAGGATTACAGCAGACCAAGGCGCTGGAGAACACGGTCATCATCGTCACCAGCGACAACGGCTACTTCTGGGGTGAGCATGGGCTGGGCGACAAGCGGGCGGCCTATGAAGAATCGATCCGAATTCCGATGGCGGCCCGCTATCCCAGGCTCATCAAGGGATCGAGGCTGATCGATGAGATGGCGCTGAATATTGACATCGCACCCACGATGCTCGAGCTGGCGGGCGTGCCTGTCCCCAGACAAATGCAAGGGCGGTCGCTGGTTCCGGTGCTGGAAGGAAAAGCCAGATCGTGGCGCAACAGTTTTCTGTGCGAGTATTTCATGGAGCAGCAGTATGCCCGCATTGCAAGCTGGGAGGCGGTGCGCACCAGGCGCTGGAAGTACATCCGCTATCCAGAGCTGAGAGACATGGACGAGATCTACGACCTGCAATCGGATCCCGGTGAATTGCGCAACCGCATTCAGGACGCGGGCGCGCAAGGAATCCGCGAGAGTCTGCGCAAAGAGCTGGATACGTATCGCAAGGAGATTCTCACATGAGAGCCGCTTCTACCCGGCGCGAAGCATTGCTGGCGGCGCTGGCCGGCGGCGCGGGCTGGGCTCAGCCATCGCGCCGGCTCAACGTGCTGCTGGTCGCGGTCGATGATCTGAACAACCGTTTGGGCTGCTACGGCGATGCGGTGGTGAAGACGCCGAACGTGGACCGGCTGGCGAGGCAAGGCGTGCGCTTCGACCGCGCGTACTGCAACTATCCTCTGTGCAACCCGTCGCGCACCTCCCTGCTCAGCGGCTTGCGCCCCGACAAGACGAAAATTCTCGACAACCGCACACCGCCGCGTACGTACCTGAAGGACGTTGTTTTCCTGCCGGAGTACTTCCATCAGCACGGCTACTTCACGGCGCGTGTGGGCAAGGTCGCTCACGGCCTTTTCGAGGACGCCGTCGATTGGGATGTCTCCGAATCGGCGCGGCGGCGGCCCATGGACAAGGGGCAGAAGAAGCGGGCGGACGAGCCGTCGAACCTGACCTGGACGGCGACGGAGAACCGCGATGAAGACGAGCCGGACGGGCGTACCGCGAGGCGCATCGCGCAATTGATCGAACAGAACAAGGATCGCCCGTTCTTTGTCGGATGCGGATTCCACAAGCCGCACCTGCCCTGGGTGGCGCCGAAGAAATACTTCGACATGTACAGACCGGAGATGATCACGCTGCCCGATACGCCGGCCGACGATCTGGACGACATCCCGCCGATTGCGCTGACGCACCTGGAAGTCGAGAAACAGATGACGGATCTGAAGCGCAAGCAGGCCATCTGCGCCTACCATGCGGCCACGAGTTTCATGGATGCGCAGTTGGGAGTGGTTCTCGGTGCGCTGGACCGGGTGAAGCTCTGGGACAACACGGTGGTGCTGTTGTTTGGCGATCACGGCTGGCATCTGAACGAGCACCAGGGCCTGTGGCGGAAGATGACGGTCTTTGAAGAGTCGGCCCGGGCTCCGCTGATTGTGTGCGCGCCGGGGAAGAAGCGCGGCGATCCGTGCCCGCGGCTGGTCGAGTTTGTTGATTTTTATCCGACTCTGCTGGAGTTGTGCGGGCTTCCGAAAAAGCCCGATCTGGATGGGACGAGTTTCACGCCGTTGCTCGAGAATCCTCAGCGCAGATGGAAGAAGGCCTCCTATACGGTGGTGCAGCACCGCCAGACACTCGGGCGGAGTGTGCGAACCGAGCGCTACCGCTACACCGAATGGGGCGGGCCGGGCGTGGCCGAGTTGTACGATCACGAGTACGACCCCAAAGAATACCGGAACCTTGCCAAGGATCCGAGGCAGGCGGATGCGATTCGTGAGCTGCGGCGGCTGCTGAACGATCCGGAGCTGGCCAAGCCCGGCGCATGATGCGGAAACGGGCTGCCTGAATATTTGGGCCTGCCTGGACGATAATGGAAATAACGAAGTTTTCCACCGTGAAAGCATACGCCGTTTTCTTCGCCATCGCACCGGCCGCGCTCAGCCAGATCGCGGAAATGCCGCGCCCCAAGGCCGGCCCTGTCCAGATTCTGAAGTCCGCCGAGCTGAGACCAGGCATGCAGGCGGTCGCGTGGACCGTCTTTGAAGGCGCCGTTCCGCAGCCGGTGCCGGTCGAGATCATCGGCTTGTGGAAGAACGCGTGGGGCCCGCGCCAGGATGTGATCCTGGGCAAGATGGGCGGCCGCGCGCAGCAGACCAACGTGGCCGGGGGCATGTCGGGCAGCCCGGTATACGTCGACGGCAAGCTGATCGGAGCGGTGTCGCTGCGGCTTTCGGTTTTTTCTCCGGACGCGATTTGCGGAATCACGCCGATCGAGCTGATGCTCGAGATCAATGACTTTGACCAGTCGCGGCCCCCGGATGCGAGGACGCCGGACAGAGCGCAGGCGCGAGCCGGGCTCGAATTGCCAGGCGACCTGCTGGCCAAAGTGGTGGCCGCCGGCGTCTCACATCCCAATGTGCCGCTGATGACGCCGATCGAGACGCCGCTCACCTTCTCGGGTTTCCACGAAATCACGATGCGCGAGTTCGGTCCCCTGCTGCGCCAGATGGGACTGAATCCGGTGCAGGGTGGCGCGTCCGGAGCGCTCCAATCGCCGAAGCCGGCGCGCGGCTGGCAGAACGCGCTCCAGCCGGGAGACCCGGCGGCCGGCGTCCTGCTGTCCGGCGATATGTCGATGACGGGCTTGGGGACGGTGGCCTATAACGATGGCCGGCGCGTTCTGGCTTTCGGGCACCCCTTCTTCAATCTCGGTCCCGTGAACATGCCGATGGCGAAAGGCGAAATCATCATGACGCTGTCGAGCGCCTTCCAGCCAACCAAGATCGCCAATGCCACTGAGATTGTCGGCGCGCTGCACCAGGACCGGCATTCCGGCATCATGGGCGTGCTCGGCGATACAGCCGAGATGATCCCGGTGGCCCTGAAGGTGCGAACACTGAACGGGAATGAATCTGTCGAAAAGGAAAAGGCCTTCCAGTTCTATGTGTTCGTGCAGCAGCGCTGGACGCCCTTCCTGATGATGATGACGCTGTTCAACGCGATCAGCGGGGTGAACGATTTCTCCGAGGAGGTCACCTACCGCTTCCGCGGCAGCGTCGAGCTGGACGGGCAGCCGGCTCTTTCGCTGGCGACGATGCAGGCGCCCAACGAGATGCCGGTGCCCGCCCCCATGATCCTGGCCGGGTGGTGGGCGGAGAAATTCAGCAGGCTCTATCTGAACGCGGTGCAGACGCCGAAGCTGAAGCGAGTGAACGCCTCGGTGGATCTGCTGCCGCAGCGCCGGATCGCCACGATCGAGAACGCCTGGCTGGCGCAGGCGGAAGTGGCCGCCGGCTCGGAGGCAACGGGAAAGGTGTTCCTGCGGCCGTTCCGCGGCGAGCGCCTGGTGAGGGAATTCAAGGTTCGTATTCCGTCGGGCCTCCCCAAAGGGGAACATCGCGTTCTGCTTTCCGACGCCGATACGCTGAACCGCATGCAAAGCGCGGCCGGATTCGTGAATCGCTATATCGACATCCCGCAGACCGTCTCGCTGCTGAACCAGGAACGCAGCAATAATAAGCTGTACGTGTCTTTACTGGAAGCGCGTCCGACGGTCTACGCCGACGACAAGACGCTGCCGAGCCTTCCTGCCTCCGTCCTCAACGTCATGCAGTCCGGCGTCACCCAGAACCGCCCGTTCGTCACGGCGGGCGAAAGCGCGTCGCAACAGCAGGCGATTCCATTCGATCTGGTGGTCAACGGCAGCTACACATTGAAGGTCACCGTAAAGTAACTCGACTCATGCATGATCGCAATCCGCTCTTACCGGGTCTCCGAGTGTGTCGGACAGTGTCCCTCGCCGGCGCCGCCTTTGCCTGTACCCTGTTCGCCGTCGAGACCCGCTTTTGGCAGCAATACGAAGCCGCCGATTATGAAAAGGCCACGCTGAAAGGCCTGTCCCTTCAAAGTGACGGCCGGCTCTCGCTGGCGCCGGTGTTCCAGGAGATCCTCGATTCCTCGACGGCTCATCTTTGGGCGGTTGCGGAGGACTCGAAGGGGAACATCTACATCGGCGGAGGCGCTCCCGGCTCGAACAACGCCCGGCTGATTCAGGTGGACGTCGCCGGCAAGAGCAAGACGCTGGTGGAGCTTGCCGGCCTGGAGATTCATGCCATCGCGGTGGACCGCGGCGACCGCGTGTACGCCGCCACCTCACCGGACGGCAAGGTCTACCGCATCTCGGGCAGCGGAAACGCCGAGGTCTTTTACGATCCCAAGGCGAAGTATATCTGGGCGATGGCCTTCAACAGCCGGGGAGAATTGTTCGTGGCCACCGGGGACAGGGGCGAGATTCACAAGGTCTCGGTCTCCGGGCAAGGGAGTCTGTTCTTTCAGAGCGAAGAGACCCACGCGCGCTCACTGGCGATCGACCTGGCCGGCAACCTGATCGTGGGCACTGAGCCAGGCGGCCTGGTGCTTCGCGTATCCGCGGCCGGCGAAGGGTTTGTGCTGTACCAGTCCTCGAAGCGCGAAGTAACCTCGGTCGCCGTCTCCCGCGAGGGCCTGCTGTACGCAGCAGCCGTTGGGAGCAAGCAACCGCTGGCGGCGCCTCCTCCTCCTCCTCCTGCTGCGGCGCCCGGAGCGGCACCGCCGGCGGGTGGCACGGCGACCATCACCGTGACTCGAACACAGCCGGCTCCGGTCCCGGCGACTCTGGCGCCTGCGCCTTCCATCTCGGGCGGCTCGGAAATCTGGCGGATCGACAAGGATGGCTCTCCCAGGCGCGTCTGGTCCCACGGGCAGGAGATCGTCTATGCGATCGGGTTCGACGCCAAGGGCCGCGTGCTGGTGGGAACAGGCAATCGCGGCCGCATTTACCGGCTCGAAGACGAACGGCTCTACACGACTCTGGTGAGCTCGGCTTCCACGCAGATCACGGCCTTTCTGGCTTCCCGCCGCGGGCCGGTGTACGCGGCAACCGCCAACGTGGGCAAGCTGTTCCGGCTGGGCCCTGAGCTGGAGAAAGAGGGAACGATCGAGAGCGAGGTCTTCGACGCCGGCGCGTTTTCCTACTGGGGCCGTGCCCGCTGGGACGGCAAGGAGGCAGGCGGCGCTGTGTCCATCGAGACGCGCAGCGGCAACCTGGACCGGCCGCATAAGAACTGGAGCGACTGGTCCAGCGTAGCCATGAACTCCCGAGCGGGGCGGACGTCCTCGCCCGCCGCCCGTTTTCTCCAATATCGCCTCAAGCTCGGCGCGTCTCCGGGCGGCGCTTCCCCGGAGATTTCCCTGGTCGAGATGGCGTACCTCACCAGGAACGCTGCTCCGGCTGTGGAAGAGATCGAGACGACGCCGGCCAATTACAGATTTCCCGCGCCCAGCACGGCTCTCGCTTCTTCGCAGACTCTGACGCTGCCGCCGATGGGCCAGCGCAGGCGGTCCGGCGCAACGAATCTGGACGGCTCGGGCAGCTCCATGAATTACGCCAAAGGGCACATCGGGGCGCGCTGGCGGGCCTCGGATGAAAACGGCGATACCCTGGTGTTCAAAGTGGAGATTCGCGGACTGGGCGAAACACAGTGGAAGCTTCTCAAGGACAACGTGAAGGAACGGCACCTGAGCTGGGACTCGACGGCCTTTGCGGACGGGGAATACCAGATCCGGGTGACGGCTTCGGATTCCCCGGGCAATGCACCCGCGCAGGCGTTATCGGCGTCGCTTGAAAGCGACCCGTTCCTGATTGACAACACCGCTCCGCAGATCACCGGCCTGGCCGCGAACGCTGAGCAAGGAAGGGTGGTGGTGCGATGGAAGGCGCGCGACACCCGCAGCGTGATCGAGAAAGCGGAGTATTCAGTAAACGGCGGCGAATGGCTGCTCGCGCCTCCGGTGAGCCGGCTGGCGGATTCGCTCGAGTTGGACTACGCGCTCACCCTCGAGCGCGCCGGCTCCGGCGAAATGACGATCGCCGTGCGGGTGACGGACGAATTCGAGAATCAGGCAGTGGATAAAGTGACCCTGCGCTGAGTTTGCCGGCATGATCGTCTCTAAACTGGCCCTCAAGAATTGGCGGAACTTCCGTAATATCGAGGTGTCCTTCGCCGACCGCCGCATTGGGCATTCGATTGGGAAGTCGTAGGCCGCGAGTCGTATATGGTGGCATACGATTTCGAGCGAGACCTGCCGACAGCAAAGATGCATCAAACGGAATGCGACGCATACCATATTGTTGCCTTCGCGCTCGTTGAGGTATTGAATGACGTGTTCATCTCGCAGCGCGCTGGCCAGCCGGACGCATAACGAAGGCGCTGCAAGGCGACGGCCAAAACCAGGCCGCGCCGGAGCGCCCAAGTCGTTAGGCCCTTGTCCCCATACTTACTCACGCCCCACCCAGTACATCGGACGCCGCCTCAGATGCATCACTGCCAGGACGCGGATTCTCGTAGGTTTGATGGAATACAGTACGGCATAGGGAAAACGTCGGGTTAGACGACGGCGCACCTCCCCAGCGAGAATAGGCGCTGCTTCTGGATAATCGAGAATGGACTGCATACAGTGCTCGATCTCCTTGAGAAACTCCGGCCCGAGACCGGGGCTTTCTGAGTCGTAATAGCGAGCAGCTTCTTTCAATTCCTCCTTGGCCAGTCGATGGAAGCTGACTCTTCGGCTCACTTGAAGCTGGACCAGGCTTCGCGCAAAACATCTTCAGCGGGCAGCTCCGAGTCCGGATCGGTGTCCATCTGGGCGTCCCTGCGCTGGGCTTCTTCGCTCCAAAGCTGAGTTACCTCCTCTTCCGAAAGCTCCTCCAGGCTGTTCAAAAGCTTCCCGGCCAGCTTGGCGCGGGACTTCGGGTCCAGTTTGAGGGCTTCGGTTTCGAGTTCCTGGATGTTCATCGGTTCTATTCTACACCCGACCCTGCGCCTACCGAACTGCCCAACTTTACCATATTGCGGGGCGGGCCTAACGACTTGGCGCTCAGCAGCGGCACGCTTTTGGCCGTCGCCTGCAAGCGCTTCGTTTAGGCGCAACGCCATCGTCTACGGACCCTTGAACACTTCTTCGGGCAAGCGTTCTTGACTGCCTCCAAGATGGACAGCATAGCCGACCACGCTTCTGGACATTTCCTCTCGGCCTCTTCCTTCGAGGGCCGATAGCGGATCTGCACACTGCAAACGAACCCAGTGAATTTGCATCAGTTGACAGCGTCGCCAATGAAGGATCCGCTCCGGCACAACTTTCCACGAGCCTCTTGAGGTCATGCGTCTTCCGTATCGGTTGGCCGTGGAAGGCAAGGAATCCTCGATCGCCACGTTCATTGTTTCGAGCCTTGCGGCCTAATCCTGCGCTTCAGCGGCGCGGCCGAGCGCTTGTCCTTTTGCACAAATCTCCTTACCGGTAAGGTGCCGAAAAAGTCACGTTGCACCCTGGGTGTGGGGTGCTTCGCAGAATGACACATAGGTCTTGGCAACGGGTGTGAGGCGATCACCAAGTAGGGAGACCCTGTGCCGCGGTCATGGTACTGAAGATGTCAGAGCTGGTGTTGGTGAACCCGAACGTTTGGAGATCCGCGAACGCGGCCCGGATAACCTCAAGAGGAACGCCTGGGAGGGCGACTGGAAAGAACGTCGAGAAGCCGCCCCCTATTCGGTCTTCGGGGATGCCCATGGCGGCCAAGTAGCTGCGCGGATTTGACATGAACTGCAAGATTCTGAGGAACGCTCCCAGCCTGTACCGGGCGCTGAGAAGCGTTAACCTCACAAATTGATGGCGCGCGCGGTCACGCGCTGGCGGCGCCGGAGACGCCGTAGCTGGCCAGGGCCGCCGGCTCGTTGTCGTGGATCTCGAAAAGCGTGCACAGACGCGTGATCTGCATCAGCTCGGTGAGCCGCTTCTGCACATGGACAAGCTTGATTGCGCCGCCGCGTCCGGCCATGGTGGCCAGGCAGCCGGCCAGCTCGCCCAACCCGGCCGAATCAATGTAGCTGACGCCTTCCAGATTCAGCAGCAGCTTCTTGCTTTTCTCGCCTTCCGAGCGAACCGCTTCCCGGAGCATGAAGGTCGGCTCGCCAAGCGTCAGCCTCCCGGCCATGTCGATGATGGTGACTGCGTCAATGCGCCGCACACTGAGATCGAATTCCATTTCGTGCGTCCTTTCTGTGGTTTGCCCGCCCCAGGGAGCAGGTACCCAGTATACTCTCGATACCCACAGGCTGCCGGGGCTGGTGGCATTGACGCCCCGACCAGTGATATTCTTCCCTTCATGCGACTTGTCTTGTTCGCCTGTTTCCGTTTTGCGCTAGCCCTGACCCTGCTGGCTCTGGGGCTTGGGCTGTTGCCGGCGCCGCTGGCGGCGCAGTTTGACGACAACCTGGACGTTCCCTACGTTCCCACGCCTCCGGAAGTAGTGGAAGCGATGCTGAAGCTGGGCGGCGTCAAGAAAGGCGAAACCGTCATCGACCTCGGCTGCGGCGACGGCAGGATCGTGGTGATGGCGGCCGAGAAGTTCGGCGCCCGCGGCATCGGCTACGATCTGAACCCCGAGCGGATCAAAGAAGCCAATGAGAACGCCAGGCAGGCCGGCGTGACCGAGCGGGTGAAGTTCATCGAGAAGAACCTGTTCGAGGCCGACATCAGCCCGGCCAACGTCGTGACCCTGTACCTGCTGCCGTCGGTGAACGAGAAACTGAAGCCGCGCTTGCAGGCGGAGCTGAAGCCGGGCACGCGAGTGGTCTCGCACAGCTTCACGATGGGCGATTGGAAGCCGGTGAAAGAGGAAGACATCAACGGCCGTAAGATCTATCTGTGGATCATCGGCAAGTGATCAGGCGCGAGCAGGCTTCGGTTGCGCCTGGACGGCCAGGCTGAGGATCGAATCACCGTCGCGCATCATGAGCCCTTGTTGGAGCAGAGGGCTCAGCATCTCCTCGATCCGCGCGGAAGCGACGGTGGCGCCGAAAACATGCTCCGCGTTCTGCTCGAGCCAGCGGATGGCGCGGACGCCGTCGCAGGCCAGGTACAGCAAACGCTCGGGCCCCTCCAGCACGGTCATCATGCGGGCTGCCACCGGTCTCAGGTCCCAGATCAGGAGCTGATCGCCTTTGTCCTCGCATACAAGCTCGCTCTGCTGGTGCGCCCGTCGCCATTCTTCGATCCGTTCCGCCAGCCGGCGCGTATACGCTCTCACATCGCGCGGAACCGCGTAATCGTAATCGAAATAATAGGCAAGATTGCGGAGCGCGCCGGGAGCGAACGGATAGACATAGCGGTATGCGGCCGCCGGCCGGACATTGATGAACCCCAGTTCCTGGCTCGACTCGAAATTCGGGCTGAAGCGGTCCATCCGTATCCGCGTCGCCGCTCTCGGAGGAGTGAGATGTGAGATCAACGGAACCAGATCCGCCATCCTGCTGTATTCCTCCGGCGGCTCTCCGGGAAAGCCCCAGATGAGGTTCCAGTTGGGCCAGATGCCGAACTCCTTGCACCACTTGAGAAGTTGAATGTTCTGGAGCCCGCGGACTCCCTTGCGCATGAGCTCGAGCACCTTGTCGCTGAAGCTCTCAATCCCAGGCTGGATCTGGAGGATGCCCGCGTCGCGAAGCAGGCGGACCTGCTCCTTCTTCAGGTTGGCCTTGACTTCATAAAAGAGCCGGACATTCAGCTTGCGCCTGGCGAGCTCCGGGACGAAGTCCTTGAAATAGCTCAAGTCCAGGATGTTGTCCGCCACCATCACAGGATGGCCTGGATAGCGGCTGATCAGCGAGATCAGCTCTTCCATGGCCCGGCTGGCGGACTTGCGCCGGTAGGCCATAGTCTCGCCGTTCAGTCCGCAAAACGTGCAATGGTGAATCTGTCCCCACCAGCAGCCGCGCGAGGTTTCAAACGGCAGCCGGGCGGTAAAGACGCGGGCCGCCGAACTGGCTTGAAACTGCTCGAAGAAATCATCCACTTCGGGATACGGAAGCGCATCCAGATCACGCACGACAGGGGCCCTGACCGGTCCGCTGCTCAGGGCCAGCGTGGTTCGCGTTGTGACGCCCGTCAAGCCCGCCGGCGATTCACCCTTGAGAACTTTCCGCACAAGCTCCGGAAATACGGCATCCGCCTCACCGGAAACGGCCGCGTCCACGAAGGGAAACTGCCGGATCAGCTCGAGTCCCATGGCGCCTTCGCAGTTGGCCCCTCCAAATACAACGCACAGTTGCGGATCAAGCTGCTTGAGCCGGCGCGCCAGGGCAAGCGAGGAGACGTTCTGCTGGAAGACGCTCGTGAAGCCGACCAGCGCCGGCGAGCAACTGAGCACCTGTTCGGCGCACCAGGCGAGGAAATCGGAG
The DNA here is from genome assembly GCA_016201205.1 of Acidobacteriota bacterium. Classification (GTDB taxonomy): domain Bacteria; phylum Acidobacteriota; class Terriglobia; order Bryobacterales; family Bryobacteraceae; genus CADEFT01. Next base: position 15,809 of record JACQDF010000383.1, read on the forward strand.
ACGCCCGCGCGCGCCTCGAGCGCCTGCTGGATCACGCTGTCCCCAAGCCGCGCCTGCGGCGTTCCTTCGAGAATCACTTCTCTCAGATAGCCCTCGTCGTCTTGTGGGGTGGAATCGAACAGCCCGGGGCGGAAGATCCACTCGCCGAGCTGCGCGGATTCCGGGACTTCCTTGAACGCGATGTCCTCGTACAAGCGCACGCCGATGCGGGTGGCGTAAGAGAGACCGAAGTAGAAGATCTTCGAGCGGATGCCGCCTAAGGCGGCCTTCAGCAAACTCAGACCCAGGGAAGGGACGCGCAGCGGCCCGAAGGGCATGCTGACCAGAATCACGTCTCGGCGCCGGGGATCGGGGGGAATTCAGCTATCATAACCTGCGTGCCGTGGCGGATCAAGCGACCCAGATTCAAGATATTCAAGAGCCAGTACCGGGTGGAAGTGCGGTCGCCGGTAGCGGCTCTGTACCCCGGTTCAATATCGCCAGGTACCGGTCGTAAACGAAAAGCCGGTGTCTCTGCTTACCTGTGGTCTCCCGGAGCATCCCAAGCCTCATCATGTGATCGATCGCTTTTGTCACGGTCGGCGCCGAAAGTGACAGCGCCTCTGCCGTCGTGGGAATGGAAATGATTGGTTTCCTCTGCATGTGCCGCTGAACGCGCAGGGCCGAGGGCGCCGGGCGGCCGAGGCCTTCGATCGTCCGCCGGTCGGACTCGAAGAGCGCCAGGATCTGCCTGGCGGTCTCGGCGGCCTGTTCGGACGTCTCCCTGACGCCCGTCAGGAAGAACTCCAGCCACGTTTCCCAGTCGCCCGTTTCGCGCACTCGTTGGAGCAGGTAGTAATACCGCTGGCGGTTCGACTTGAAGTGGAGACTCAAGTACAGAATCGGCTCGCGCAAGGCGCCGGCGGCGCACAG
>JACQDF010000384.1 GCA_016201205.1 Acidobacteriota bacterium
CTCTCCCCTCTTCGCTCGGCGGATTCTCCACTTCGTACAAGTTGAAGCTGGACGACATGACAGGCTCGCTGCGCGGCATCGAGTTCGGCGCCAAAGCGCTGATCCAAAAAAGCGCAATCGACGCCGCTTCCACGAACATCAACGCGCTCCTCGACGCGCAAAGAAAAAAGGAGGCGGCGGAGCAGGCGCAGGCCGAGAAAGACGCGGCTTCCAAGACCGTGGGCGCGGAACTGGAACGGCGCAAGAAGTTGCTCGAGACGCAGCAAGCCGTCATCAAAGCCTGCAAGGAACTGGGGCTGAACTGCCAGATCCTGATCGACGCCGAGGGGAACCCGGTGAAAAACGAGCCATGAGCGCACAGCTTCCGGTTCCGTTGCAGCCGTCCGCTCAGCCACACTGGTGCTGGGCGGCGGTTTCTGAAGCCGTCGCCGCCTTCTACGCCAACCCGGCAGGGTGGACGCAATGCCGCGTTGCCAGTTCGCTGCTGGGCGCCGACTGTTGCCAGAATCCTCCCGGTTGCAACATCCCGCACCGGCTCGAACTCGCCCTCCGTTTCATCGGGCATCTTTCGCATTTCGATTTCGGGCCGGCGCCGTTCGCTGCCGTGCGGACGCAAATTCTCAATCGGCTTCCGGTGTGCGCGTTCATTGCCTGGCGCGGCGGCGGTCCCGGCCACTTTGTGATCATCTCCGGATTCGAAGATCAGACAGACGCCATCCTCACGATCGAGGATCCGCTCTTCGGCCCCAGCCTTTGTGCCTTCGACGAGTTCGTCTCCAACTACCTCCAGCGCGGAGTCTGGAGCGCCACCTATTTCACCGTGCCCGGGGGTGTGTCATGAGCAGGAAACAGGTCCGGCCGCCCGAAGACGCCGTGCGGGCCGCGAAACAGGCGTTGGAACGAACCCGTGGAATGCGACGGGAGACGGAAGCCGCCCTCACTGCCGCGCCCGAGACGCCGGAGGGCCAACCGGTTGCGCTCGGAGTCGTCCCGGCAGGACTCGACGATCTGGCGCGCGAGGACTGGATCGAGCGCCTGTCCCCGGTCTCCTTCGTTTTCCTTCAAGCCGCCGGGCCGGGAGCATGGGAAGAAGTGTACGTATCGCCCGGCGATGCCGCCGGGTTCCGCTTCTCCCAGCATCGACATGGAGAAAACGCCACGCTCTTGGGCCGGGCGCTGGAAGGACAAAGGGAATTCATCGAGAAGGCCGCCATCGAGTACGAACCAGCGGTGCTTCTGGCGCCTGCTCTCGGCCTGATCGCCCTCTGGATGCGCACAGACGATTCCGAGCAGCACAAGATAGTCGTGGTTCAAAGCGGCCTTGTGGAAGCTTATCTCTCCCTTCAGACCCTCTGGCCGGCGCGCGATTTCGCACGCCGGCTGGCGGAGGCCATCGCGGCCTTCCCACAAGTCGATGTGGGACCAAGAAACGACTAGTATATCGTTTCAATAAAACATATACACGTGAAAATGTTCTATGGTACACTTGGGCCGTGGCTGGAAGATCCAAGCGTCCCCGGTTGGTTCTGAGGCCGGAAGAGCGGGAGCAGATCCAGCAATTGCGTGAGTCGCAAACGGCGCCATGGCGGGAAGTACATCCTCGCGCAGCGTTGGCAGGAATGCGTAATCTGCGTCAAGGCAGGCGCACCCCTTGCGGCGACGGTCATGATGGGAGGCATCCTCGAAGGTCTCCTGCTTGCGAGAATAAACCAGCTTCCGAACAAGGGCCCAATCTTTACGGCCAAGGCCGCACCCAAAGACAAGACCACCGGGCAAACTCTACAGCTTAAGGACACTGGTGCCTCAAGAACTACATCGACGTCGCGCACGAGCTGAAGTGGATCACGACCACGGCGAAGGATATCGGCGAGGTTATGCGCGACTATCGGAACTACATTCATCCGCAGAAGGAGTTCTCGCACGGCGTCAGTCTCGTGCAGGGGGATGCGCAGATGCTCTGGGAAATCGCCAAGAGCATGATCCTGCAAATCCTCAACCCCTGATCCTGTGGGCACATTTGGGCACAAACGAAAAAAAGCGCTGTATCTCATTGATACAGCGGCAGATATTTGGTGCGGAGAGGGGGACTTGAACCCCCACGGGATTGCTCCCGCTAGCACCTCAAGCTAGTGCGTCTGCCAATTCCGCCACCTCCGCGTGGGAAACCTACTTTTTCGCCGGAGCCTTCTGCTCGGCCGGAGCCTTTTGGGCCGGCGCCGGCTGGCTCTCGGCCGGCGGGACCGGAATTGCCACCGTTGCGCCACCGCCCGGCGTCTGAATACTGATCGGTACCGAGCCGGGCTGTTGCACCGGCTGCGGCGTCTTCGGAAGCGCCGGGGCGTGCTTCTCAAGCACCGTCGACCCCGTCCGGCCGGCACGCGTGGCCATGACGGACAGCGACAGCGAAGTGATCATGAACACGCCTGCGGCGATAGTGGTCGCCTTGCTGAGGACCGTGGCTGAGCCGCGCGGCCCGAAGGCCGTCTGCGATCCCATGCCGCCGAAGGCGCCGGCCAGATCGGCAGCCTTGCCGCTCTGGAGCAACACCACGACGACCAGGAAGAAACAAACCAACACGTGCAGAATTGTGATCAGGATTACAACCATAGCAACGCCGCCTTGATTATCTTAGCATGAGAAAAAAATCTCTCACACTTCCGCCTCCGACGCCGAAAAGACCATCGAGGGGGCCCGGGTTTACCTCCCAGGCCGCCTCGAGACCGGTACGATGAAGATCAACGATCCCCTTAACGGACTCGCCGGCGTCGGCCCGACTGGACCGGATCGCGCCCGTCAGACAGAGGCGCAAGCCCCTCGGGAGGACTCCCGGACCGGCGAGCGCCGTACTGATTCCGATCGTGTCCACCTCTCGATCCTCAGCCAGACCTGGCGTACCGCTCCGGAGGAGTCACCGGAACGGCTCGCACGCGTCGCACGGCTTCGCGAGGATTATGAGGCCGGGCGGTACCAGCCCGATCCGCTCGAAGTCAGCCGGAAGATCCTCGAAAATGCTCTCCTGCCCCACGGAGGCCTGTAATACGCCATGCAGCCGCCTGCCGACCTCCTCGACCAAGCCGGCGCCGCTGTGAGCCGCTCGCACGCCCGGCGTTATCTTCGCGACTTCGACCAATCCACCGAGCAGTTGGAGCAGGCCGTCGCCTGCCTCCGGCAACTGGAAACCGCGCTCACCGAAAAACGCCCGGATGAAAACGAATGTCAGCAACTGCGCGAACGGCTGGAAGCCTTCCAGCACGAGCTCGGCCAAGCCACCCTCCTCCATACGCAAGCCGCTGCCTGGCACGACGGTTGGGCTCGCCTGTTCGTCGCGGCGCTCGGTCTGGAGCCAAAGTCCGGCTACCACCCCTCGTTTGAGCCGCCCAGCCACCTGATGCTGGAGGCCTGACCATGGGCAGCCTGCTCGCCTCCCTGCTTTCCACCGCCGGCGCCTTGCGTGCCTACGACAGGTCCCTGGGCGTGATCCAAAACAACGTCGCCAACGCCGATACCCCAGGGTTCGCCCGCCAGCGGCTCACGATCACCGCGCGCCGATTCGATGTGAACCAGGGCCAGGCCGGCGGTGTCGACACCGGCCAGCTCATCTCCTACCGGGACGCATACGCAGAGCGCAATGTCTGGCGCCAGACGCACACCTTGGGCCGTTACAGCCAGCAGACCACCGACCTGGCGCAAGTCGAGGCTTTCTTCAAAATCTCGAAAGACGCCGGCGTCGCCGGCGCGCTGAGCAAGTTCTTTTCGAGTGTCTCCAGTTGGTCCATCAACCCCAACGACCCGGTCGCACGCCAGGTGGTGCTGGACCGCGCTTCCGCCACCGTCCGAGCCTTCAATGAAAACGCCAACGCGCTCACCGAAACTCTCAGCTCGGCCGACCGCCAGATCTCCTCGATTACGGACCGGATCAATTCTCTGGCCGGGCGTGTCGGCGACTTGAGCCACATCCGGCGTACCGACTTCCGCAATCAGAAGGATCCTGCTCTCGATGCCCAGATCTATTCGGCGCTCGAAGAGTTGTCGCAACTGGTGGATTTCAACCTGCTCGAGCACCCCGACGGCAGCCTCAGCCTCCTGCTCGGCGGCCAGACTCCGCTCGTGATCGGCGACCGCATTCAAAAAATCCGCGCTGATTTCTCCCTGCCCCAGCCGCGCATCCTCGACGAGAATGACAATGACATCACGTATCAGATCAGCGACGGCTCGCTCAAAGGGGCGCTCGACACACGCATCAATCTGCTCCCCTCGTATCAAAGCGACCTCAACCGGCTGGCTGAAAGCTTTGCCGACAACGTGAACCAGATTCTCATGGGCGGCCTGGATGCCGGCGGCTCGACACCCAGGCAAGATCTGTTCACCTATGATCCCGTCATCGGTTCGGCGGCCACTTTGCGCGTCAACCCGCTGACGCCGTCCGATCTGGCGGCCGCTGACTTTGGCGTGCCCGGAGGCAACGGCAACGCGCTCAAACTGGCCGCGCTTCTGGATGCCCGCGCGATCGACAATGTCAGCTTCCACGAGTTTTACGGCAAGCTGGGGGCGCGCGCCGGCCGCGATCTGGTGCGTGTGCGCGAGGGCGAAGAGCTGCAAAAGCAGCTCGCCAGCCAGGCCAGGGCTCTTCGCGAAGACCGCCAGGGGGTTTCTCTGGATGAAGAGGCCGCCCGCCTGATCGAAGCCCAGCGCGCCTACCAGGCCAACGCTCAACTGTTCACAATGCTCAATTCGCTGACCGACATCCTGGTTGGCCTGCTGAGATAGGAGGAATCGTCATGCTCAGCGGACTCAATGCGTTTACCGAAAAGTTCCTGCTGGACATCGGACGCCTCCAGAAGCGCACCGATCGGGCACAGGAAAAACTCACCAGCGGGCTCAAGCTGACCAAAGTGTCCGACTCGCCGGACGACGTCTCCAGCCTGCTCGATTCCCGCGCGGGCCTCGATTCCGCCATTCAGGTGCAGCAGAATCTCACGCGCGTCAAAGTAGAAGTCGATGCGGGGGAAAAGGCTCTTCAGAACGGCGTCCAGCTCCTGGAGCGGGCCCGCGTGCTGGGAGCGCAAGGGTCGAGCAACCTGCAGACCGCAGCCACCCGGGCGCACCTCGCCGGCGAGTTGCAGGCTTTGCTGGAGCGTATGGTGGCTGCCGCCTCGACGGCCGTTGAGGGCCGCTACATCTTCAGCGGCGATGCGGACCAGATCGCGCCGTATCAAGTCGATCTCAGCACGCCGTCCGGCGTCAGCGCCTATCAGGGCGCCGCCTCGACGCGCCAGGTGGCTGATTCGAGCGGCCTGCTGTTCCCGGTCGCCCAAAGCGCCGACATCCTGTTTGACAGCGCCACCGGGAGCGAGAACGTCTTCCTCGCCATCAACGGCATGCGCCGCGCCTTGCTGGCGGTGGATAATCCGCCTAATCCGCCGGACCCCACCATTCCCAGCATCGAACAAGCGCTGGGCAACCTCGGCTCAGCCGCGCTGTACCTGAACCAGCGGCTCGCCAGCTACGGCCTGACGCAGAATCGCGTGGCTGAAGCTGCCACGGCCGCCTCCGCCCTCGAGCTGAGCCTACGTGCGCGGATCGCCTCCATCGAGGAGGCCGATCTGGCCGAAGCCGCCACCGATCTGGGCCAGGCGCGCATCGGCCTTGATGCTGCGCTCCAGGCGCGCGCCCGCACGCCAAGGCGCAGTCTGTTCGATTACCTCGGGTGAGCCAATCCCAGGCCCGGGCCTGTCCTACTTCAGCAGCGAATACCGAGCCGGAAGCAGCGAGAAGTACTCCACCATCCGCCGCTTTGGCGTCACTTCCGCCTTCTCCGTGCGCGCTTCCGATAAGAAGATCGCCAGCCGCGCCAGCTCCTTGCCCAGATCGCTCGATCCATCCACCGGCGTGCCCCCGAGCAGCGCCCGGTAGACGGCTTCGCCATCGTTTCCCAGCGTGTATTGCACGGGCAGCCCGATCACGCTCTCGATATCGGCGATCGACAGGCACGCGTCACGGTGCCAGCGGTTCAGGATCACGCTGACGCGGTCCTCGAGATCCAGCGTGCGCAGAAAGCGCAGCTTCTCCCGCGCCAGGTACACTGTCGCCAGGTCCGGCTCGAGCACCATCAGAATGCGGCGCGATTCATGGAGGATCTCGAGGGAGTAGTCTTCCAGGTTGCCGGAAAGATCGACGACGATCGCCTTGTAGCGCCGCTGCGCGTATTCGAGCATGCGCCGGATCGCGCCCGTCTCGAAGCGGATCGTTTTTTGAATCGGCCCCGAGGCGAGCACGTCCAGCATGCCGGCCGGGCAGATGATCTCGGACCAGATTCCTTCGTCTAATTCCCCGGTTTTCTCGAGCGCATCCTGCACGGAAAAGGCATTGGTCAGCTTCAGCAGAAACCGCGCCGTGCCGCAGTTCAGGTCGAAATCGGCCAGCAGCACTTTGCCTTCCAGCGCACGCGTCATCGCCATGGCGGAGTTCATCGCCAGCGTCGAGCAGCCGCAGCCGGCCTTGGCCGGCAGGAATGCAAACAGCAGGTCGGTGGCGTCCCGCGACACCGGCGTTTCGCGCAGCGTCTGCGTCAGCCGGGCCACTGCATCCAGAAACAACTGCTTTTCAAACGGCGGATACAGGAACTCGCGGATGCCCGCGTGCAGCAGCTTCATCAGCAGCGCCGGATCGCACTGGTGATGCAACGCCGCGCCCAGCACGCCAGGCAGCACCCGGCCAAGCTGCGCAGCCAGGTCCAGCATGTCCGGATTGCTCGCGATATCGAGGAACAGCACCTGAGGCGCATGCGCGCGGTGAAAACGGTGCAGCTCTTCGAGGCTGAGATAATGATCAAAGGAGCGCAGCAACAGCACGTGGCCGGTATCCGCGATCCGTGCTTCCACCCCGTGGCGTAATTCCGCGTCGGGGGCGAGGATTACTCCGCGCAACATCGCGCTTCCTCCAGCCGCCCCACCATCTGCTCGACGGTTTCGCCGCGCAACGCTTGCACCACGGCCGAAAAGCAGGTCACGATCACGCGCTCGCGTCCGCTTGCCAGCGAATAGGCGTTTGAGAGCTTCTGCTCGAGCGCCGACGCGCGCATCGCCATCTCGGGCAGCGGGCACGCCACCGCCGAGAGGAATTCATCTTGCGCCCACCGGCACACGGCAGCGGCGTCGGCGAGCCCCTCCTTGAGGTGGGCGGCGAATTCCCGCAGCACAGCGTCGCCGGCCGCCTGCCCATGCCGCGCCACCAGCGCCGCCTGCTTGTCGATCGTGAACCGCGCGATGCAGAATCGCGCTTCCTTGCGGAGCAGGATATCCACCACGGCGACGAATTCGGGACGCCCGGCCAGGTCCGTCACCGGGTCGGCGCCCTCCAGCCACGGCTCGGGCGCGGCCTCTCTGCGTGCCTGCAGATCCGCTTTCACTCGCTCGACGGCGGTTTTCGTGTCGCCGGCCATGTCCTCGACGTACTTCTCCAACTGCCCCACTTCCTCGGCCAGTTTCAGGCGGATCTCAGCCAGATCCTGGCTCGTGGTGAGCAGGCGAAGCTTCTTCGCGATGCCGCGAAATCGAACGTTATACTGCGTGTCGCGCGAGGCCATCGAATCCGCCATCGCAGCCACCATCGCCATGATCTCCTTGGCGTCTCGCTCCTGCCGATCCAGATGCCGGCCAAGATCCTGCCCGTAACGGCCGAGCGCGATATCCAATTGCTTGCGCGTGTCCTCGAGCATCCTGGCCCCCGGCGATGCCAGCAGCAGGACACGCAGATTCTTCAGCCTCTGCCGGTGCTCCTCGCGCAGGACTCGCGGCGTTTCCGGCGCGTGCCCGGCGATACTGTCCATCGCCGCCCCATAGCACTCGACTGCCTTTCCGTACAACGCGACCAGATCATCCATGGTGCGCATCGACGTCTCGAGCGATGGCGTCCCTGCCCCGCTCAGCTTCTTGACAAACCGTTTGATGTCCATCATTCGTTCCGGGGAGGTCCCCTTCTCCTTATCGGAACGGATGGAGATCCTTCAGCGGACTGTCAGCCGATTGGAGGTTGCCCCTTGCATCTGTACCTGCACGTCATAGGGCGGGCCAGCAGCGCCGGCCGGCAAGGCAGCGTTGATCTGGTACACTCCGACCAGAGTGGGCGCAAGCCCGCAAAAAGTCACTTCCGCGCCTGCTCCATTCACTCTTAGCTCGGGGATTGTCGAAGTTCGCATGGCGGAGCCCGACGGTGGCGCGACCCCTGCAACCGCGCCGGGTACAACACCCAGGCCAGTGGCGTATAGCAACAGTACATTGCCTGTCACTGCCCCCGACACCAATACCGGCGACGCCTCCACCACCCGCATCGGAACCGGCTCGCTCGAGCGCGTCGCGCTCCACACCCTCAGATCCGCGGTCGTCCCCGGCGTCAGATCAAACGGAAGCTGCGCACGCACCTCGAGCGGAGCCACCGAAGACAACGGAATCGGACGGCCGTTCACCTCGACACGCGTTCCAGCCAGTTTCGAAGGCCATGGCGTTCGACTCGCCTCGAGCGATGAGCCGCTGGTGAGACGCTCACCCAGGACCGCGATGATACTGCCGGGCGCGTGCCCTTCCGCCGGGCCCGCCACCGTGGACACCGCGTTGGGCTGCGGCGTGGATCCTCCGGGAGATGCATCCGCTTCCTTCTCGCCAACCAGCCATAGAAGCGCGTTCTCGAGCATCTTCTGAAAGCGGGCATCCAGCCACGTATCCTCAAAATGACCGAGCGCCGTATAGAAGACCCGGCCCTGGCCATAATTACGGATCCAGGCCAGCGCGAAATCTCCGTCGGTGCGGTTGACTCCTTCCGCTTTGAGGTCCACCGTGCTGGTATCCAGGGTCATCAGCACGCGCACGCGGTCGCGTGACCACGACCGGAACTGATAAAACTCCTCGACGATTCGCCAGCCCGGCGCCAGGTCCCTCAGGCCGGGGAAATCGGGATCCTCGATATCCATGCCTGCTTCCTGCGCCCATGGGTGGCCATCAAAGTATCCGCCGATCATTTCGCCATATTCCGGCCACGTGTACAGCGTGTCTGTCGCGCTGTGTGCCCCGCCGAAGCCCTTCCCCTGGCGGACGAAATCGAGCAGGTCCCGCTTCTGCTGGTCGCTCAGGACCAGTTCGCCGCTGGTGAAGAAAAAGACGGCATCGAAGTCGCGCAGCACGGATGCAGTCAGCCGGCTCAAATCCTCGGTCGCGACGATCTCGAGCGCCCCTGTCCGCCGGGCGATGTCCTCGATGGCACGGACGCTCGTCAGGACGCTGTCATGGCGGAACCCCGCTGAATGGATCACGTGAAGTACGCGCCTGGCGCCTTCGGCCGGGCCCGCTCCCCATACCCCTAAACCGAGCACGAACACCCAGCGAAACATGGCCCTACCATTATCCCCCCTGGGCGATAGCACCCACTTCCCCTGCAAGAAACCAGACCGCTTCGTCCGGAAAACTGCCGTTTCTCAGTCCTCCGGAATGGCAACGCTCTTGCTCCAACTCATCCTGGAGGAGGTGCGCAGTCATGCTTTGGTTCCCGCTGCTCGCGATTGGCGTTACACCCTATCTCGCCGCGATCGACATGCCCGCCCAGGCGGCTCGGGGCAAACAGGTCTTCCTCGATGGGAAAACCGCCTGCTCGATCTGCCATGAACTGGACAAGCAGGGCAACCGCATCGGTCCCGACCTCACCAAAGTCGCCCGCCTCAGCCCGAAAGCGATCGTCGTCTCCATTCTGTCCACGCGGACGGTCTACGCCCAGGAGGTCGAACTGAAGATCAACAAGAAATTCCCGGCCATGATTGTCAGTGACCAGAAAGGCCAGGTGAAGCTCTATAACCTTGACAGAATGCCGCCGGAGTTCATGGAGCTCGATCGAAGCGTCATCCATGCTGTTCGCGACAATGCCACCTGGAAGCATCCGCCCGAATCGGCCGGCTACGCGGATGAGCAACTGGCCGACGTGATCGCCTATATCCGCTATGTGGCCTTGGGAGACACCAAAGGAGTGAACCCCGAAGAGGTGAAGTAGCGCTTTATTGCACGATGATCTTGGCGCGCATCCCGGCGTGGATCGTGCATCGCACGTCGTATTCGCCGGGCTGCTCGAACCTGAACTGGAACGTTGCCCCCTGGTCCAGATTCGATGTGGTTACGGCGGCCTGAGGCAGCGAGATCGTATGCGCGATCTCATCGTCGTTGTACCAGGTGATGACAGTCCCTTTGGGAACCACGAGGTTGCCCGGAACAAAGGCGTAATTGGAGATGGTTGCCAGAGGCGCGGCGCCGCTGGCCTGGCGGGCGATGCGGTCGCGGCGGAAGGTGAAGTCCTTAAATGCGCCGGCTTGCAGATGGCAGATGGCGCAGTTGCCCGAGTTTTGCGGCGGAGTCTGGAAGCTGCCGTCCGGCAGGTACGCCACGTACTCCCACTCGCCGTTGCGGTTTTGCTGATAAGCCTCGCCGAAGCCTGCTTCCTTGCGTTTCACGAAGATCGTCGTGAGCTGGTCCGGCATAAAGCGGCCGTTCTCATCGAGCAGGATGACGTTGCCGGCGCCGCGTTTCGAGCTGTAGGACTCGAACAGGAGCACTGAGCCGTAGGGATATGGGTCCCCCAGCGGCGTGTTGGAGGCAATGTCATTGCCCCAGATGACGCGGATCTGCCCGTTGTCGGGCCGGTCAAACGTGAGCAGTTTTGTGAATGCGCTCTTGTAATCTTTGGGAAAGCCGACACGGTCCTCGGTGGGAGCCGGCGGCGCTTGAGAGAAAACGATGGCCGTGCAGGCCACCAGTGTACAGATCGCAAATCGAAACTTCATGTTGTTAGCCCCTGCGAAGGAAATTACTGTCAGCCAGTATACGCCTGCTGAGTTCACCGTGCAATGGGAGAAATGAAGAGATTAATGAAGAGATTAAGAGACCCGGATGGATGGGGTCATCAAAGATTGGACCAAGAGCCCCGCATGTCGAACGGCGTCGGGTGCCGGCGCTTACGGCTCAATGCTCAGCCGCGCGCCCGTCTTTGGCGCGGCGGCTGCATGCCCTCCTTAGACGGCGACAGGAATGCCCGTGCAGTCACTACCGGCAACCTCACGGGCACGAAGTACTCAGCCGGATAGAGATAATCCTCCCCGGACTCGTCGATGACTCGCACAAAGCCTTCACGCACAGCCCCTGCATCTGGCAGAACTTCGTAGACCTTCCTGGGCTCCAAGTCGTCCGAGCCGTCGTTGCGGACACACAGCAAGAACCTTGATCTTGATTTCTCAGCTTTCATGGTCGTCAATCCAAGAACCGCTTAATCTTCCAACCCTTTCGGCCAATGCCATGGGCTTCATACCAGTGCACCTCGGCCCACCGCATTGAGCCGTTGCGCTTGCGAACCTTGGCGATACCCTTGAGCTTGCGCCACTGCCCGCCACCATACCGCTTTCGCAGAAACTTGAGGTCTCTTCATAATCTCGTCGCTCCTGCCGGGTGGCCCTGCGGGCGCTGGAAGATCCGCGACGTAGTCGTCCGTAATGCCCAATGATGATTTCCCGCTGCTCGTCGATCGAGTGGTCCTCGTCGTCGAAGATCTGTGCCAGCGGGTCCGCAAAAAACCTTCATCGCTTCGTCGAATGACACCCCCATGCTTGGAGACATTGCTTACTGCCTTCCTCGGGTCCCATTCGAACTTCAGATTACGGTACCACAAACACGACGCCATCCCGATCACCATGCGAACTGCACGGCGGGCTAACGGCTCAATGCTCAGCCGCGCGCCGGTCTTTGGCGCGGCGGCTGCATGCCCTGGTTAGCCCTGTTTCTTAATGATTCGCTTATACTCGTCATGATGGCCGATCCAAAGCCAGATGAAGTCCGTAGCATCCTGCACTCCAAGGGCGCGGTGATTGAGCCCGACTCTCACGGACCACAGTATTCCGACCTTCTTGAAATGCAGCGAGGGGTGCGCCCTGTTCTCCTTCAGGAGCTCGAAGTTCTCTCGGGCGACTCTCTGGACAGCTTCCGGCAGACTCGCAAAGCAGGTCCAGAAACGCCCGGTTGTGCGATGCATTCACAGGTCCTTGAGCGTCCCCTTGGCCTTCTCCTCGCGCGCCTCACTCACCAAGAAATCGAGTTTTCCCGCCCGGGAGTCGGCTTCGATTTCCGCGTCCCATCTCTCCCAGTCCTTTTCCGTCAGCCACCGGAAGAGCTCGGTGAGCTCCTCACCGGGAAGTCTCTCGATTTCTGCTTTAAGTTCATCTATCTTCGACATGTTCCCTTCCAACGCTGCCTCGTCAGGGCTGAACACCGGACCAACGAGTCCAGAACCCGCCGCGGCCGGCGGGCTAACTTGTGTGAGCCCCGCTGGCGAACCTCAGCGAAACCCCGCGCCTCAAGGATCGAATGAACTGAGCCTCCAACTTCGGTTCCCCCTCCTCCAGGAGCATCTCGATAACTTCTCGGAGATTCCTGTTCAGTTCATCCAGTGACTCGGCTTGACTGTAAGCTCCAGGAAACCCCGGAACGTAGCCCACGTATAGGCCGGTGTCTGGGCACTGCTCAACTACCGCGGTGTATGTCTTCATTTCCCCGGCGCTCCTCTATGAGTGATTCCGGTACCAAGCATAAATGCTATACGGGCCGTTATAGACGCCTCCGGCCCGTGTTCCTTGGCATGTCGTATTCTGGCCCCAGCAATCGTCATGGATCGTAACTCTTCCGCTTCTAGGAAAGGCAAGAACCTTTCCTTCCCGAGCCTCAAGACGATAGTGGGTCCCTTGGCTAGACACCGTTCGTCCCGGACCCTTCTTCCATAGTAAACGGTAAACCTGCTCGAAGCTCGGCATTACGGCTCCTCGGCGGAATCTGTGGGTCAAATGGCAGTGCTACCGGGGTAGTTGTTCGAGGAAACGACGGAACTTGCGACACGTGGATTCAAAGGAGC
>JACQDF010000024.1 GCA_016201205.1 Acidobacteriota bacterium
CTACTGTCTGAATCGCAGGAACTGGAAACCGAAGAGATGACGGATAGGTGATGCTGGCGGGCAGCAGCAATGCCTCCCGCCCCAGGCATCGATCCGCCTTGGTGCCCGGAGGCGGTTGGAACCGCTGCTACGCCGTCAGGAGCAGCGTGTTAAGGGACTTATGACGCACTACACTAGTGTGGGGTGGGCTTTCAGCCCGCAAGCCCGCTTTCAGCGGGGTTAGTAGCCGCCTGGAAAGGCGGCTGCGACCAGGATTGGCCGCCCCACCAAAGGTCAAAGGTCGTATAGTAATGGCAGGGGTCGAAAGTGCTCATAATCCGGCTGGCCTGCGCACTCGTTCTGGTTGCCGTGTTTCAATCCGCCCAGCCCCTTCCGCTCACGCGGGGAGTATTTCAAGGCTGGACAGGCACCGATAGCAGCGGATCCTTTCTGCTGGAAACTCCCGATAAGCAGTCCCATCGCTGCTCGTACACCTCGAGAACCCATTTCGAGCGAGAGCAGCGCCGCACCGCGGTCAGCACGATCCAAACAGGTCAAACCCTGGATGTTCTCTCGGAGCGTTCCCACGAGCTGCCGCTGTGCCGCGCGCTGATCGTGCGTATCGTGAACCTCGAGCAACCCTTTCTCCACAACACCCGCCGTTCCGTGCTGATGCAGTACCAAACCGACGTCTTCGTCCCGCGCGGCAACGTCTTTTTGGCGGGAGTGGTGCTGCGGGCCGAGCAAGACTCGATCCTGCTTCGGACCCGCTCGGGAAGCCGGTATCTGGTCATGCTTCGAAAGGATACGCGTTTCGCCGATTCCGGCATGCGCTCGGAACGCGACCGGCTTCCGTTCAGCCGGCCGGTCTATGTTCGCGCCGGCCGCAATCTCGACAACGACCTGGAAGCGTACTCGGTGGTTTGGGGCGACATTCTCAAACCATAACTGTCAGATTTACAAAACCCGCAGCACCGCCGCCGGATCCGCCCGCGCCGCCGCTCGAGCCGGCAGAAGACAGGCCAGCAAGGCGACAACCGCCAGCATCGCAGCCGACACGCCATAGGTGAGCGGATCGGCTGCGCTCACTTCGTACAACAAGCTCGAGGCGGCTTTCGCCATCAGCAACCCCACCACCAGGCCGAACCCGAAGCCGGCTGCCACCAGGCGGAAGCCATACCCGAACACCAGCGCCAGCACATCCGCCCGACCCGCTCCCAGCGCCACACGAATCCCGATCTCGCCCATGCGCTGCCGCACTGAGTAGCTCAGCAGCGCGAACAGGCCCACACCACTCAGCGCAAGTGCGAGCAGTCCGAACGCCGTCTGGATGCCCACCAAGGTGCGGCCGCCGCGCAGATCCCGGTAATTCTCGATGTCGATGGAAGTGAACAGCGCGGGCTGCTCCGGATCAAACGTGCGGACCACGCGCTGGATATCCGGCAACACTGCCTCTACGTCGCCCTTTGTCCGCGCCACGACGGTTGCCTCCGGCACGGGCTGCCGGGCATAAGCGATGAAGAACTGCGGAGACGAAGGCCGAACCAGCACAGCCGGTTTCACGTCCGCGAACACGCCGGCGACGGTGATCCAATCCTGTCCCAGCATTTCCGCGCGAAAGCGTTTGCCGATGGGATCGCCCGCCGGCCAATACCGGCGCGCCATCGTCTGATTGATCACTGCCACGCGCGGCGAGGACTCGGTGTCCGAGACAGTGATGCCGCGGCCGGCGAGCACGCGAACTCGCAGGGTCTCCAGTGCGCCCGCGGTGACGGCGATGTAAGTGGCCGAGGGCCTCTCGCCGGCCGCGGTCACCGGTTGCCCGTCGAGCACCAATGTTGTCAAAGCGCCGTCCCCCTGCACCTGCGGCACGACGGAAAAAGCCGCGGCCGCTTCCACTCCGGGTGCGGCCGCCACCTGCCGGACCAGCTCTTCGAAATAAGCGCGATATTGCGCCGGCGTGCGATGCTTCCACAATTCCGCGCGCGCCACCACCATCGCCATATTCGCAGTCTGGAATCCAGGATTCATCCGATGCAGATTCGCCACCGTCCGCAACAACAGCCCTCCAAAACCGAGCGCCGCCAGGGCCAGCGCTACCTGCACCACCACGAACACGCCGGCCAGCCGGCGGCTCCAACGGCCGGTCCCGGCTCGCGTTCCGCCTTCCACCAGGGCGGCGGCAAGCTGCGGCTTTAGAACCCGCAACGCCGGCGTCAAGCCGAATAACAGAGTCGATGCCAGCGCCACCAGCATCGCGAACATCACCACACGCAAGTCCACCAGACGGTCCGGCGGCGACATAGTTGAGTTGAAGGAATGGAGCAGCAGATCGCCTGCCCAGTAGCTCACCAGGACGGCCACCCCGGCCGCGGGAATCGCGATCCAGAGCGTCTCGGCCAGCGACAGCCGGATCAATCGCCAGCGATCCGCTCCCAGCGCGAGCCGCACGGCCATCTCCCGGGTGCGGCTCACTGCGCGGGCCAGCAGCAGGTTGGCGAGGTTCGCGCAAGCGATCAGCAGAACACCTGCCGTGACGAGGAAAATCAGCTTCACGGCCAGCCGGTCGTTCTCAGTGATCATGCCTTCATACGGCGTGGATGCCTGGATCTGCCAGCCGGCGTTCGTATCCGGAAACTGCGCGGACAGTTGCCCCGCGATCGACGCCGCTTCCTGATTTGCCTGACCGAGAAAGATTCCAGGCTTCAATTGAGCGAAGGCGCGAACCGTTCGCCGTGCCCTCGGTGCACCGGGGTCCGGGACCAGAGGAGTATAGAATTGTGTTTCCGTGCTGGGAAACCAGACCCGGGGCGCGGCCACGCCGATCACAGTATGAGAAACTCCATCCAACTGGATCGTGCGTCCGATGATTCCCGGGTCCGCCGCGAATTTCCGCTTCCACAAACCATCTGTGAGCACGATCACCTGGCTGCGGCCCGGGCGGCTCTCGTCCACGGTGAAGGGGCGTCCGAGGGACATGCTGGCGCCGGTCAGCTCGAAGAAACACGCGGACACTTGCGCTCCGTGCATTCGTTCCGCTTCTTTCACGCCGGTCAAGGTTACCGTGGTCCACTGATAGCCGGAGAGCTTCTCGAGCGTGGCCGTGCGTTCCCCGAGATCCAGCAAATCCGGCAGCGACAGCGGCGTCTGGCTGCGTCCCTGCCCTGGGTTGGAGGCCGTCAGAACGACAGCGCGATCGCTCAGAACAGCTTCCAGCGGCGCGAAGATGAGCCCGCGAATCGTGGTGTACATGGTGGCGTTGGCGCCGACGCCCAGCGCGAGAATCAGCACACACACCACCCAGAAACCGGGAGTGCGGCGCAGATGGCGGAACCCCAGGCGAAGATCTTCGACCATGCCTTGTTAAACGGATAGCAGGTGAGGGAAGTTCAGGGCAATGGTATTAAACACCCGTCGCCACCGTTTTGACACGCCATCAAGAATAATGCCAATATAGGCATGTACCGGCGCATGAAGAAACTCACGTGGCTCGCCGATTCCCGTTCCAACGTGAAGTCGTTTCCGGCTGGCGTCCAAGACGACATCGGCTATGCGTTGTACGTTGCGCAGACCGGGCGAAATGAGCGCCAAGGCCAAGCCTCTGCACGGTCTCGGCGGCGGTGTCATGGAAATTGCGGCCAATGATGAGAGCGGAACCTACCGCGCTGTCTATGCGGTCTCCATCGGGGCCACAATCTACGTGATCCATGCCTTTCAGAAGAAGTCCAAGGCCGGGATCGCGACACCGAAGTCCGAGATAGAACTGGTCCGGCAGCGGCTCAAACAGTTGCGTAGTGAGGTGAAGAATGCTGAAAAGAAAAGTTCTTGAGCAAGAGCCCAGCTCGGGCAACGTATTCGCTGACCTCGGCGTAGCCGACGCAGACGAACACCTGATCAAAGCAGGGTTGGTCGTTAAGATCGACCGGATCATCCGGCAACGAGAGTTGACCCAAGCGGCCGCGGCTCAACTGATAGGCATCGATCAGCCGAAGGTCTCAGCTATGCTGGCTGGCCAGTTCCGGGGTTATTCGGTCGAGCGCCTCATGCGCTTCCTGGTCGCGCTAGGGTACGATGTAGAGATTGTCGTGAAGCCTGGAAAGCGTGGTTCCGCCGAACTTCGCGTCGCATAGAGGGTTGCTACCCGTCGAAGCCGCCGAAAGCGGACTTCCCTTCCATCTAAGAGCGCAAAGGCCGCGCCGGCCTCCATACCGTTGAGGAACTCGCCCCGGCGCGTTGTGCGAGCGAGTTCTCCCCGTCAGTTGCTTGCAACGGACGGCCTCGACGTCTGGTATCCTTGGTACCGATGAGCTGGCAAGACCGCATCAGCGTTGACCCGAAGGTCCTGGTCGGAAAGCCGGTCGTGAAGGGCACGCGCATCGCCGTCGAGTTGGTCGTCGATCTGATGGCCAAGGGCTGGTCACAGGAGCAAATCCTTGACAGCTATCCCAATCTCACGGCCGAAGATATCCGCGCCTGTCTTGCCTATGCGAGCGAGGTGCTGCATGCGGAGCGGGTCTATCCGCTAAAGACGGCATGAAGTTTCTCGCTGACGAGAACATCCCTCGTCCGGCCGTTCGAGCCCTCCGGGAGCAGGGCTTTGACGTGGCCTGGGTGAGCGAGGACAGCCCCGGCTCGATCGACGAGGACGTCCTTCGAAGGAGCACCAGCGAAAAGCTCACTCTGCTCACACTCGACAAGGACTTCGGTGAGCTTGTCTTCCATCGCGGCTTGCCGGCGGAATGCGGTGTGATCCTGTTTCGGGTCGACGCCGAGTCTCCCTCTCACTTCACCGAGATTGCCC
>JACQDF010000065.1 GCA_016201205.1 Acidobacteriota bacterium
CGGGCTGGGCGCGGCCGCCGCCCGCGCAGCCTGGCTGATCAGCCGCGGCTGGACCACATGGCGGCCGCGCTTGTGCTTTCAGCGGTCACACCTGCGCGGGTTTGTGCGATTCGGACTCTATCAGATCGGGGATCGCATCACCAACTACATCTGGTCCAACGCCGACTACATGCTGGTAGGCCGCATTCTGGGAAGCGGGCCGCTGGGCATTTACCGGCTGGCTTACGAGACGGTTGTGCGGCCGCTGGCAACCGTGAATCCGATCCTGAACGCCGTTGCCTACCCGGTGTTCTCCAAACGGCAGGAGGACGACGAGAAACTGCGGGCCGGTCTCAAGGAGATGATTCAGATCATTGCCACGATCGTGTTTCCGATGATGGCCGGCTTGTTTGTGCTGGCGCCGCTGGCCGTCGAGGTCGTTTTCGGACCGAAGTGGATGCCTGTGGCCGCGCTGATCCAGATTCTCAGCCCGCTGGGCGTGCTGCGCTCGCTGCTGAATCCGGTCGCGTCCCTTCTGATTGCCAAGGGTCGCGTCGACAAATTGTTCTATCTGAACCTGGGACTTGCGCTGGTCCTGCCGCCCGGTTACTGGCTGGCTGCGCCTCACGGCCTGCATGCGCTGTCCTGGAGCGCCGTGGGGCTTCTGGCCCTGGTCATGATCGTCAGTTGGAAAACGTTGTATTGGGGAACGATTCGCATGTCGGCTGTCGAGTACCTGGGCGGGCTGGCCAAGCCCGCCTTGTTCAGCGTCGCGATGGCGATCACGGTCTATGCGCTCCGGAGCGCGCTCGAGGCGGTGATTCCGCTTGCGGCGTTGCGTCTGGCGGTCCTGGTCATGCTGGGAGCATCTTTCTACGCGCTGCTGCAAGTCGCGTTCAACCGCGCCTATTTGATGCAGCTTTACAGCTATCGGACCCAGCCGGTCGAGGAGGGCTGAAGAGTGCAACAGACGAATACGAGCCCCGTCAGGCTGGCGATCGCCGGGTGCGGCGCGATTACCGACGAGTCGCATCTGCCGGCCGCGCTCGGTTCGCCTCATGCCGAGGTGAAAGCTCTGATCGACAGCAGCCCGGACCGGGCTGCCAGGCTGGCGCGGAAATACGGCTGTGACGCCGAGATCGGGGAACGTCTCGAGGCCGTGCTCGGCAAAGTGGAAGGAGTGCTGATCGCCACACCGAATCACACCCACAGTTTGCTGGCTCGCATCGCGCTCGAACAGGGCGTGCCCGTCCTGGTCGAGAAGCCTCTCACCACAACCTATGCCGATGCCATCGAGCTTTGCGAGCTGGCAAAACGGAACGGAACCTTTATTTCGGTCGGTTTCGTCACCAGGCATTTCCCGGTGGTGCGTCTGATGAAACGCCTTCTGGGCGAGGGCTTCTTTGGGCGGCTGGATCGATTTTGCTTTGAATTCGGCACGGCCGGCGGCTGGGCGCCGGTGTCCGGCTACAATCTGGATCGCAACCAGTCGGGAGGAGGCGTTCTGGTAGTCAATGGCACGCATTATCTCGATCGCATGCTTTACTGGTTCGGCTGGCCGGAACGATTCACATTTGCGGACGACAGCTTCGGAGGCGTGGAAGCCAACTGCCGGGCGACGTTCGAGTACGCCGGCGGCTTCGAAGGTTCCATGTTCCTCTCGAAAAGCATGAGTCTCAAGAACCGGTTCACGATCGAGGCAGAGCGATTCCACGTGGAAGTGTCCCTGTCGGAGGTGGACAATCTGACTCTTTTCCCCAAGGATCTGCCGGGCACACGGATGTCGCTGTGCTCGACGGACCGGCCCGCGGCGGCGGATCCTTTTCTGGCGCAAATCGAGGACTTCGCCTCGGTCATCAGAAAGGGCGGCTCACCCGCCGTGGATGGGGAATTTGGGGCCCTTTCGGTGAAGCTGTGCGAGCAATTATATGCGTGCCGCACCCAACTTGAGGAGCCCTGGGCGTGGTATCGAAAAGCTGCGAAGGTGCAGGCGTGAGCGGCCCGAGGATCGGCGTTTTCGGAGCTTCCGGTTTCGTTGGCTCGGCTTTGTGCGAGCGTCTCCACGCCGAAGGCAGCTCCTTGCTGGCGTTTGTCCGAACCTCAGGGCAATGCCGGCCGCGTGGCGCGGCTGGCGGTTCCGATCCGCATGGTGGACCTGCTCCATTGCGAGCAGGTGGAGGAGGCGGTCGCCGGGTGCGACGTGATCGTGAACTGCGCTCTGGGAGACGACGTCTCGATGATCCGGGGACTGAATCATCTGCTCGAAGCGGCCCGTCGCGGCCGTCCGCAAAAGCTGATTCACCTCAGCAGCATCTCGATCTACGGAGAAGATCCAGCGCCCGGGAGCGGGACCGAGGCAGGGAGGCCCGATCCTGGCCGCAACCCGTACGGCGTCGCCAAGCTGCGCCAGGACAAAATGGCGCTGAGGCTCCAGAAGGCCGGAGTTCCGGTATACCTTCTTTGCCCGGGCAACATTACGGGTCCCTATTCGCCGTTCCTGAGGGGGTTGGTGGAACGGCTGATGGGCGGCCAATACCCCAGTAATCTGGTTCACGTCGACAACCTGGTGGAAGCGATTCTCTCGGCGATCCGCACTGCAGGCGGCGCCGGGGAGCGCTATTTCGTCAATGAGACGCGGCCCGTAAGCTGGAGGCAACTGTTTCAGGATCTGTCGGGCCGGCTCGGCATCCAGTGCTCGTTTGTCGACGTGTCTCGCAAAGAAGTGTTGCCATTTCTTCCGTCCCGCCGGAGGACGCCGGGACTGCGGGAGCAGTGCCGTATTGCGCTTTCAGGCGAATTCAGGAGAGCGCTTTCCATCCTGCCTGTGTTTGCCCGGATGAACCTTCTGGCAGCCTCGGTGTTCGAATCACTGCCGCCGGCGACGCAGCGGAGAATCCGGGAGCGGCTTCGATGGCCTGTTCGAGTCGAGAAACCGGATCCGCGGCCATCCCTGGATGATCGCTACGTCCAGGTGCAGGTGCGCCGCTTCTACCATTCGCCACAGAAGCTGATGGACAAGCTGGGGTGGAAGCCGCCGCTCGATTATGAGCAGGGCCTGGATGGCACCGCCAGTTGGGTTCGTTTCGCGGCTTTGTGCGAACGTCCGCGGACGTGAAGGCGCTCGCTCGCTTAGCGTCTGTCCTCCGCTTGCTCACGCGCGCGGCTCAGAAAGCGCTTCCGAGCCGCGACCGTTAGGGAGCGGTTGGCACAGGCTCAACATGGACCGATGGTAGAATCAGAGCAGCGCCGCTCCATGTCACGTTTTCGCCCGAATCTGACCTTCCAGCAGCGCACGGATACACCGGTTTCCACGCCGAAGTCTCTCCTTCCGCCGGCCGGAGCTCTCTGGTCGCGCCCGGCGCCCGGGGCGGCGTTATGGCGCCAGGACGAGAGTGCGGGGCCGATCGAACGGTTAGGGTTCTGGCTTCTCTGTATCTTTCTCTTCCATTGCAGCAGCCGCATTCTTGATTTCGTGCTGACCGGATTCCATATCCCCCTGGTGATCTCAGTCGCTTGTCTGATCTGCCTGCTCGCCGCCGGGCGGTTCTTTTCGGTTTTCTCTTCGCGGATCGGGATGGCGCTGATCGCCTATTCGATATGGCTTTGTTTGTCGCTGCCCGGCAGCGTCTGGCGTGGGGGCAGCTTTCTCCTGTTGACGGACCAGTGGGCGAAGTCTTTGCTGGCTTTCGTACTCGTCTCCGGCCTGCTACCCTCCGGGCGGCACACAGTAAAGGCCATCCGCGTGCAAGCGTACGGGCTTTTGGTAGCCGCCGTTCTTGCGATCTGGATTGGAGTGGAGGTGCAGGGCCGGCTGATGCTGCCGAAGGGCTTTTACGGCAGTCCCAACGAGGTGGCCACCGCCATGGTCCTGGCGTGCATCTACTGGTGGCTCCTTCTCAACAATCCGGCGCATTCCCGGCTCGGCAAGGCGGTGGCGCTGTTCGGATTCGTCCCGGTGCTGTACGTCATGCTGCTGACGGGTTCACGCGCCGGCATGGTCAGCCTGGTGTGCCTGCTTCCTTTCGTTTTTCTCCGGTATTCGGCCAGAGGGAGATTGGCTTTGGTCTCCGCGACCCTGTTGGGTATGCTCCTGGCAACATTCGTCACGCCGGAAACCCTGAGGAAGCGCTTCTCGAGTATCCTCGCCAAAGTAGAAATCACCAGCGATGAGGAATACGATCAAATGGTTTCCGCGACCGGATCCAGCAGACAGCGGCTCGAGCTTCTGCGAGCCAGCATTCTGCTGACCCTGCGGCACCCGATTCTCGGAGTCGGCGTCGGCAATTTCAGCGTAGCCGAAGACGATATGGCTCGCGGGAGCGGCCGCCACATGGGCTTCTGGAGGGGAACGCACAACACCTATACGCAGATCTCCAGCGAAGCGGGCATCCCTGCGCTGATCGCGTTTCTCGCGTGTCTTTGGTTTGCGAGGCAGAAACTGCTGCGCGTGGAAAAAGCGCACAGGTCGCGCCCGGATCTGCAAAGCAAAGAGATTGTCGCTACCGCGTTCACTCTGCGGCTGGCCTTGTACGGTTATGCGGTCTTCTTCATGTTCGAGCACATCGGCTACGCGTCCACGGTCGCCATCTTCCTCGGGATGGTGGATGGGTTTACACGAGCCGCGTGGGCGCCCGGCGCCCGGCCGATCCAACAGATGGCCGGCCAGGGACCAAGCCCAGCTCGATTTCCCGGCAAGAGGTAATCTCTGCATTCACAACGAGGAAGCGAATAACCTAAGTCGCTGCTGAATCATACAGGTAGCGCAATTTTCACCGCCTGGCCAGCAGTGGCGCTTTGATTCCCGCATGATACATTGTGAATGCAAGACCGCGACAGAAGCGGACTTCGTAGTTGAGCAAAAGTCCATGAATCTCGCTCAAACCATCAGATGTACTTCCGGCGCGGGTGACGAGTTCCGGGCGCCTGTCATGGAATTACTGTTTCAGGTTGACACCTCCGCTTGCTCACGCGCGCGGCTCAGAAAGCGCTTCCGAGCCGCGACCGTTAGGGAGCGGTTGGATGCCCTGCAAGGCCCGGCGCTGGCTGTGCTCACATTTCTGATTACCTAGAGGAGACTATGAACTTGTCACCCATTCGCTGGATTCTCGGCAACGTCTTTTGTTGCGCGATCGCATCCGCGGCCTGCTCACAAGTTGGGGGCGGACGATGGTACTGCGCCAGTACGGGCGACCCCGCAGCCGATGGAATTGCACTCTGGAACCTCCTGAATGATCAACCGTTCGCGTGCGGCGATACGATTATCCTGGATGCCGGAGCATCGTACCATACATACAATACCGGCGGCTTTTACTACGGTTTCCGTCTAAAGCCGCAGAGCGGCTGTAATGGACGCCAGACACAGATCATCTCCTCGCGCCTGGGCGAATTGCCACCTGGGAGGCGTGTGACGTGGCAAGATCTGCCGAGAATGCCAAAACTGGTAGCGGCCGGCACACCGGTGGGATATGATGGCGGCGCTGTGGATTTCTTCGGTTTGGGGGTGAACAACTGGGCATTTCGCGGCATCGCAATCACCACAGCGGAGCAGGTGGCCGCTACCCAGCACACGTACTTCTCCGTCATGGTAGCCTCGACGGTTCCTACTACAAATTCGCGCAAGCTTAGCGATTACGAGACCGATATTACGTTCGATCGCATACTCCTTTATCCCTATGAAGAAGAGGCACACGGTCCGATGGAGGCGGCCACCAATGAGGCGGCCTTCTTTCGCAGTATCGGGATTGCATTCATCTTAAATGGCCGCAACATTACCATTCAGGATTCCATGATCAAGGGAGTCGGCGGATACAATCCCGGAACTCCTGCTGTGGCAACTGCGAACTCGGCAACGGCCGCTTCTCCAGCGGTGATTACATCTCCCGGAATCGCTGCTGCGTTTGAGCTGACCGCTGGGGTGTCCGCTTGCAGCACCGGCTGCACATCGGACTGCTGGACCAACTTCGGTTGCCGGGTGGCGGTGTTTTCAGGGGCAGCCGGAAACTGGGCCAATCTCAACGGTGCAAAACATGTCGTCTATGAAACCGCAGACAGCGTACGGGTGTATTTGGGAGACTCTTATGCACTTTCTGATCCGAAACCATATGATGCCACCGGTAAGGGCGCTCTCAGCGGAACGGTGACGCTGCGCCGAGGCATTCCGATTGAACCGTTCTACGCCATCCTTCTGCCGACTGCTTCGAGGAATGTCCAGATTATCAATAACTTTCTGGAAGCATGGTCGATGACGATCTTCACTGGCGGTGGCGGATATGAGCCGACGGACAATACTGCAACCGTACAAAGCGGCAGTACGGCGACTTCCATTGTGCTGTCGAACGTTGCCAATCTTAATGTAGATGACCTGATTTCCGTGCCGGCGCCCGGCCGCTCCATCTACTGCCCCAGCAGCGTGAAGGGCTGCTGGGCCGGCGGTGTCAGGGCGGGCAAGGTAACAGCGATCAACCCGGCTGCGAATACGATTACCGTGATCCCGTGGGGTGTGGATGGCATCGATGTTGCTCCCACGGTGGGCGGCCTGGCGCGATGGAATGGCGATCAGACGAGCTGGTTCCAGCTCCGCCGCAACACGATCTTTCGCAGCGATGGCCACACTTTGAATGGAAAAGGATATATCGAACTAAAGAATTGCCTGCATTGCCTGATCGATGGCAACATCCTAACCGATTCCGCCGCCGGCAACTGGTTCCTGACAGCGCGGACTCAGGGCGGCAACGATCCGTGGAACCGGGGGGAGAACCTGCGATTCTCGAATAATATTGCAGGCGGCAACAACGGCGCGCCCGCGCGCTTGATTCTGCAAGGCGAAGACGATGAACACACATCGCAGAAAAGCCGCAATGTGTTTTTTGAGAACAATCTCATGCCGGACATGCGTTTCCCGAATTCGGCCACGGCGAATCCGTTTAATACCCTTAGCGCTTTCGATACCGGGACCGGAATCATCAACGGTGGCTGGGTGCATAATACGACGTTCCCGCGAGCCGGCTCCAGTTCGCATCGAGTCTACTCGCCAACGGCGTGCATAGACTCGCCCGCCCCTTATCTCTACTCCTCCGACGTTGTTCTCAGGGACAACATCTCCGGCTACGGAGAAGGGATCGCCACCACGCCATGCTGGACAAACCAATCTTCCGGCATCAAGAGCAATGTTTTTATCGCCACTGGTTCCGCTGGAACAAGCCAGATCCAGTCTAGCTGGCCTGGCAACTTCGCAGTGCCGGACACCAGCGCTCTGTTCGCCGGAACCTGCAACTTCGCGAACTGGGAGAACTGCGCGCTCGATGCCGCTTCGCCCTATAAGGGCGCCGCCAGCGACGGCAAGGATGTCGGGGCCGACGTCGCGCAGATCAAGGACCGGGTCAATGGCTGGAGCGAAGAGGCCGGTCTGCTTACTTTCGATCCGGCGCGGGGAGCGCTGCTTCACACCGGCTCGTGGCAAGTCGGTTCGACGAACGTGGCGGTCACGTTTCGCCTCTTTGGCCCCTTGACCGGGTGCACCATGGAGCTGTTTACGAACGGGGGCCGAACGTCCCTGCATCCTGACACCGCTTCGGCCGGCGAGCAGAGTTGCGGCCGCAGCGGCAATCTCTTGCAGGATGGACTGGTCACTTTTGTGCTTGGTTCCGGTGTGGCCCTCAATCCATCCACAAAGCACTACTACCGGCTCAAGGATGGAAATCGCGTGATGGTCGGCGATTTTCAAACCGTGCCCTCGACGGGGAATCCACCCCAAGGCCTGGTTCAGGTGTCGGACCCAACCGCGGCGGACCTGGTGGTTGAGTACTCGAACGCGTCGAGTTTCGCCGGCGCTTCGGAAACCGCACCCGCAGCCTTCGTGTCGCAGCGTGCCGTGGCCTCCTTTTCTGTCCCGGGACAGAGCGTGATTTACTACCGTTGGAAGAAGCGGAGAGCGGACAATTCGGTGCTGGCGCTGAGTTCGACAAGGGTTGCGGTAGCGCGATAGAGTATTACCATCCGCCGAAGGGCCCGCCGCGTTAGTTCGGAAGACCTCGCTTCATTCCTCGCAGATGCCCCAGGATGACCATCTCGGATGCCTCCATTTTCGGGCGCAGTAATCCATTGTTTTGATCGGTAAACAGGCGTGGCAGCCGCGGAGAGTAAAATCGCCACGCCGGGAAACGTTTCGCTAGCTGCTTGCAAAGCTCCTCGCCTGCCGCCTTCGCCGCACAGTACTCCGCCATATTCGCCGGAGTTTCGTCCAGAAAGACCGTCGATGGATAGAACACTTCAAGCATTAGCAGACCTTGCCCAACCTCGAGCAATGTCCGGGCGAAGCTGGTCACGTAGTAGCGGCAGTATTCGGCAAATTGCTCCGGCGAGAAAGGGACTGCCTTGTCCGCTGTGATATGCGGTGTGGCGAAGTAGTAGAGATGCGTGGGCGGCTCCGGTAAGGCCAGCGGCGCGGGATGTTGGCAGTCGAATGGCGCGACCGCGCATGTTCCGCCGGCTGCTATGATATCGGCCGCCACCGCTGCGGCATCCTCTTTCCCACGGTGGTAGGTGATCAAGACGTCTGCGCCGCCCAGCGCCAGCAACTTTGCCGTCACCTCGCCCAGGCCGCGGGAGCCGCCTATCACCACGGCCCGTTGCCCGGAAAACTCGCCTTCTTCCACCAGCGGGGCCAGTACCAAGGATGCTGCCTGCTTACATGGCCTGGGCCGCAGGAACGCCCGCAATTCACCTTGAAAGCCGGGGCCTTCGACTGCCAGCCGCATCCCTCCGAAGCGATCGGTTTGAGCCACAAGGAACCTCATCTCTGGCGGGCCAGTTGCCTCTTTGGCGAACGACAAATCCATCGCTACGTAGAGCGAGTGAAGGCCCGGACATTCCATGCCCACCAGCCGGGTGGTGGCCAGCAATGCGGCGAACTGAAAGGGCGGCACAGCCGCACCCATGTGTGGAAAAAGTTGGCTGACGGCGTCCGCGTCATACGCTAGCGGCAGGCTGCCCCGCGCCCCCGATAATGCCGCGTAATCCATCTCCCGGCACGCCTGCGAAGTCATCGGCGGCAAAGTCTCCGGATAATCAAGCGGCGGGCCCAACCTGCCCCGGATCGACACCCTGTCCGATTCATCGCACTGCACGCGCAAGGTGAACTCTTCCTCGTCGCTCTCCACGGCGACGCGCACGGTCTCGCCCACCAACGCGCCTCGGGTAAAGTTCACCGTCAAGCGTTCCAGCGCCGTGCCTGCGGGGCTGCGGCTCCCCATCCAGCGGTCGAGGGCCCAGCACACCAGATGTACTCCATGGACTACGGGAACACCGAACACCGTCCGGCGCGCGGCCACCGCATCCATGTGCATCGGGTTGAAGTCGCCCGACAGGGCCGCAAACCGACTCTGGTGGTCTGGCGTAAACGTGCGCTCCGCCAGGACCTTCATGAATGCCTCCTGCTCTTCGCTCCTAAGAGGAACCGCCTGGCGCTTCCTGTAATATACAGCAATCGCCATTCAGCCGATGCCATAAAGATCCACAAGCGCGCGGGCGTTCTTGCGAACGTCGAACTGCGCGTGGGCGCGCTCCCGGCCTGCCTCGCCGAGGCGCGCCCGCAAGGCTGGATCGCGAGCCAGCTCGACGATCCTGCCGGCGAGCGCCGCTGGATTCCGGCGCTCGACCAGCAAGCCCGTCGTTCCATCCAGGACGACTTCCGGAATTCCGCCGGCGCGAGTGGCCACCAGCGGTTTGCCGCAAGCCATCGCCTCCGCGATGACAAAGCCGAAGGCTTCTTCCCACCGCGATGCCTGGCACGAAATGTCGGTGGCCGCGAAGGCGCCCTCTCCCATCGGGTCCTGCACAAGACCCGTCCAGGTGACGTGGTCCTGGATGCCAAGCTGAATAGCCTGCTCGGTGTACTCGGCGCGGTGCTTGCCTTCTCCGATCAGCGCGAAGTGCAGGCCTGGTTCCTGTTGAATCGCCAGGCGGGCGGCCTGGAGAAGGTCGGCGACGCCCTTTTCCGGAATCATCCAGCAAACCTGAGTCACCAGAACACGGTCCATCGGAATCCCATGGCGACGGCGGAATGCGTCGCCTCCGGGTTGACTGGAGGCACGGGCCAGATCGGCGCCGTTATAAATGCGATGAACGCGATCGGGTGCGATGAGAGTGCTTTCCATGAGAGCGCGACGGTTGTACTCGCTGACGGCAATCACCAGCGACAAAGGCTGATTGATCCGGCGGCCGGCGAGCCGTTTCCATACGGCAGGAGCTCGAGCAGTGTAACCCTCGGGCCGCGAAGCCTGATCCGTGAAGACAATTCTCCGGACCCCGCGAAGCCGCGCAATCCATGGAAAGGGGCTCAGGAAGGGAGTGAATTGCAGATGAAGCAACCGCGGCCGGTAGCGGCGGATGAGCGAGTCCAGGTCCGAGGCGGTCTGTTTCGTGTTCGCCCACGCGTTTGGCATCACGTCCCAATCCACATTGGGCAGCGAGAGAAAGCGGCGGACGTCCTCCGGAGGCTGCTTGTGAAAGGCAAGAATCGCGCGCCAGCCCAGTTCGCCCAGACGCTCAGCCACTTCCCTGGTGTGAACTTCGATGCCTCCGATGCGTGAGGGATTGATGCCGAAGACAAACAAGGCCGCCGGAGAGGAGAATGCCATGGTCCCTCAGGGTTTGCGGGCGACCAAGAAGATGCCCGCCACCAGCAGGTCCTCGTCGTCGAGATGCCGGAAGGGCGCAGCCAGCCGTGGGCGAATCTCGCGCACAAGCTCCAGATGCCAGTCTTCGTAGTCCGCGTCTTTCTCCAGCCGCGTCTTGCGGCCGGCCACCGGGCGGCAACCGCCGTTCCGCCCGATGACCTCACTGAGGAAAATTTCGGCGGTGTAATGAAGCTCCTTCATCTTGCTGCGATAGTAGTGGAGAGTTCGGCGGTTGGGGCGTCCGTCGTCCGCGATCCAGCGGTAGATCCAGTCCGGGATGGTCAGAAATTCCAGCGGGTGGATGCCCGCCTGGGAAAAAGCCCCATAATCGCCGAGGTCGATCTTGTGAAGCAGCACGCCTCCCGGGCGCAGGATCTGATCCAGAGCGGCGAAGACGCCATCGGTGTCAAAGACTTCCTCGAGGACCGCGCGCGAGAAGATGATGTCGAACTGCCGGGCGGCAAACACCCGGTCCGCCTCGCCGGCGGCGCGGCCGTGGATCAATTCGAGTTTCTCCGGATTGGCGACAAGCTCCGGTTCCAACTGGATCGCGTCGTCGAACCGGCGGCGTTGTTCCGGGTCGAGCTGCTTTCTCAGCTCCTGGTAGATGCGCCGCTCGCGCTCCGGGTCTCGGATCGGGTAGAACTTGTCCAGGCAGTAGACCCGCCGCGCGCCATGCGCCAGGAACATCAGCGCCACACCGGCGTTGTCACCGGGGCCCAGCTCGAGGAGGATCTTTCCCTCGATGTCCTGCCCGGACAGACGGCCATACTGGAAGTAATCCTGAAAGACGCGGCGAATGTACTCGAGACTTTCCTCGATCCGCTTGTTGCCGTGCGTGGACCCGCTCGAGCTGAGGATGTTCCCCCTGGCGAAACGCATCCGGTTGCGACTGCTGGCTGCGATCATGCGGGCGACTCGCAGCCATTTCGAGATGGCTTTCACTCGCTGGATTGCTTCTACGGGCACGTTCTGGCCGCGCCGGGCGCTTTCTCAGGTTACCAGCGGCGGCCGGCGGGAATCAACGCTGGGTCAGGCTCTGCGATACTGGAACGGCGGGCCAAGCTCGCTCTTCCGATCACCTTATGGGTCCTGTTCGATCTGCCCTGGCGCTCCTTCTGGCCGCGGCGCCGTGTGCCCTTCCGGCCACCCATACCGTGTGCGCAAAGGGGTGCGCCTCGATCGACCTTCAAGCTGCCATCATCGCCGCCAAGCCGGGGGACACAATCGTACTAAGAGCCGGCGAAGTCTACAAAGGGAATTTCAACCTGCCTTGGAAGGAAGGATCTGAGTACATCACGATTCAATCCTCGAAGGTCGATCAACTGCCGCCCGCCGGATACCGCGTCTCCCCGGCACATGCGCCGCTGATGGCCACGCTCCAGCAGGCGCACCGCGCGATCCCCGTGCTGGTGGCCGGGGCCAACGAATTTGAGGTCCGCTCCGTGGACATCGCTTCCGGCCGGCTGATCTTCGAGTGGACTCTGTTCCAGAATGGGGAAGCCGTCGCCTGCCGGGGCCGTGAGCTGCCCGCTCCGCTGGTGGCCGGCAACGTGTACTACGCGCGCGACGTCACGCGGAATACGCTGCGGCTGGCCTCGTCTCCCACCGCAAGCCCCATCCAGTTAACCACATCCCCCAGGGTGGGCGGCATGCGTTGCAGTCAGGGTTTGACAGCGCACCACTATCGGTTGCGCGGGATCGAGTTCGTTACCGTCGAGGGGGCCCCTTCGGAATATACCCTTGTCTCGATCGGCAGCGGAGCTGAGATCAACCGGTCGTCGGCGCCCCACCATATCGAGCTCACTCAGGTTTACATCCACGGGCGCTCGTCGCGGACGGCAGCCAATGAGGGTCCCAGGTTTTGTCTGGTGCTGAACGCCGCCCATACGACGATCCGCGACTCCTACATTTCCGAATGCAAGAAGGAGGGCGAGGAAAGCAAGGGCATCGGCGCATGGCAGGCCCCAGGTCCCCTGCTGATCAAGAACAACTACATCGAGGCAGCTTCTTTGAACATCCTTCTCGGGGGTGCGCCCACGGCCATTCCCGGCCATGTAGTCGGCGATGGCGACGGGACCGGCAAAGGCGGCGGCGTGGTCATCGAAGGCAACCACTTCAGCAAGCAGTTGTACTGGAAGTATCAGGCCGGGCCCGGACAGCCGAAAGCTCCCTTTGGCCCCTGCCAGGAAGGATCCTATCAGCTCGATACGTCCAAGGGTCGCCTGTATTGGTGCGAGCATGATGGCACCGGCCTGGCCTGGACGCCGCACCCGGCCTGCTCGGATGGAGAATACTTCCGCCGCAACGACGTGGCCCAGAACTGCGCTGCCGGCGCCTGCTGGGTCTGCCGCGGAGGGAGCTTCGAGCAAGTGACCGGGCCCTATCGCGGAGGCAGTTACGTCGTCAAGGGTGTGATCGAGACCAAAAGCCTGATGAACGGCCTCATCGCGGGTAATGTGCTGGAAAACAGTTGGTCCACGCCGGTATTGATTCCAATGCAGGTCTTCAACGAGGGTTACAACTGGAATCGCGTCGAGAATACTGAATTCCGCGATAACATCATCCGCAATTCTTCAAGCGGCTATCACAACGGAACAGAGGGCAGCGGCCGCTTCACTCATCCGAACCGGAACGTGCGGATCGTCAACAACCTTTTTTACGACATTGGAATCACCCGCACTCCGACGCTGCGGGTTGTGACGGCGCGACCCGCCATGTTTCAAGGACCATGCCTCAACTGCTCGTTCGAGCACAATACGCTGCTGACGGGCTTGCCGGCCAGCGCCGGAATCATGTTCAGCGGCGAGCCTCTGGCCGGCTTCCGTTTTGCCGACAACATCCTGCACGCCAATCTGTATGGGATCTTCGGCGACGGTCATGGCCAGGACTGCGAGGCAATTGAGTATTACGCCGGCCGGTCGGCGTTTCGGCACAACATCTTCATCAACAACACCGGCGCGCTGCCCAATCGGAGCGCCGGTTCCTGCGCGGTGAAAACGCGTTATGTTTCGCCGAAGACCCTGCTGTTCGACGAAGCCTACCGGCTGAAGCGGGACAGCCCGTATTCAGCATCCTGCGCTCGCAAATGCGACTTTGCCGCCACCGACGGCAAGGACCTGGGCGCCGATATCGACGAGACGGAAGCGGCCACCAGCGGCGCCGTGGCCGGAACACCCTCCTGGCAGGAGCAGATGCAGTTGCGTGTGTCGCCGGCGGCATTGCAGGCGGTCGTATCCTACCGGTCGTTCGAAGACGGCGCCTGCAAACTGCAATTGTTCACAAACGCTGCCCGCACCAGGCTGCATCCCGATACGCTGACTGCCGAGACGCAATCCGACCACCGGCCCCAGAATCGCATCAGCGGCCGCCAGCGCCAGTTCCAGCTCGGAGCGGTAGCGCCGCTTGGGCCGCAGACGGATTATTGGTACCTGATCGAGTGCCAGCGCCGTCGCATCCCCGGCCGCTTCCGCACAACCGGCGCCGCGCCGTAGCCAGGCGGTGTTTTCCCAACCGTTCGGGACCGCTTGCTGACGCGCGCGGCTCAGCAAGGGCTTCCGAGCGGTTGGGTCTGCTCCTACTGAATCGAGATCACATCCATGGCTGCCCCGCTGGAAGCGCCGCCGGCGCGGGCGGCAAAGAAAATCTCCGCCGGAGAGCTGAGGTGGGCCGTTCGGGAGACGGAACCGACTTCGTGGAAGTCGTACCCGTCGGTCGAATAAGAGAACTTGAGGTTCGTGTTGTCGTCCTCGATCCGTACGTACAGAGCCTGCGGCGGGAGGCCCAGCATCTCCATCGGCCCCGCGTCTGCCGAGAGAAAAGTGGTTGGGTTGGTCCAGCGCGCCAACCGCAGGTAATAGCCATTGGCGGAGACGCCCGACGCGTATCCCAGCTCCAATCCATGCAGCTTTCCGGTGCTGTCGCGGAAGCCGATCATGTACCCGACTGATTCCAGCGCCAGCGCTGCGCGCAGGCGGACCGCAAAGACGCGCGTGTACGGCGCCGCCGGCGCCGTCGTGTAGCGAACGGCAAACCCCGTGGTGTGTGCGCCGGGAACGGAAAGCAAATGGAATCCGCGGCTCGTGTCGACGGTTGCGGATCCGCCCTGAGTGGCGTTATCCCAACTCCAGCTTCCGCCCGGAGCAGTTACGCTGCGCCCGTCGTAGTAGTACACCCAGCTCGTCCCGTCACAGCGGGTGAACGGGTACAGGCTGTTGCTGAGCAGGTAAACCGTGCCGCTCGAGGACGCATTGCAGACAGGCATCGCTGAGAATGACCCTGCGCCGAGAGGCGCCTCATTCAGTCCCGCGGGCAGCCGGAAGACTGATCCGTCATAGCGCAGCGGCACTTGCTGCCCCACGGCGACCTCGCTCGCCGCCGGATCGGTCAGCCCATCCGCCTTCTTGATCGCCCGTGCGCCCAGGCCGTCGATATTCAGCGTGCCTGCCCCGGAGAGAGCCGCCACGGCCGGTGTAAACTCGACTACCATCCCGGCCGTGTAACCGGCCAGCGTAGGACTCATGTTGCAGGTGTGCGCGCTTCCAGCCGCGCTGGAAGAGCACCGCAGTGCCTGCCCGCTTTGGTGCGTGCTCTTGGCCAGCAAAGTGGCGCTGGTCTCGGGCGTCACCGTCAGCTCGCCCGTGGCTGTATCCTCGACACAGGTCACGCCGGCGCCGCAGTTCACATTCTTGTTCGAAAAGATCGCCCGCTGGTCCACAACGTCCGTAAACAGGTTGCTGGTGAAGTTCGCAATGGCCAGTGGAAACGATCCGGCGGCGAAACCGCCGGTCGAAGCCGTCACACATTGCGTGTTGCAGGCCACGCTCGCGGGTGTATTCTCGTCGGCAACCACTCTTCCGCTTCTGTCCCAGTACAGATAGAGGGCGCCATTCGCCGCCGTCCCGCTCAGAGTCGCGGTTGCACTGCCGGTCAGCTTTTGCACAGTGCTTCCGCTGGTGAGTTTGCACGGTGTCGCCACGGTCACCGTGCTTGCATTCAGGGTCACCTTGCAATCCGTCAGATCGGTCGAATTCGTGACTCCATTGAAAGCCAGATTCGCGGCAGCCGTGATCTGCCCTTCCGAGTTGACCGTCAACTGCGGAACCTGCGTCACCGCACCATACGTCCCTGGATTCACGCCGGTGGCCGTCACGCCTCCGAGCAGTGTCCAGATGTCCGTTGCGGTACAACCGTACAGGTTCTGGCCCGCGGCGGCATTTGTCTTGAAAAACGTCTCTCCCACGGAGCAGTTAGCCGGAAGCGTGGTTCCGGTCTTGGAAGGCTTGGTGAAAGGAGCCAGCGAAAAATCCGCGTTCCTTGTCTGGTGCGACAGGTCCACTGTCGTCTGCGCATCCATGGCCGCAACCGGAAGGAACATCGAAATCCAAACGAAAAGGTAAGTTCTCATAGCAGCGCGTTCCCGCTACCCATGCTACGCCCGCGACGGTGGGCGCTTTAGGCTTGCCGCTTCAATTTATGCTGAAAACAAAGGACTTATGGACAGAGCATAATATGTGACCGCAACGCCGCCAGAACATGCCCGGCCGCGTTGCCGTCCCCGTACAGTGGTTTCCACGGACCCGCATGAGCGGTGTTTCTGGCCGCTTCCAGAATCCGCTCGGGATGCGCACCCACCACGACGTTGCAGCCATTCTCGAGAGTCTCGACCCACTCGGTTTCGTCCCGCAGCGTAATACAGGGAGTTTTTGCGAAATACGCCTCTTTTTGCACGCCGCCGGAATCGGTCAGAATCAGCCTGGCGCGATGCTCCAACACCAGCATCTCGTGGTAGGAGAGCGGATCGCTGATGGTGACATGATGCGGTTTCCAATCGCCCAGAAACTTACGTGTCCGCGGATGCAGCGGCAGTAAGACCGGGCAGATCGTGCGGGCGATTTCTTCCAGTGCCTTCATGATCGCCCACAACCGCTCCGGCTGGTCTGTGTTTTCCTGACGGTGTACGGTGGCGAGTGCGAAATCGGCCTCCCGCCAGGCCCTGGCAACCGGGCTGTTCATTGCTTCGGCAGCCTCGCTCTCCCCCAGCACGGCATCGAACATCACGTCGCCGGTCAGCACCGCCCGATCCCGCAGGCCCTCTCTTTTAAGGTTCCTCATCGCGGTTTCCGTGGGACAGAGCAACAGATGACTGAGATGATCAGCCACCACACGGTTGATCTCCTCCGGCATGGAGCGGTTGAAACTGCGCAACCCGGCCTCGAGATGGGCGATTCGCAGCTTCCCCAGCTTGGCGGCTGCGATCGCGCCGGCCAGCGTCGAGTTGGTATCTCCATACAGCAGGACCCAATCCGGCTCTTCAGATTCCAGAACCGGCTCGATTCGCCGGATCATCTCCCCGCTTTGCTGGCCGTGCTTTCCCGAGCCGACTTCCAGGTTGTAGGCCGGTTGCGGCATGCGCAACTGGTGAAAGAATACGTCGCTCAGCCTGTCATCGTAGTGCTGTCCGGTATGCAGCAACCGGTGCTCAATCGGTGGGGTGCCCGAATCGCGGGCGATCGCCCCGCAGATCACGGCCGCCTTCACGAACTGCGGGCGTGCGCCAACAATCGAAAGAATCCGCATCCATCACCCAGGATCGCATCGACGATAGCACAGCGGGTTCCCCCGCCTTCGCCGTCCGGAGGCGGCCGCCCGATATACTGGAAGAAACGTCGTCTGGCACGGCATGAGTCTGACGCATCTATACAAGCGAGCCTATGAGGGCTGGAACTATCGTCTGCGCCACATCGCGGGCGGGCGATGGGCCGCTCACTGCCGCCCCGTCTCCATCGTGCTGCTGCTGACCGAGCGATGCAACGCCAAGTGCCTGCACTGCGACATCTGGAAGAATACCGGCAAAGAAGAATCGCCCACGGGGGAACAATGGAAGAAAGTGCTGTCCGATCTGCGGAAATGGCTCGGGCCTGTTCAGGTGGTTTTCAGCGGCGGCGAAGCGTTGATGAAGCCTTTCACGGTGGACCTGGCCGCGCACGCCACTTCGCTCGGGTTGTTTCTGGAGGTGCTCACTCACGGTTACTGGGAAGACCAGGGCAAGATCGAGCGATTGGCGGCCACCGATCCCTGGAAGGTGACCATCTCGTTAGACGGCATTGGCGAAACGCATACCCGGGTGCGTGGCCGGCCGAAGTTCTGGGAGCGCACCTCGCGAACCCTCGAAACGCTTGACCGCGTCCGCAAGGAAAGGAAGCTCGGCACCATCATCCGGCTGAAGAACGTGATCATGTCGCACAACCTCGATGACACCATCGAGGTCGCCCGTTTCGCCGACAGAGACGGCATGGAGGTGTTCTATCAGCCCATCGAGCAGAACTACAACACGCCGGAAGACCCGGCCTGGCGCCTTCAGAGCGATAACTGGCCCAAAGACACCTTGAAAGCCATCGCCAGGGTGCGCCAACTGATCGAGATGAAGCGGAAGGGCTGCCGCATTGCCAACAGCTTTGCGCAACTGGAAGCGATGATCCCCTACTTCGAAGACCCGGACGCGCACCGTGTCGCCGTCATGAGCCATGACGCGCATGAGGCCACCCGATCCTGCACCGCGCTGGTGAATGTGCAGTTCCAGGCCAATGGCGATGTAACCGTTTGCACCGGAGTGCCTCCCGTCGGCAACATCAAGCAGACGCCGATCCGGGCGATTTGGGAGAACCGGCCGCGCTTCTGGGAGACGGGGTGTTGCCTCGAGCGTCGCTGCACTCCGTCAGAGCTGAAGACGATCGTGCCCGCCGAATCGCTGAGTGCAGCTTCCTCCTGGAAGCAGTGATCCCGTGCCCCTGCCAGCATCCGAGAGCGACTTTATCGAAGTGGGCGCGGCCTAACAACGAGGGTCGGCGAGATCCAAGCGTAAGAGAGAGTCCGCGCCGCCGTGTGGAACTGGTTACACTGAAGGAGTGGAGTTCGAGTGGGACCCGAGCAAAGCTGCCGCGAATCTCCGCAAGCACGGGGTTTCTTTCAATGAGGCCGCCACAGTGTTTGGCGATTTTCTCGGCGCCACGGCTGTTGATCCCGACCACTCCACGAACGAGAATCGTTACATCACGGTCGGTTCGTCGAATCGAGGTCGCGTGCTGATGGTCGCCCATGTGGAGCGCGGCGATCGGATTCGCATCATCAGTGCTCGAACCCTGACTCGAACCGAGAGAAGAGACTATGAAGAAACGCAGCGATAGGACGGCCGACGAACTACGCCCCGAGTATGATCTGCGTCAATTGCTCAAG
>JACQDF010000087.1 GCA_016201205.1 Acidobacteriota bacterium
GAAGTCTTCGACTTGATGTGGCGCTACGGCGCTCGCGACTACCGCAACATCGGGCACAAGGCGATCTTCGTGGCCAATGCCTACCGTACGCTCGAAGCCATCGGCTGGCAGCACTCCGAGCCCGTGCTGCGCTCGCTGGCGCTCGGCCTGCTCGACTTCGGCAAGCAGCAGAGCGTGAACGGTTACGCCTTCGAGGATCAGTGCTACGCCGGCAACCTGAAGCGCGTGAAGGAATCGTTCGCACGCTTGCCGGATGGTTGGGTGGCCGAAGACGGAGACGCCGCCGCCACCCGGGGCATCCTGGACACCCTTCGCGCGGCAAAGCCCGAGGAAGCTTGCGCCGACGTTGCCGCCCGCCTGGTGAAAGGCACGGCCAATCAAGGGGCGGTGTGGAATGCGGTGCACCTGGCGGCGGCGGAACTGCGCATGCGCACGCGCAGCCAGGCCATCCTTGGCATTCACACGGTCACCTCGGCCAATGGTCTGCACTACGGATTCCAGGCGGCTTATGATGCACAGATGCGTTTCCTGATTCTGCTGCAAGCCGCCGGCTGGATGAGCCAGTTCCGCAATTATGCGCAGTCGCGCGAGGAGAACTTGCGCTCGTTTCCGATCACGAACCTCGAGCCGAGTGCGGACGATGCGCCGCTGGATCGCGCGCTGGCGGAGATCTTCGCGGGGATTCCGAAGAGCGTGGATGCTTCCGCCTCGCGCATATTGCGCCTGGCTCGGGATCCCGCCGGGCGGCAGGCGTTCATCGCCACTGCGCTTCGGCACACGATAGCGAAGGCGGACGAGGTCCACTACTACAAGTACCTGGCGGCGATGATCGAGGATGTGCCCCTGGTGAGCCCGGAGTGGCAGCCGCACCTGGTGGCGGGCATGGCGTATTACATCAAGGGGTCTCAGGATGCCGAGCCGGCGGCGATGAAACGGGCCAGGGAGGCGTTGAAGGGGCTGGGAGCCTGATTTCGCCTGGCCCCGCCTCAATTGTTGGGCGGCGGAGGCGGTGGCGGTGGCGGTGGCGGCGGATTCCCTTGCGTATCACCCGGCAGCGTCGGACCGCTGCCACCCCCCGGCGAGCCGCCACCCGTGCGGGGCATCCGCATGATGGTGATGATGGCGTCGGAGAGGCCGCGGAACAGGCGATCGGCGATCAGGCCGCGATCCACACCGCGACGGGCCAAAGGCTCATTCTTGTGCACCCGCAGGACTTCGCCCGCGTTCAGCAGCTTTTCGTTCCCCGGATGCAGGGTGTGACGCACCGCCACCTGACCCTCCGTCACCGCGATCAGAGTGCTGTCATCGTCCTCGCTGACAACAACGTCAAACGTGGTTCCGCGGACGGAGATCACCGCGGTCGGTGTCTTAACGCTATTGGGATTGGGCTGCCCGCCGAGCTTTTCAATGTGGACGCGGATGCGTCCCAGGATCATGTCCACCAGGTCCCTCAGGTTGCCTGGATTGGCCCGGAAGACCACCTTCGAGTTCGGAAACACCTCGAATGTGCTCCCGTCGGAAACCTGGAGGACGGCGTAGCCGTCGGTTCCGGTGAAGATCATCTGTTGCGGCTGGACGAAATCGCCGATATTGAGAGTCCAGGGGTACGAATTCTTCAGAACGGAGACTTGGCCATTGAGCTGGGTAACTTTGGCGGCAGCGTTGGAAGGAGAAAAGAACGGGATCTGGGCAGAGCACACTCCACCGGCCAAGGCCAAAACGGCCCCGAGAGCCAAGCCGCGATGGACTGCCCGAATCATACGCAACACAAGCATATCAGGTCGGATGCCCGGCCGGTTTCGGCTCGTCACCCGCTCCCTTAACTTGCAGAGCAATTTTAGGGATACCACATTTTCTCGAAAAAGTATATGTCCTTTCAACATTTTTCGGTGTCGGATCGAGTCCGGCAGAGGATAGAATAGGGACAGCCATGTGTCGCATTGCCACAACCCGGCTTCCCGGCATCCTCCTGGCGCACACGCTTACTATCGGCGGGTTGTGGGCTCAGACAACAGGCCTCCCCCTGGATTGGCGGCGCATCGGGAACTCTTCGATGGACCTTGCGCTGCCATCGGTGGCCACAGGTCCGGTCAGCCGGGTCTGGTATGGGCCCGATGGAAGCAGCTTATCCGCGCTGCTGGATGGCAAGCAGATCTGGGAAACCAGCGACTTTGAGAACTGGCAACCGGGCCGTGCGAGGGCAGTTCCGGAGCGGCTGGCGCCGGCGCGGGTGGATCATCCGCCGGAGGCGGGGGCCCGGATCGAGCGGACCAGCGGAATGGCACGCCGTTTCTATGCGTTAGGGAGGTTTGTCTACCGCTCTGAAGACGGCGGAGACACCTGGACAAATCTCACCGGTTTCCGCAACCAGTCGATTCTCGGAGACGGGCTGGCGGACCTGGCGGTCTCGCCTCGTGATCCGGATGAGATAGCGGTCGCCGGCGGATTTGGAGTCTGGCGATCATTGGATGGCGGAGCCACCTGGGCGGGTCTGAACCAGGGTCTGCCGAACCTGCCCGCTCGCAAGTTGCTGGCCTTGCCGAATGGGCTTCGGGCAACCCGGCTGCTGGCGGCATCCACCTCCGGGGACTTTGAGATCGAATGGCAGCCGGGGGAGCGAACGTCGTGGCGTGCCGCTCCGGATGCCGTATCAGCCGAAGAGCGGGCGCTGCGACAGCAGCTTTCCACGCAGCTTGGCGTCCGGATTGAGGCGATCGCCGTCCAGGGCGATTGGATGTACGCGGGCTCGCGGGACGGGCGCCTTTTCGTGTCCCAGAACCGGGGTGAAAGCTGGATGGCGGCGATCCCGGTGCCCGATGGGGGGGCGATTCAGGCCCTCTATGTCAACCCGAGGAATCCGCTGGCTGCTTTGGCTGTGCTGAAAGCAGGGCCCAGGCTGGTTCGCACCGTGAATGGCGGTCAATCCTGGGATGACATATCGGGCAATCTGCCGCCCGCGCCGGCCAACGCAGTGACAGCGGATCCCCAATCCGGCTCGATCTATGTCGCCACCGGCGCAGGCGTCTTCTACAGCACGACAGACTTGTCCAATCTGACTCCCGTCGCCGGCTGGCGGCAGTTGAGCGGCAACCTGCCGGAGGCGCAGGCGTTGGACGTC
Source organism: Acidobacteriota bacterium (assembly GCA_016201205.1). GTDB lineage: Bacteria > Acidobacteriota > Terriglobia > Bryobacterales > Bryobacteraceae > CADEFT01. Next base: position 3,119 of record JACQDF010000087.1, read on the forward strand.
CGCCTGGATGAGACAGCGAATCAGCTCTATGTGCTGCTCGAGGGCTATGGCGTATTCGCGACGATGGCGCCGCACCGGTTGCGCGAATGGAGTATTGTGAACGCCGCGGACTTCAGCAACCGGCAGGCCGCGCCTGGAAGCCTGTTGAGTATCCTCGGGGCGCGCATTGAGCGCGTCCGCGCGGGCGAGCTGGCGGTGCCGGTGCTGGGCGCCACCGACCAGGAAACTCAGATTCAGGTGCCGTTTGAGGCGCAAGGCAACACGCTGTCGCTGACGCTGGAGAGCTCCGGGCTGTCGCGGGCGTTCGGGTTGCCGCTGGCGCAGGTGTCCCCAGCCATCTTCATTGACCGGGACGGCGCCGCGCTGCTGATCGACGCTGACAGCGGGATGGCGCTGGATGCAGCGAATGCAGCGCGGTCCGGCGCGCGGGTGCAGATTCTGGCGACGGGCCTGGGAGCAGTGAGGCCGGAATGGCCGACGGGCATTCCCGCCCCGATGGAAAATGCGCCCAGGGTGGCTGCGCCGGTGCGCGTCTTGGTGGATCGCGAGCCGGTCGAGGTGACCCGCGCGACGCTGGCGCCAGGTTACGTCGGTTTCTACGTCATCGAGATCCAGCTTCCCAGACTGGTGAACGCGGGGCCCGCCGAGCTGTACCTGGAAACGGGTGGCAGGAGCAGCAATCGGGTGCGGTTGTACCTGGAGCCGTAATAGAATACGGGGACAGGCCACCCTGTCCCCGGTTTGGCTTGCAGGGTCCCGAGGAACCGTGAACATACAACTCATTCTCACCAGTGCGCTCCTGCTGGCGGCAGCCGCTCCCGCGCAGGAAAAAAAGCAGCAGATCGAAAAGCTGGCGCCGTATTACCCCACGCCCGAGTTCGTCGTCGAGAAGATGCTTCAGTTAGGCGGGCTGAAACGCGGCGAGAAGATGTTTGATCTGGGAAGCGGCGACGGCCGCATCGTCATCATGGCCGCCCAGAAATTTGGCGCCGATGCCTCCGGAGTCGAGATGGACGACGACCTCTGGAAGCAGAGCACGGCAAAAATCCGCAGTCTCGGGCTGGAGAAAACGGCGCGAATCATTCACGGCGACATCTTCCTTCAGAACTACTCGGCTGCGGACTTGATCACCGTGTACCTGCTGCCGAGCTCGAATGACAAGGTCCGCCCGATCCTCGAGAAGCAGCTCAAGAAAGGGACGCGCATCATCTCGCACGACTTCGAGTTTTCCGGATGGAAGCCGGAGAAGACGGAGACGATCGACGACGACGGCGAGGGGCGGAGCCACACTTTGTACTTGTATCGACGCTGAGCGGGGGCAAGGATGCAGCTCACCGATTGGATCAGCGCTGCTCTTGTCAGGTGCTCCGGCTGTGGGCTTCGCGGAGCCAGGAGAGGAGCTCGGCATCGAGATCTTCGGCGCGCGTGAGTTTGACGCGATGGCCATAGATCGTGGGGGTGATCCGCTGGGTGCGCAGGATGCGGGGGTGGTTTAGTGGGTGGGAAAGGATAAAGCCGACATGCAGGCCGTCCTTGAGAACGCGGACGCCACCGAAGTGGTGCTTGGAGACGAGGTTGATCGAGGATTTCACGGCGTCCATGCGGAACGAACCAAAGCTCCGGAGTTTGGCGCTCAACTGTTCAAAGAGAGTTCTCACCTCCGCGGGCTTGCCCTTGAAGTGGGCGTCGATGGAGACAGGCTGGCAGGAGTGCCACTGGTTCTGTTTGGCGAACTTGCGCTTGCAGGTGGGGCATGGCCAGAGTTTTGTGGGCATAGCGTGAACCCAATCATGAGCCACGCTACCACGGATGCATGAGGGGAGGTATGCATGGCGAATCGAGTCGAGCAATTCTATAACGTCGATGCTGCTGTCGGCAAAGGAAAGCAGAACATTCCTGAGGACGTGCTGCTGGTGCGTTTCTTTCTAAGTCAGATCAAGGGCTCCGGAGTTGCCCAGGTGATCGGGTTCAACCCACCGGGCAGTTTGCCGGTCGTTCCCGCCTGGGATCAGCAGCTCACCGATTGGATCATCGCTTTTCAAAGCGTCATGGCGCCAACCACCAGGGTTCCGGTCGACGGCATCGTGGATTCGGCGCGCGGAACCTCCTCTCAAAGGAGCACGATCACGAAGAGTATTTACACCATCGCGCTGCTGAACAACGCCTACCGGACGAACCAGAAGCAATCCCATGCCGCTCTGTGGCTGGATCCACGAGTCCCGCCCACGCTGCGAAAGGCGTTGCTCGACAATGTCCGATAGGGCCCGATTATAATCAATCCGATGGCTCCGTCGAAAAGTCCCGATGTCGGCGTGCTTCATTTGCACACTTACTTCCTGTTTCCCTTTTCGATCGACAAGCGGGCGGTGAAGGACCGGCATCCGGAGGTGTGGTCGCGCCACACGCACTGGATGGACGGGCTGGACGATTGGCTGGCGGCGGGTCCGCGAAGCGGAGAGCCGGGTGTGGCCGCGGAGCTCGGGCCCTGGCGCCGCGCGGCTTACAGCCGGTTTGACCTGGACTCGCCCGCCTATCAGGACATGGTGTTCTTCCACCCTTTCGTGCGGCGCGTTTTTTTTGACACGGCGGAAGCTTCCGCTTCCGCCGAAAGCCTGTTGCGCTGTTATCGGATTCCGCTGGAAGGCAGACGCCTGTGGTTCACCGTGGACGACGTAAAACAGCGCTCGGCCAAGGTGCAGGTGACGGACCTGCGCCTGTTCCTGTACGCCAACGGAATCGGCATTCTCAGCATCGGCATCGAGGGATTCCGGCTTTCCGTCGCTCAGGCGCTGTGGATCAACGAGACGATGCGGAAGGTGTACCCGTCGTCGCAGCGCCAGCTTCGCGAAGGCCGCTTTCCGCGGCGGATGGGCTTCACGCTCGAGCGCGACGGCGTCGAGCGGACGCTGGTGGAAGAGCGCTTTGAAGACTGCGCCGGCATGAGCGGCTTCCTTCCCCCGCTCTCCAGGACGATCACCTCGTTGCTGTACTTTGCCGACTACCAGAAGGAAGATTTCGAGCCGGTCCTTGACGAACGGATGATCGTCTACACCTACGCCGCCCTCGATCCGGCGACCCTGCCGGATGACTATATCTCCTCGGAAGACTGCCAGATTCTGCTCAGCCGGTTCCTCTACGTGGACCGGGGCGGCGCCGGCTATCGCTACGAGCGGCAGTTCGTCCGCGAGCAGATGCTGCGGCAGATCTACACGCGATGGGCGCACCAGGGAACCTACTATGGGGCCACCAGCTACAGCAGCATCACCGTATGTGTCGGCAACTTTGACTGCGATGAGCACGAGTTGCGGGAAGGGTTTCTGATTCACCGCATGTTCGATGGCCGCTACTACCTGATGGCCATGGTGGCGCTCTTCTATCGCGCGACTCTGCTGCATTTCGCTGAGGTCAGCGCGCAGGTCTCCAAGGTGCTCTACCTCGACCAGCAGGACGACAAGCTGTCGATCGAGAACATCAAACTGGCGAACGATCTCCGCGCTGAGTTTCTTCACTTCGCCAACTACTGGTACTTCGACGAGCTGGCCAACAAAGACGAGGAGATCGAGCACTTCATGCTGATGTGCCGCGAGTACCGCACCGACGTCATGAAAAACGACATTGAAGAAGAGGTCGAGAAGCTCAACGCGTCGCTGCATAATTACTTTCAGTTCCGGAACACCGAAGCGGTGAACCGGCTGGCGATGCTCAGCCTCATCCTCGGCGCGGGAGCGGTTCTGACGGGGTTCTTCGGGATGAACTTCGGGCGCGAGTTCGGCAAGCTGTTCTTTGAAGCGGATCCACGAGCGCCATGGGTCCACTACCTCGCGGTCTGGAGCGTCATGTTGATGGCCTTCGGCGCGCTGCTGTTCGGGGCGTTCGTGGTGGTGGCGAACTGGCAGGATTACAGGCAGATTCTGACGTTTCGCCGGCAGGGAGGCAACCGGAGCGGGAAAGGATAGTCATCCGTGGCGCGAGTTCGCTGCGAATTCACTTGACCGGGCACAAATGGTGCGATACCCATAGTAAACATGCGTATCCTCTTGTTATTTCTTGCAGGAACAGCTCTCGGCGTCGAACCAGGCTTTGTTTCCCTGTTCGATGGAAAAACACTGAACGGCTGGCGGTTGATGCGCGGCCAGGGTCCCGGCTACGTCGTACAGGACGGCATCCTCGTCTGCCCGGCTGACGGAGGCGGCAACCTCTTTACGGAAAAAGAATTCGCCAATTTCGTTTTCCGCTTCGAGTACAAGCTGTCGGCGGGCGGCAACAATGGCGCCGGCATTCGCGCCCCACTGGAAGGGGACACCGCTTATCAGGGCATGGAGATCCAGATCCTGGACGATCAGCACGAAAAATATAAAGGCCGCATCAAGCCGGAGCAGCACACCGGCTCGATTTATGACGTCTTCCCGGCGCGCACCGGCTTTCAGAAGCCGGCGGGCGAATGGAACGAAGAGGAGATCACCGCCAACGGCAGCCGCATCACCGTCAAGCTGAACGGAGTGGTCCTCATCGACGCCGACCTGAACAACGTGCAGGAGCCACTTGTGCTGAAGAAGCATCCGGGCCTGCGCCGCCCGAGCGGACACGCCGGGTTTCTGGGCCACGGCACGCTGGTCGAGTTTCGCAACATCCGCATCCGGCCGCTACCCTGAGTGGGAACTGGAGCGCTGGCATCCGGGACAGAAGTAGGTCGAGCGGCCACCTTGCCGGATGCGCCTTATCTTGCGCGAGCAGCGCTCGCAGGGCGCCCCTTCGCGGCCGTAAACAGCGCATGGGAAGCTCTCGGCTTCCCCAACGGCTCCGGGCTCGGAATACGCCAGCACCGCTGACGCCACCGCCTCTTCCAGCAGGGACCGGATCACCCGATGCAGCGCCTCGATGCGCGACCGCCGGATTCGGTTCACCGGCCTGGCCGGATGAATCCCCGCCCGGAACAAAGCCTCGGCCGCGTAGATATTGCCCAACCCGGCCACGCGGCGCTGGTCCATGAGAAACAGCTTGGCCGGCTGGCGCGACCTGCTCGCGGCGGCTACGAGCCAGCCGGCAGTGAATTCTTTCGACAGCGGCTCGATGCCCAGGTCCTCGAGCGCCTGGTCGAGCTCCCTGCCCCGGTAGACATGCAGCTTGCCCAGCGCTCGCGAATCCTCGAAGATCAACCCGCGGCCGCCCGACAGCTCCATCCACGCCCGCGTTGCCGGCGGCCGGAAGCGCACATCGGGGATCACGTACAGCTTGCCGGTCATGCGCAGATGAACGCGAATCGCGCGGTCCCCGGAAAGCCGCAACACGATGTGCTTGCCTCTTCGCTCGACCCGTTCCAAGATGCTGCCGGCCACCTGACGCTCGACCCAAGATGGCCGTTGCGGCCACGTCGTTCGGGGCCGCTCGACGCGCAATTGCACGATCCCGGCGCCAATCGCTTCGGCGCGCAGCCTGCGGCAAACCGCTTCCACCTCGGGCAGCTCGGGCATCGGTTCACCAGATGGTCAGCTCGACGGGCGCCCCGACGCCGACGCCGAGTGTTTTTGCCGCGTTGCCCTGATTCAACCCCACTTCGAGATAGCCGGCGCTGCCTTCGAGGACGAATAGCTCTCCGCCGGCTGCTTCCGTATAATTCGACACGCGCCGCGTCACTTTTTCCAGGCCCACCGCCAGCTCGAAAGGACGCTGGGCCAGCGCCGAAAAATCCGCCGCCGGCAGGCTGGTGATCAGGTTGCCGAAGCGGTCGATTTTCAGGATGGCGCCCGCCCAGGTGCGTTTGCCCACGCGATGCACCTCCGCCAGCCTTATTCGCAGCGCATCCTCAATCTTCCTGCCGAATCGCGACGCGGGAACACCCTTGGCCAGGTGGGCCGCGACCGGTGCGAAAATGTCGCGCCCATGAAATGTACTGCTCACCGGCTTCAGGAAGTATCTCGAAGCGGTGATTTCCCGCACCACGCACTTCTCGCTCGCTAACACCATCGACAGAACGCCATTATCCGGCGCGACAAACCGATAGCCGCCGCCCTGCGCCAGGATCGGACGGCGCGCGCTCCCCACGCCCGGATCCACCACCACCAAATGCACCGTGTTCTTCGGGAAATGGCGGTAAGCCTGCGCCACGACAAACGCTCCTTCGTTCACTTCAAACACGCTCACCTCGTGCGTGATGTCGATGATATCCGCCGCCGGCGCGATGCCGCGAATCACACCTTTCATAACGCCCACAAAATGGTCCTGCAGGCCGAAATCGGTGGTCAAAGTGATGATCGGTCGAGGCATGCTGATATGATGGTCGTAGCGGACGCCCGCCACGGAATCCCATGCCGGAGCGGTTCTATTTTGATCACAATGCCACTACTCCGCTCTCGGACGAAGCGTTCGAGGCGATGACGGCCGCTCTGCGCGAAGTTTGCGGCAACGCTTCCAGTATCCACCATTACGGGCAGATGGCCAAGCAGCGGCTGGAGATGGCGCGCCGCCAGGTGGCCGCGCTGATCGGCGCATCGCCCAAGGAGATCGTTTTCACCAGCGGAGGCACCGAGGCGAATAATCTCGCCCTGTTCGGCGCAACCAAATCCGGCTCGCATGTCGTTACCAGCGCCATCGAGCACCCGGCCGTGCTGAGTCCCTGCGCGCGCCTCGAGCAGCTCGGCGTCCCAGTGACGTACGTAAAGGCCGGCGCTGACGGAATCGTCGATCCGGATGCCGTGCGGCGCGCGCTGCGTCCGGACACCGCCCTGGTCTCGATCATGCACGCAAACAACGAGACGGGCGCCGTACAGCCGGTCGCGGAGATCGCGCGGATCACACGCCAGGCGGGTGTTCTGCTGCATGTAGACGGCGTTCAGGCCGCCGGCAAGATCCCCGTCAGCGTGACGGAGCCCGGCGCGGATCTCTACTCGCTCAGCGCGCATAAGCTGTATGCGCCCAAGGGCATCGGCGCGCTGTACGTGCGCAGCGGCGTTCCATTGCAGCCACAGATGCTGGGCGGCCATCACGAGCGCGACCGGCGCGCCGGCACCGAGAATGTGCCGTCGGCAGCCGCTTTTGGCAGCGCCGCGGAGTGGCTCTCTCGAAACGGAAATCGGGAGAGCGCGCGCGTTGCCAGTTTGCGCGACCTGCTCGAGCGCGGAATCCTCGAGAGGGTCCCCGACGTCACCATCAACGGCAGCGCCGCACACCGGCTGCCCAACACCGCCAACTTGCGGTTTCACGGCATCGAAGGCGAGGCGATGGTGATCGCGCTGGATCTGCGCGGTTTCGCCGTTTCCAGCGGCTCAGCCTGTTCGAGCGGCGCCGTCGAGCCTTCGCACGTGCTGCTGGCGATGGGATTCAGCCCCGACCAGGCCCGTTCCAGTGTGCGTTTTTCTCTCGGCCGCTCGAACACCGCCGGCCAGGTCGAGACGCTGATTGAAGCGGTCGCCGATTCGGTGCGGCATTTGCGCCGCGTTTCGCCCGCCTACTCGAATGCCTAAGAAGCTCGCACAGGCTGGGCCGGCCACCATACCGCTGAGGAACTCGCTGACTGCTGGTAGGCCCGGCGCGTTGTGCGAGCGAACTCCTCAAACGCCCATCGTCGTCGCCATGTCCGGCGGAGTCGATAGCTCGACCGTCGCGGCCCTGTTGTGCCGCGAAGGCAAGCAGGTTATCGGGCTCACGATGCAGCTTTGGAACCAGCGCCGTCTGCCGGAGCTTTCCCGCGAGGGGGCCACCGGCCGCTGCTGCTCTCTCGACGACGTCCACGATGCACGCCACGTTGCCGAAAAGCTCGGCATCCCTTATTACGTCGTTAATTTCGAGAAGCGGTTCGAGGAGCAGGTCATCCAGCCGTTCATCGACGAATACCTCGCCGGGCGGACGCCGATTCCCTGCACGCTCTGCAACAACTCCATCAAGTTCGACCCGTTCCTGGAGCTGGCCGATGGACTGGGCGCCGGGCAGATCGCCACCGGCCATTACGCGCGCATCCGCTTTGACGAAGCCTCCGGCCGCCACCGGCTTCTCAAGGGTGTCGATGCGTCCAAGGACCAGACCTACTTCCTCTGGGGCCTGACGCAGCCGCAGCTTTCGCGAACGCAGTTCCCGCTGGGCGGCCACACCAAGGTGCAGGTGCGCGAGCTGGCGCGGGAGATGTGTGTCCCGGTCGCGGGGAAGCAGGATAGCCAGGAGATCTGCTTTGTGCCCAACGGTGATTACGCCGCGTTCATCGACGCGTACTTTCGCGAGCGAGGCATCGCCCGTGAAGCAACTCAGGGCGAGATTGTGGATGCAGCCGGCCGCAAGCTCGGCGAGCATGAGGGGGTGCACCATTTCACCGTCGGGCAGCGGCGCGGCCTCGGCTTGGCCGCCGGCGAGCCGCTGTACGTCATTTCGACCGAGCCGGCCACCCAGCGGGTGATGGTCGGCCGCAACCCCGACCTGCTCCGGGCGGAGCTGACGGCGCGCGATGCCAACTGGATCGCCGTTGCCACATTGGACCGGCCCGTGCGCGCCCAGGTGAAGATTCGCAACAAGCATGAGGCCGCTCCGGCCACCGTTTCTCCAACCGGCCAGCAGCGGCGCTTCCGCGTGCGCTTCGACGAGCCGCAGCGCGCGGTCACCCCGGGCCAGGCCGCCGTGGTTTATGATGGCGAACTGGCGCTGGGAGGCGGCTGGATCGAATGAGCACAATCCGGATTGACCACCTCGGCATCGCCGTGCGGTCGATCGAAGATGCGTTGCGCTTTTACAGCGGCCAGCTCGGCATGACAGTCGCGGCGCGGGAAACGGTCGAGCACGAGAACGTGCGGGTGGCGATGCTGCCGGCGGGCGAATCACGCCTCGAGCTGCTCGAACCCGTGAATGCGGATTCTGCGATCGGCAAGTTCCTCGACAAACGCGGCGAGGGGCTTCACCATGTGGCTCTGCGCGTACCCGATCTCGAAGCGGCGGCCGAAAAGCTGAGAACACAAGGCGCGCGGATTCTCGACGAACCGCGCCGCGGCGCCGGCGGCCATCTCTACCTCTTCGTGCATCCGGCCTCGACCGGAGGCGTCTTGCTCGAACTCATCCAGGAAGAACAGGAGCATGCATAAGTGAGGGCGGATATCGGAATCATCGGCGGCAGCGGTCTGTACACGATGCCGGGCTTTGAAGCGCACCAGGAGGCGCGCATTGAGACGCCGTGGGGCGAGCCTTCGGACGCTTACATCGCGGGGACGCTGGCCGGCAAGCGCGTCGCGTTCCTGGCGCGCCATGGACGAGGCCACCGCATCAGCCCCTCCGAGCTGAACTTCCGCGCTAACATTTACGGCTTCAAGAAGCTCGGCGTGAGGCAGATCATCTCGCTGAGCGCCGTCGGTTCGCTCAAAGAAGAGCACAAGCCTTTGGAGTTCGTCCTGCCGGACCAGTTCTTCGATCGCACACGCGGCCGTGTCTCGACCTTCTTCGGCGAAGGCGCGGTCGCGCACATCAGCTTTGCCGATCCGATTTGCGAGCGCCTCTCGAAGATCGTTTTCGAGGCGTGCCGGCAGGCGGGCGTCACCGCCAAGCGCGGCGGCACGTATCTCTGCATGGAAGGCCCGGCGTTTTCCACCAAAGCCGAATCCAGCGTGTACCGGAGCTGGGGCATGGACGTGATCGGCATGACGAACCTTCAGGAAGCCAAGCTGGCCCGTGAAGCCGAGATCTGCTATGTCACGGTGGCCATGGTGACGGACTACGACTGCTGGCGCCCCGGCCATGACGCCGTCACCGTCAATGACATCATCGCCAACCTGACAAAGAACGCCGAGAACGCGGCTAAGGTGGTTGGCGGAGCGGTTTCGCGGCTGGACGATGACGCAACCTGCAAATGCCACTCGGCGCTTTCGCACGCCATCATCACGGACCGCAAGGCCATCCCCGAGGCCACCAGAAAGAAGCTGGAGCTCCTGATTGGAAAATATCTCGCCTGACGAGCTGGCGCTCGAGCTGGTCCATCAGTGCCTGCGAGGCAACGACTATCCTTCTGAGCTGCTGGAGACGCTGCTGCGGATGGCGCTGAGCAGGGATGAGGAGGTGGCGCGCAAGGCAAGCCACGCTCTGTTTCGCACCGTTGTCGAGCGGTTGAGCGACGAATTCGAGCCGTGCCTTTGCGACTGTTACGCAGCCCTCTTCAGCCATGCAATCGCTTATGCTCTGCCGGAATTGCGCGCCGGGGATCTGGCCGCCCGTTACCGCCGCGTGCGACTCGAGCGCCGCTTTCAGGGAGATGCGCGAACTGTGTTTGTCCTGTCTCGCGTCACCCTGGGCGCCGATGTCGCGGTGACAAGCCTGGTTCTGGACGCGGCCAAGAAGCGGTTTCCGCGCGCCGGCATTGTATTCGCCGGCCCGCAAAAGAACTTCGAATTGTTCGCCGCCGATCCACGCCTGCGGCATCTGCCCGTGAGCTACGTTCGGGAAGGATCGCTCTCCTACCGCCTGTCGGTCTTTTCTTCTCTGCGGGATGCGTTGGCCGGGCCCGGCTCGATTGTCATCGATCCCGATTCCCGCCTTACGCAGCTTGGGCTGCTCCCGGTGTGCCCCGAAGAGCAATACTTTTTCTTTGAGAGCCGCGGCTACGGCGAGTACGGCAGCGAGCCTCTTACCTCGCTGGCGCGGCGCTGGCTTGAAGAGACGTTCGGGATTGGCGGCGCGAGCGCCTACATCGCGCCTGCCGAATCCGCGCCTGCCGCCGAAGCCACCATCAGCCTCGGCGTCGGCGAGAATCCCGCCAAGCGCATCGCAGATCCCTTCGAGCGCGAGCTGATGTGCGAGCTCGGCCGGCGATCGAAGACGATTCTCGCCGACCGCGGCGGCAGTTCGGAGGAGTCCATTCGCGTCGATCATGCGGTTGCGGGCCTGGCCAACGTGCGAACCTGGACGGGCGCCTTTGCGCCATTCGCCGCCGCCATCGCCCGGTCGCGCCTTTACTGCGGCTACGACTCGGCGGGCCAGCACGTCGCCGCCGCCTGCGGCGTGCCCCGGCTGATCATTTTTGCGGGCTTCCCCTCGGAGCGCTTTCTGGCGCGGTGGCGGCCCGAAGGTGCCGGCCCGCAGGAAGTGATCGCCGTCAATGTGGCCGAGCCGGCGGCCGTGCTAGCCCAGGCGCGATCCGCCCTCGACCGGCTCAGCGGCATATAATGTCGCCTGATGAGCAAACAACACTTTCTCCAACTCGCTCTCACCGGCTGCGTCTTCGCCGCCGGCTTCTTCTTCGGCCATGAGCGCGGAGCGGCCGCCGCCGGACGCGTCTTCGAGCTGCGCACCTACACCGCCAGCGAAGGCAAGTTCGCCGACTTGCAGGCGCGCTTCCGCAACCACACGCTGCGCATCTTCGAAAAGCACGGCATGAAGAACATCGGCTACTGGATTCCGCAGGATCCGAAGCTATCGCAAAACACGCTGATCTACCTGCTCGCGTACCCGGGCAAGGACGCCGCGCAGAAGTCCTGGCAGGACTTCCGCAACGATCCGGAATGGAAGAAAGTGCAGGCGGAATCGGAGGTCAACGGCAGGCTGGTGAGCAAAGTTGATTCGGTCTACATGGACCCGGCGGATTTTTCGCCGATGAAGTAACGCCCGGTTACGCACTTCGCTTCAAGGCATATTCGAGGGCCTGTGCCGGCGTCTCAAATTCCCTCATTGAGGCATTGCCCTTGTAGCCGATGGCCTCGATGCCCACCTTGCTGGTGAAGTAAGCATCCACCGTCATCCGCCGCGCCCAATCGAAGAAGCGAATGCCCGCGGCCAGCTCCGGCGAATCATTCTTCCGCCAGGCAATCAGATCGAGCAGCGCCGTCTGCTGCTCCGGCTTTGCATCCGCGAAGTTCGTCTGGAACCGGCGTCGCATCCCGGCGTCGATCCACGCCAGCCCGCCAGTGTAAATCGCCGCCATCTGGCGGCTGCCGCTCGCAAGCAGGTCCAGGAATTCGGCCGCGCCTGCCTGCCCGGCGCCGGGAAGAATCCGCTCGCACAAAGCCTCGAGTGTGCGGAATTCGTGTCCCGAGAGAGCCTTCGGTTTGTAAGCGCCGGACTTCTTCGCTTCCGTGGCCTGCTGGTGCACGTGTTGCGCCGCTTCAAGCGGCAGGCTCCCGGCCAGGGCAGCGGCCGCCAGGCTCGACAAAATGTCGCGCCGCGAATGATCCTGCTCAGACATTGCCTTTCCTCATTTCTTCGGCCAGATACTCCGAGGTCCGCCAGGCGATGGCGCAAATGCTCAGCGTCGGGTTCTTGTCGGGATTGCTGACAAAGGGAGCGCCATCGGCGACAAACAGGTTCTTCACCTCGTGCGCCTGGCAGTATTTGTTCAAAGCGCTGGTCCCGGGATCGTTTCCCATGCGAACCGTGCCCAGCTCGTGAATGATGCTGCCGGGAATCGAGATGCCGTCTTCCTCGCGCTCCGGATTGCGCAATCCCATTACCCGGCCGCCCATCGTCTCGATGACCTCGACGAAGGCGCGGTGCATGTGCCGCGCCTGGCTGAGCTCATGCTCGCTCCAGCGAAAATGGAATCGCAGAACCGGAACGCCGAAGCGGTCCACCACATTGCGATCGATCTCGCAGTAGGAATGTTCGTTGGGAATCATCTCGCCGCGCCCGGAAAACCCGACCATGCAGCCGTACTCCTTCATGATCCGCTGCTTCAATGACTCCCCGTAACCTTCGTTGCGGCGCGTGATGCCGGTGAAGCTGCCAACCTGCGGCATGCCAAATCCGCCGCCGATCTCGACGTGATAGCCGCGTGGAAACTCCTTGTTCTTCCAATCGAGGCCCCACCATGGAAAATAGATGTGCCCGCCGCTGTAGCCGTCCGTGTTGTGCCTGGGCATGCCCTCCAGCGCCGGAATGTAGCCGGAGATTCCGTAACCGACCGTGTCGGTCAGATACCGGCCCACCACGCCGGACGAGTTTGCCAACCCGTTGGGATGCCGCGCCGATTTGGAATTCAGCAGCAGACGCGCCGATTCGCAGGCGCTGGCCGCGACCACCACAATCCGGCAGCGGATCTGCCTCTCCTCTCGCGTTCTCGTATCCACATAGGAAACGGCGATGACTTTGCCGCCGGCATCCGTAATCAGCTCGCGGGCAAAGGCGTTGGAGATGATCTCGAGCTTGCCCGTCTTCAACGCCGGCAGAATCTGCACCTGGCTCGAAGAGTAGTTCGACGCTGTCACGCAGCCGCGCCCGCACTGGCCGCAGTAGTGGCAGGCAGGACGCCCGTTCAACGGCCTGGTCAGAATCGCCATGCGCGCGGGAATGCACGGGATGCCCAGCTTCCTGGCAGCTCTCTGGACCAGAACTTCGTGCACTCGAGGCGCCGGCGGCGGCAGAAACTGCCCGTCCGGAGCGCTGCGGATTCCTTCTTTCGAACCGCAGATGCCGATGAACCGCTCCGCCTTGTCGTAATAGGGAGCGATCTCGTCGTAGCTGACCGGCCAGTCCGTCCCCAGCCCGTCGGTGGAATAGGGCTTGAAGTCGTAATCGGCGAAGCGCAGCGAAATGCGCCCGTAATGATTGGTGCGGCCTCCCAGAATTCGGGAGCGGTGCCACTGGAACTGGCTGCCCCCGGCCACTGTGTAGGGCTCCCCTTCGATCTCCCACATGCAATTGGGCGCGGCCCAATACCCCCAGTCCTTGCGCCCGAAGTAATGCCCGGCATCGTCCCCCGCGCCTCGATGGCCGACCTGCCAGGGCCACACGTGCTCCTTGAAGTCCACGGCCGGATTCAGCATCCGGCCCGCCTCGAGCAGAGTCACCTTGACGCCCATCTGGGTGAGCGCCTGCACAACGGTGCCGCCGCCCGCCCCGGAGCCGATGACCACGACGTCATGCACAGGGCTGGATCGTGAGACTTGGAGCATTTCTCTTTGATATCACAATTGTGGCAGCACACCCGGGAGGTCTACGCCTCCCAGGCAAAACAGACCACATGAGAAATGTTTCGCTGCCGTGGTACAATCAGGATAATTAAACTTTTCGGAGTGAGTTCTTGAAAGCAATGCCTAAGAAACGCGATACAGAATCGGGGAAGACGCCAGTCTCGCGTCCCAAGACCGCAACCGCACGCAGCCGAAAAACGGCTTCGACGGCCGGCGCCCTCGAAGGAACATCCCGGAGCGTGCGCGCGCTGGCCAACGCTGTCGCAAAAGATTCTTTTGTCCAAACCCGTGAGGAAATCGAGCGCCTGGCATACCGCTACTGGGAGCAGCGCGGATTCCAGAACGGTTCTGACATGGATGACTGGCTGCGCGCCGAGCAGGAAGTGCTGGCGTGCCAGGGCTGCAACCGCTAGCTTCACTACCGGTATTTTCGCAGCACCGCAAGCAGCCTCCCCTGGATCTCCAGATCCGCCATCGCAACAAAGATCGGCTGCATGCCGGCATTGGCCGGCTGGAGCCGCGCTCTGCCGTCCGGCTCGCGGTAGAAGCGTTTCAACGTTGTCTCCGAGCCCTTCACCATCGCCACCACGATGTCGCCATCGCGCACGTCCGCGGTCTGCTCGATGAGCACAAAGTCGCCATCGCAGATATGATCTTCAACCATCGAGTCGCCTCGCACCTGTAAAGCATACAGATCCCGATCGGTGAGCAGATCCGTGAAGCTCAGCGTTTCATCGCCGGGGTAGGCTTCCACGGGAGAGCCCGCGGCAATCCGGCCCTGGATGGCAATCTCCAGCCGCGGCGCACCGCCCGGTTGCTGTTTGCGCCATTCCCGGAGGTAGTTCGTGGAAAGCTCGAGAGACCGGCTTTGGTTGAATCCGCGGCGCAGATACTGCTTGGTCTCCAGCGTCTGGATGTGCTTGTGCACGGTCGCCAGCGAGGCCAGCTTCAAGCCGTTCGCGATTTCTTCATAGCTGGGGCAGTAGCCGTGCTGCTCGACGAATCCGGCGATGAAGTCGAGTACTTCCTTCTGCCTGCGCGTGAGTGCCATGGGTCTATTGTTGGCGAAGAAAAAGGGAAAGTCAAGACCCTTCCTCCTTTGACCCTTTCCGGACCTCCTCAGCGCGTGCATCGTGAGTTACAAATAGTATGGTTGCTCGAGAAAGTCGTCGCCCTCGCATCCCGTCACCAGATGTTCGCCGCCGGGGACCGCATCGCCGTAGCGGTCAGCGGCGGAGCGGATTCCGTGTGCCTGCTGCACGTGCTGCTGGAATTGCGATCCCGCTGGAATCTGGAGCTCAGCGTCGCGCACTTGGATCACCAGTTGCGCGCGGAGTCGGCCGCTGACGCCGAGTTTGTCCGTCACCTGGCGGCACAACACGGCCTGGCGTTCTTCCTCGAGCGAGCCGATCTGACACTGCCGGGGAATCTCGAGCAGCAGGCGCGCGAGGCACGCCTCCGGTTTTTCCGTCGCCTGGTGGCCGATGGGCTTGCCGGCAAAGTCGCAACGGGCCACACCAAGTCGGATCAAGCCGAGACAGTGCTGTTTCGCTTCCTGCGCGGCGCCGGTACGGCAGGGCTGGCGGGCATTCTGCCAGTCACCGCAGATGGCCTGGTGCGGCCGCTTCTTGCGGTGACGCGGGCGGAAGCAGAGGCGTGGCTTCGGGAACGCGGTATCCGATGGTGCGACGACCCCACCAATCGCAGCCTCGCCTTCACCCGCAACCGGATTCGCCTCGAGCTGCTGCCTCTGCTCGAGCGGGAGTATAACCCGTCAGTGATGGAGCAGCTCACGCAAACATCCGAGATTGCGCGGGAGGAAGAAGCATACTGGCGCGGCAAGATCGACGAGCTGGCTGGGCGCCTTTTTCAACACAAGCGTGCTGCGTTGGTATTGCACGCCGGAGAGCTGAGTGCACTGGATCGCTCGGTGGCGCGCCGGCTGATTCGCCGCGCCATCGAAGAGATCAGGGGCGACTTAAGAAAAATCGAATTCCAGCATGTCGAGCTGGTGCTGGGCCTGGCGGCGCGAGCGCAAGGAGATGGCAGGGTGCAGATTCCGGGCGTGGACGTATTCCGTTCCTTTGACTGGATCCGTTTGTCCCGCTTGGGTCTGGCAGCGGGAAACCGGCTGGTAAGCGAGCCGCTGGTGGTGCCCGGAACCACCCGCATCGAGGGGGGGAGGGTGGTCATCGAAACCGGTATCCAGGAGGCAACCGAGGCCGGCGGCTTGTGCGATGAAAGCGGCTATAATGAAGTTGAGGCTACGAAGTCAAAGTGGGCAGTGCTGGCTTGGGATCGGGCCGCGGAGCCGTTGACGCTCCGCTACTGGCTTCCGGGCGACTCGTACCGGCCGGCCGGCGCGGAGCGTGCAGAGAAGCTCAAACAAATGTTCCAGTTAGCCAGAGTTCCCCTATGGGAACGGCGCTTTTGGCCGATTATAGAAGGCAGCCAGGGAATTCTATGGACGCGCCAGTTCGGCGTTTCAGCCGATCTTCTGCCCACACGCACCACAAGCCGCTTTCTGCTGGTCCGGGAAATGTGCGAAAACAGTTGAGCAAAGGGAATCAACTTGCACGGCTCTAACGTCTTTAAGAACAGGTGCGCCTTCAGGGACTTGCACACCAGGGAGAATCATGAATTCCAACGTTAAGACCGCTATTTTCTGGGTCGTGCTGATCTGCGTGGCCGTCCTGCTGTGGACCGTGGTACGGCACGGAAAAGGACGCCCTGAGCACCAGCTTACGTTCTCCCAGTTCCTCTACCAGGTGGAAAACGGCAAGGTAAAGAGCGTCACCATCGCCGGCAACGAGGTGCGCGGATCCTTCAATGACGAAACAGGATTGCACACCACGATTCCGATGAACTACCCCGACATCTACAAGCTGTTGCGCGAGAAGAACGTGGGCATCGACATCAAGGAAGCGAGCACGAGCAACTGGGTTTCGATTCTCATCAACGCGGTTCCTTTTGTGCTGCTGCTGGCGTTTTGGGTGTTCATGATGCGGCAGATGCAGAGCGGAGGCAACAAGGCGCTGAGTTTCGGCAAGAGCCGCGCACGGCTGCACTCCTCGCAGCAGAAGAAAGTCACCTTCAAAGACGTGGCCGGCGTCGAGGAAGCCAAAGAAGAGCTGCAGGAGATTATCGAATTCCTGCGCGAGCCGCAGAAGTTCCAGAAGCTGGGCGGCCGTATCCCCAAAGGCGTGTTGCTGATCGGGCCGCCTGGAACCGGCAAGACGCTGCTGGCGCGCGCCATCGCCGGCGAAGCAAGTGTTCCGTTCTTCTCGATTTCCGGCTCGGATTTCGTCGAGATGTTCGTCGGTGTCGGCGCCAGCCGCGTGCGGGACCTGTTCGAGCAGGGCAAGAAGAACGCCCCTTGCATCATTTTCATCGATGAAATCGACGCCGTCGGCCGCCATCGCGGGGCGGGTTTAGGCGGCGGCCATGACGAGCGCGAGCAGACGCTGAACCAACTGCTGGTCGAGATGGACGGCTTCGAATCGAATGAAGGCGTGATCCTGGTGGCGGCCACCAACCGCCCGGACGTGCTGGATCCGGCGCTGCTGCGGCCGGGCCGGTTTGACCGCCGGGTGGTGGTGGGGCGGCCGGACGTGAAAGGGCGCGAGCAGATTCTGCGTGTGCACACCAAGAAAACGCCGCTCGCCGATGACGTGGACCTCTCCGTTCTGGCGCGCGGAACGCCTGGCTTCGCCGGCGCGGACCTGGCGAATCTGGTCAACGAAGCGGCGCTGGTTGCCGCCCGGCAGAACCGCAAAGTCGTGGCCATGGTCGATTTCGAGCTGGCCAAGGACAAAGTGCTGATGGGCGTCGAGCGGCGCTCGCTGATGCTGAGCGATGAAGAGAAGAAAAATACCGCTTATCATGAGGCCGGCCACGCGCTGGTGGCGGCGTTGATCAAGCACGCCGACCCGGTGCACAAAGTCTCGATTATCCCCCGCGGGATGGCCTTGGGCATCACCATGCAGTTGCCCACGGACGACAAGCACTCGTACAAAGAGGAGTACCTGCGGGCGCAGCTTTCCATCCTGATGGCCGGCCGGATCGCCGAGGAAATGTTCCTGGACCACGTCACCACCGGCGCCGGCAACGACATCGAGCGGGCCACCGACCTGGCGCGCAAGATGGTCTGCGAGTGGGGCATGAGCGAGCTGGGCCCGCTGAGCTTTGGCAAGAAGGAGGAGCAGATCTTCCTTGGCCGCGAGATCGCCCAGCATCGCGATTACAGCGAAGAAACCGCCATCCGGATCGACGAGCAGGTCCGGAAGCTGGTGATCGGCGGCTTTGAAGAGGCCAAACGCATTATCACCGAGAATTCGGCCGCGCTGGTGCGCATCGCCGCAGCGCTGTTGGAGCGCGAAGTGCTCGATGGGCAGGAAGTCAAGATGCTCATTGAAGGCGAGCCGCTGCCGGCCCAGGGCGCCGCCCCTCGAGGCGAAGACAAGCCGCAGCAAGTCGTGCGTCCGGAAGGGGGCTTGCGCGTCCCTGGCCTGATGGAAGGGGAGCGGCCGCAGCCCGCGTGATTCCCCGCTTCGCACTGTACCTGTTTGACGTCGACGGCACGCTGGTGGATTCGGCGCCGGATATCTGCGGTGCGGTGCGCGAGACCCTCGACGGGACCGAAGCCAGAGCCGTGGACGACGCCTGCCTGCGCCGCTACATCGGCCGTCATCTTTACGATCTGTTCGAGGACCTGATTCCCGGCTGCACTCAGGAGCGCAAAGACGAGCTGCTGGCCACCTACCGGCGCATCTATCCGGCGCGACAGCATCGCTCGACTCGAGTTTATCCCGGCGTGGCTCGGGGGCTCGAGCGTCTGGACGGGCGCAAATCGACCGCCACCACCAAGAGCACCGAGACCGTGCGCACGGTTCTTGAGATGTTTGGCCTGCTGCCGTATTTCGATCACGTCCAAGGCACCGATGGCTTCCCCGCCAAGCCGGCGCCGGATGTCATCCTCAAGTCGCTGGAAGTGTTCGGCGTGGATGCCGGAGACTGCCTGCTGGTGGGGGATTCGGCCGCGGACATGGCCGCGGGCCGGGCGGCCGGCGTGCGACTCTGTGCGGTCCGCTATGGGTACGGGGATGCGGCAGAAATGGCCCGCTACCGCCCGGACTACTGGATCGACGACTTGGGTGAACTTGCTGAAGCGCTCTGAACTGGATCCGCCGCCACCAGATCCCCCTCCTTCACCCCCGACTCGACCGCCACTTCGATGTCATTCGCCAAACCCAGCTCGAGTTTGCGGCGCTCCCATCCGGAATCCGTCTGGACGAGCGCGAACGGCTTCTGGTCCAGGCCGCGGAAGACGCACTCCCGAGGCATGATCACAACGTCATCCTCTGATTCAAGGATGATGTCCGCGTTGGCCGAAAGATTCGGCGCCAGCCGCTGATCCGATTCCTCGAGCTCCAGCCGGATGGGCATCTGGCGCACATGGAGCGGCCGCTGGCCGGCGGCCCGCATCACGGCGGAAATCGAGACCACGCGCGCCGGCAACTCGATCTCAGGATAAGCGTCGAAATGCACTCGCGCCCGAAAGCCGTACCTCACCTGCTCGACGTCGGCCTGGTTCAAGATCGCGTCGACGACGATCGACGACGGATCGACGATTTCGCCGAACGGCTGGCCGGAGCCTAACACGTCGCCCTCCCGGAGCTCGGTGTACTCAGTGCCGTGCAGGACGCGGCGCAGCACGAGGACGCCGTCGAAGGGCGCGCGCTGCACCATCTCCTGCGCATTGTTTTCCGCTTTCCGCATTTCCATCTGCGACTGTAGAAGCTCGATCTCGTAGCGCCGCAGGATGGCGTCTTCGGAGGCGTCCACCAGGGGAATCTGCTTGAGAATCTGCTGATACCGCGCCTGGGCTTCTTCCAGATTCATCTTATATCGCTCGACCTGGATGGCGGAGCGGACGGGCGCTGTTTTCAGGTCGAGCGCGGCCTTTTCCATGACGCCGCTGGCGCGGCGCACCTGCTGCTGGTGCTGGACACGGCGCAAATCCAGGCTGGAGCGCAGCCGCAGCAGAAGGGCTTCATTCTGGATGACCGCGGAGCGGTAATCATCGACCCGCAACAGCATGAACTGGCGGTCAAATTCCGCCACTACTTTCCCTTTTTTGAGGGGCGCGCCCGATGGCGCCAAGTGCTGCAAGGTGAGGCTCATCTCGCCAGGCTCCCGGTGGGAACGCGTACCGCGCAGCTTCGGCGCCACCAGATAGGAAGAACGCGATGCCGCTGTGATGCCGGCGGCGCGGAGCGTGCGGTCGAGGGTTCCGAAGCGCGCCCGGGCGGTCCTCACCGGCGCCTGGGGAACCGGCGCGCGGCCCGTGTGCTTCCACGCCAGCCAGGCCGCCAGGCTCGCTCCCGCCAGCAACATCGCCAGCAGCAACCATCCCCGGCCCCGGTGGCGCGGAGACTCTTCTAATGCAACCGGCGCCGGCGGGACTGGCCGCGGAGGAACCGGCAGCGCAAGCGGAGATCGGGCGTAGTGCAAAGAAGCTCCTTCTCATAATGTATCGGACATTTGGAGGGAAAAGTCTACCTGCCACATCGTCCGGCGTGGCGGCGCCGCGGCTGTTTCTGGTATCGTCACGCTTTAAGCCGTGTACAACGTGGAAGAGAAGGACACTGCTCCCGTCCGGCAAGGCGAAGAGCTGGACCGGGCGCGCCTGGAGGAGTATCTCAGCGACAAAGTCGGCGGGACTGCCGGCGGGATCGCCATCGAGCAGTTCCCAGGCGGCCACTCGAACCTGACGTACCTGATCACGGCTGGAGGACGCGAGTATGTGCTGCGGCGCGCGCCTCTCGGACCGGTCGCCCCCAAAGCGCACGACATGGCCCGCGAGTTTGGCATCCTGCGCGCCGTGCATCCGCATTTTCCTCCCGCGCCGAAGCCGTTTCTGCTCTGCGAAGACACCACCATCCTCGGCGCTGTCTTCTACTTGATGGAGCGGCGGCGCGGCGTCGTGCTGCGCTCGGAAATCCCCGTGCAATGGAACTCGATTCCCGACCTTCCGCGGCGGCTGAGCCAGGCGTTTCTCGATTGCCTCATCCAACTCCATTCGGTCGACATCGTGAAACACGACCTGGCGTCTCTGGGAAAGCCCGAAGGCTTCGTCGAAAGGCAGGTGCGCGGCTGGACCGAGCGATGGCATCGAGCCAAGACCGAGGAGCTGCCCCAAATGGACCGCGTCATCGAGTATCTCCACCGGCATCTGCCGCCGGACGGCCCGCCCACGCTGGTACACAACGACTTCAAGCTCGACAACCTGATGCTGTCGAGCGACGATCCGGGCAAAGTGCAAGCTGTCCTCGATTGGGAGATGGCCACCGTCGGCGACCCGCTGGTGGATCTGGGCCTTACGCTCTGCTACTGGGATCCCCCGGACGAGCAGGTGCGCGAGGGGCCGGTGCCGTGTCTTACCAAGGGGCCCGGCTGGCTCACGCGGGAGCAATGGATCGAGCAGTATATCGCGCGAACGGGCCGCCAACTGGCCGCTCTCCGCTATCACGAGATTCTCGGCATCTTCAAGCTGGCTGTCATCGTCCAGCAGATCTATGTGCGCTGGTTCCGCGGCCAGACCAGGGACGCGCGGTTTGCGACCTTTGACCGGCGTGTCCGCTCGCTGGTGACGGCGGCCTGTAAGCGCGCGGAGGCCGCGGCTTGAGCTCGCTGTACTTGTTCCGGCACGGGCAAGCCGGATTGCGGGACAACTATGACACGTTATCGGAGAAAGGCCGCGCGCAAATCGCTCTGCTCGGCGGCTACTGGGCGCGGCGGCAGGTGAGGTTCCAGGCGTTGATCACCGGCCAGTTGACACGGCAGATGGAGTCAGCGCGGCAGGTGTCGGAAGCCTGCCGTCAAGCGGGGGGAGAAATGCCGGATGCGATCGCCGATCCTCATTGGAACGAATTCGACTTGAGCGCGGTGTACGCCGGAATCGCTCCCCAGCTCGCGGCCGAGGACCGTCGGTTCAGAAGCGAATTCGAGATGCTCGAGCAGGAGGCGGCCAACGCGGAATCCGCCGTGCACCGGCGCTGGACGGCCAGTGATGTCGCGGTCGTGCGAGCATGGGTGGAAGGGCGGTACCGCCATGACGGCGAATCGTGGAATGAATTCCGGCAGCGCGTCGCCGGCGCGATGGACAGGCTGCGCCAGTATGGCCCGGGAGAGGCCATCGCAGTCTCGACATCGGCCACTCCGATCGCGGTCTGGATGGGATTGGCGCTGAATCTCGAGAGCCGCTACGTCATGCGGCTGGCGGGCGTGCTCTACAATGCCAGCTTCACGAGTTTTCGTTTGAAACAGGGGGAGTTGACCCTGTTCAGCTTTAACAATGTTCCGCACCTGGAGGATCCCGGGTTGCGGACCCTTCGGTGAAGGAGGCCGAAGCGATCATGCATTTCGATTACTCACCTAAAGTCCAGGAGCTTCGCGGGAAGCTGATGGCATTCATGGGGGAATTCATCTATCCCAATGAGCAGCGCTTCCACGAGGAGGTCGGCAAATACACGTGGGGCGTCCTTCCGGTGATTGAGGAATTGAAGCCGAAGGCGCGCGCACAGGGATTGTGGAATCTGTTCCTGCCGGAAAGCGAATACGGCGGTGGGCTGACCAACCTCGAGTACGCGCCGCTGTGCGAGATCATGGGCCGGGTCAGCTTCGCTCCCGAAGTGTTCAACTGCTCGGCGCCGGACACCGGGAACATGGAAGTTCTGGTGCGCTACGGCACTCCGGAGCAGAAAGCGAAATGGCTGGCGCCGCTGCTCGACGGCGAGTTGCGCTCCTGTTTCTGCATGACCGAGCCGGCGGTGGCTTCTTCGGATGCCACCAACATCGAAGCCAGCATCCGCCGTGATGGCCACGAGTATGTCATCAACGGGCGGAAATGGTGGAGCTCGGGCGCCGGAGATCCTCGCTGCAAGATCAGCATCTTCATGGGCAAGACGGATCCGGCCGCGCCCAAGCACAGGCAGCAGTCGATGATCCTGGTTCCGCTGGATCTGCCCGGTGTGAAGGTGCAGCGGATGCTGACCGTGTTCGGCTACCACCATTCGCCGCACGGCCACGGCGAAATCATTTTCGAGAACGTGCGGGTGCCGGCGTCCAATCTGTTATTGGGCGAAGGACGCGGATTCGAGATCGCCCAGGGACGCCTCGGCCCCGGACGCATTCACCACTGCATGCGTCTGATCGGCGTGGCTGAGCGCGCGCTGGAGGCCATGTGCCGGCGCGCGCAGCAGCGCGTTGCCTTCGGCCGCAAGCTCGCCGAGATGGGCACGATCCGGGCGGACATCGCCCAATCGCGCATCGAGATCGAGCAGGCCCGCCTGCTGGTTCTCAAGGCAGCCTATATGATGGACACGGTGGGGAACAAAGCGGCCAGGACGGAGATCGCCGCCATCAAAGTGCTGGCGCCCAACGTCGCGTTGCGCGTCCTCGACCGCGCCATTCAGGCGCATGGCGGCGGCGGCGTGTGCCAGGATTTCTTCCTTGCCGCCGCCTGGGCCAACTCTCGCACCTTGCGCCTGGCGGATGGACCCGATGAAGTGCATCTGGAGAGCATCGCCAGGTACGAGCTGAACAAGCACGGATCATGAGCCGCCTGGTTCTGATCCGCCACGGGCAGGCGCGCGCCTTCGAGGAGCACTCCGACCGGCTGTCGGCGCGCGGCCTCGAGCAGGCGCAACGATTGGGCCAATGGTTTGGCGAGCGCGGGACACGCTTTGACGAGGTGTACTGCGGAACGCTCGAGCGGCAGCGGCGGACGGCAGAGCTGATGGGCCTCGAGTTCTCCGAGGACGCACGCTGGAACGAATACGACGCCGGCGGCGTTATGACAAAGCTCGGGCCGCTGCTCGCGGAACGCGATGCCGGCTTTGCCATGGCCGTGGAACTTTCCCGCCGGCACCGCCAGACCACCGAGGCGAACCGCTATTTCCAGCGCATGTTCGAGCAGTTGATCGGGCAATGGGCGGCCGGAGAGCTGAATCACCCGGAAGTGGAAAGCTGGGCGGCGTTCCAGCAGCGGGTCCGCGACGCCTTGCATGCGCTGATTGCCGCCGAAGGCGAGGGGCGCAATGTCCTGGTGGTGACCAGCGGCGGTCCGATTGCCACCGTGGTGCAGACGGTAGTGCAGGCGCCGCCGCGCATGGCGATCGAGCTCAACTGGCGCGTGAAGAACTGCTCGGCAACAGAATTCCTGTTCAGCAAGGAACGCATCACGCTGGACAGCTTCAACGGCGTTTCGCATCTGCCAGCGGAGTGGGTGACCTATCGCTAAACTAACCAACCGCTCCTTAACGGTCGCGGCTCGGAAGCCCTTTCTGAGCCGCGCGCGTGAGCAAGCGGAGGTGTCCCTACCGTGTCCCCGGTTTCAGAACGTCAGTCGCAGCCCCATCTGCATGATGCGCGGCTCGGATGTGGTGTTAATCGAGCCGGCGCCGGCCGCCGAGATGTTGGCGCGCGGCCCCCCGAGATTAGCGTGGTTGAACGCGTTGAACATCTCCCAGCGGTATTGCAGAGCCCAGCGCTCGCGAGCGTGGAAGGCTTTGAACAAAGCGAAGTCGAGGTTCCAGCGCCCCGGCCCGATGAGCGTATTGCGGCCTGAATTGCCGTAGGCGCCGAGAGCGGGCAGCGTGTAGGCTTTGGACTCGAAATATTTGTTGATCAGCTCTTCGCGCGATCGACCGGTGTCCAGATGGGGATTGCCGATGAGGTCGGGCCGTTGCGTGCCTGCCCCGCTCAGGGCGCGGTCCTGGCCGCTGACGACGGTGAACGGGGATCCGGCGGAAATGGTGAAGATGCCGTTGGACTGCCACCCGCCCAGAACCCACCTGGCGACGCCGCTCTTCGGGCTGGGAAGCTCCCACAGGAAGGAAGTGACCAGGCGATGGCGGATGTCGAAGTCGGCGAGTCCTTTGTCGGCGCGAAGGTTCAACGGGTCCTGCCCGTTAAAGGCGTCCACTTCGAGGGAAGCGCCATCGAGCGCCTTGCTCCAGGTGTAGCCGGCAAGCACCGTGAAGCCGTTGCTGAAGCGCTTGTTCAGCGAAAGCTGCCAGGCGTGATAGGTCGAGTTGATGACGTTCTGATAGCTGACGATGCTGGCGAAGCTGGGAGTGTAGATGCGCCGCGCATCGATGTTGGCGAGCGTGGCGCCGGGGCGGAACAGCGCCGGGTTGAGCTCGTTGCGGATCGGCAGGCGCGTGCCATTGGTGCCGACGTAGGAGGCGGTGAACAGATAGTCCTTGGCCACTTCGCGCTGCACGTTGAAGTTCCACTGGTGGTTGTAGGGAGCGACGATGTCCGGATCCATCGACAGACCCACGGTCACCGGGAGCAGGAAGGTGTAGGCGGCTTTCTCCGGCGGCGTCGCGGGCGTCTTGTAAGGAAACGGATTGACACGGCCGGAGTAGGGATCGGAGAGGCTGCGCGGCTGATTGACGGTGATCTGGAGGGAGTAGGGCGGCGAGTTGACGAAGTGGCTGACCTCGTGGAAGCGCGGGGTGTCGTAGAAGATGCCGTAAGCTCCGCGGATGCTTGTTTTCGTGCTGCCAAAGGGGCTCCAGGAGAACCCCAGGCGGGGAGCGAGATTGTTGCTGTCCTTCGGCGTGCCGCCGCGCGGGATGCCGGCATCGCCGGCGTAGACCAGGCCGGCCGGAGCTTTCGGATAGACCTGCGATTGCTGCCCGGCGCGAAACAGCGTCAGCTCATCGTCGGCCGAATAGAAGGGAAAGAACGGCTCGTAACGCAGTCCGAACGAGAGACTCAAATGGCGATGCACCTTCCAATCGTCCTGGAAGAAAAGTGTGAAGGTCTGGGCGCGGATGCGATTGATGCGCACCGAGCCCTGGGTGAAGCGGACGGGCAGCCCGAGCAGGAAATCGGCCAGCGAGCTGCCGGAGAACTGGCCACTGAATGTGAATTGCGGATCGATGCCGTTGGCGGTGATGCGGTCGCTCTTGCTCCAGCGGTATTCGCCGCCGAAGTTGATCATGTGGCCAGTGCGGGTGTAGTGGACGGAGTAGCCGGCCTGTTTCGTGGTGCGGTCGATCAACACGAGATTATCCTGGCCGAGGTCCCAGTAGCCGTTCACACCGCCGCGATAGTGGGGCACAAGCTCCTTGCCGAGAGCGTCGAGCCCTCCACGATTCACCTTGATGCCCATGTCCTGATAGGAAACGCCGCCGCCCGAGCCGATGGGGAGCGGCCCGCGATCGATCTGCGACTGGTTCCAGGTGAACTGGCCCACGGCGAGAAGCGAGGGAGTGATGGTCCAGGTGTGCTGGCCGCCGACGTTCCAGGTGTCGAAGGCCACTTCAGAACGCAGAATGGGCAGGCCCGCGCCGTTCAGCTCTTCGCTCGTGGTCTTGAAAGCGCGACCGCTGAGGCGCTGGCTGGCGGTGAGGGTGTAATCCACGCGGCCGAGGATCTGGCCGGTGTCGGCAGTCTCCGGCCGGTTAAAGATATGGCGGCCGCCAGCCGCGTTGGGCGGAGGCACCGCGAGCAGCTCCATGTACTTGATCGCGGCCGGATCGAAGCGGGCCGAAGGGATGCGATTGCCCGGAAAAGGCTGGTTGGTCTGCGGATCGCGTGGGATCTGCGAAGACGCCGAGAAGTCGCCACCGCGCTCGGCGGCGGTGGGCACGAACAGGTTTGAGACAGTGCCGCCGCGGCGCTGGCGCATTCCTTCGTAGGAGCCGAAAAAGAAGGCTTTGTTGTGAACGATGGGCCCGCCGAAGCTGCCGCCGTATTGATTGCGCCGCAGCTTGCTCTTGGACAGGCCGAAGAAAGCGCGGGCGTCGAGGATGTCATTGCGCAGGAACTCGAAGGCCGATCCGTGAAACTGGTTCGTGCCGGACCTGGTGACGGCGTTCACTACGCCGCCCGAGCTGCGGCCGTATTCCGCGCTGAAATTGTTGGTGAGCACGCTGAACTCCTCGAGCGCGTCGGGGTTGGGCTGCACGGCGGCTACGCCTTCCTGCGGGTCATTGTTGTCGCCGCCGTCGAGCAGATAGTTGGTGGAAGTGGCGCGTGCTCCGTTGACGGCGATGCCGGGATTCTTGCTGAGGCTGCCCGAGGCGGGTCCGGTGACAACGCCGGGGACCAGGAGGAGAAGCTGCACCGGATTGCGCCCGTTGAGCGGCAGCTCGGCGATGCGCTTCTGGTCGACGACCTCGCGCAGTGTGGCGCTGACGGTGTCGACTTGGGCGACCGCGCCGGTGACGGTGAGGCTTTCGGTGGTGCTGCCGACGTCGAGTGTGACGGTCACCTGCCGGTTCTGATCGGCGTCCAGGCGGAAGGATTCGGAGAGGAAGCGGCGGAATCCCTCCTTGCTGACGCGGACTTTGTAGTTGCCCACCGGCAGGCGCGGGAAGGAGAAACGGCCTGCGTCCTCCGTGGTTGCCGTCCATTCCAGACCGGTGAGTTCATTGAGGGCGCGCACTTCAGCGCCCGGAATGACGGCCCCTGAGGCGTCATGCACGGCTCCCACGATCGTTCCTGTGGATTGTGCCATCAGGGGCACAACGGCGAGGAGAAAAGCTGCGAACCTCATAGGGGCTCTCCCTTGGTGGTGAGATGCCGCTAGTATATCGTTGTTGGACAGCCGTTCAGGGAGCGCGGGACCGATGATTCCGGAACTGTACTGGATTCCCGGGCCATGGCGAGGCCGGTTAGCGATCTCCGCCAGGCCGCGAGGCGGCGATTGGCTGGAAGACGAAGTCCAGGGATGGCGCAGCGCCGGCATTGAGGTCGTCGTTTCGCTGTTGTCGAAGGATGAGGAAGAGCAATTAGACCTGTCTGACGAACATCGATTGGCCGGTCTGCAAAGTATTCGCTTTGTCTCGTTTCCCGTCACCGACAGAAGCGTTCCAGCATCGTTGGAGACGACGGTTGCGTTACTCGGAGACATACGTGCGGAGTTGGAAGCTGGCAGGAATGTGGCCGTTCACTGTCGTCAGGGAATCGGTCGCTCGGCCTTGATTGCTGCTGGAGCACTGGCCGCCGCGGGTCTTGAACCACACGCGGCTCTGGAGACGGTGAGTGTCGCCCGAGGCCTTCCCGTTCCGGAAACAGAGGAACAGCGTCACTGGCTCGAAGGACTACTGGCTCGCCAACTTTCCTTGGTCCGGCGATAGGCCGCCCGCGTCTTTTTCGTTGCGCGCTTCCATGGCCAGGCATGGCCAGGCTGTGGTCTTGACTTCCAGGAGCATTACTGTTAACTCTACTCTTGACACGACAAATCGGGGCAGTGCCCGAATGGAGGTGTGTGGTGAAACGTGCAGATACGGCTGCTCGGGCGGGGGTCATTCTGTCCTGTTTGATCACCAGCCTGATATTCATGGGCTATGAAGCACTTGTCGCTTCAGCCCAGGTCCTCTACGGTTCGATCGTCGGGACTGTGACAGACCCGGCAAACGCCGTGGTCCCGAAGGTAGTTGTCAAGGTCACGAACACATCGACCGGCTTGTCCCGTCAGGCTCCTACGGACGAGGCCGGCTACTATTCGATTCCAAACCTGCCGGAGGGCGCTTACGATCTTTCGGTGACAGTAACCGGATTCAAGCCTCTCACCCATAGGGGCGTCCACGCTCTCATCAACAACGTGAACCGCGTCGACCTTCGCCTGGAGGTAGGCACGGTGACGGATTCCGTCACCGTGGAGGCCACCGCCGCGCTGCTACAAACCAACAAGACGGATGTCAACGTGAACCTGGAATCGCGGGCCATCGGGAGCTTGCCGCTCTCCGGCTACCGCAATTTTCAAAGCCTGGTGAACCTGGTTCCCGGCGCCACGCCCGGGCGGTTTCAGAACGCCGTCACTGATACGCCTATGCGCGATTTCACTTTCAACTTCAACGGTCAGGACCGAGGTGACAACAACACTCGCGTGGACGGCGCTCCCAATATTCTGGTCACCATGCCGCATCACATGGTGTACGTCCCTCCAGTGGAAAGCGTTGAGGAAGTCAACATCTCCACCAACAACTTCGAGGCGGAACAAGGGATGACCGGCGGCGCCGCCGTCACCGTGTCAACCAAGTCCGGAACCAACCAGTTCCACGGCAGCCTTTTTGCCATGAACACTATTAACGCCTTGCGCTCCTTTTGGTGGGATGAGAATCGCGCGGGCGTTGCCAAGAAGCCCAAAAGCGTCCGAAACATCGACGGAGGCAGCATCGGCGGACCCATCAAGCAAGGCAAGCTGTTCTTTTTCACGGATTGGGAAGGCACTTTCGAGCGCGCAGGGCGCT
This sequence comes from Acidobacteriota bacterium, assembly GCA_016201205.1. GTDB lineage: Bacteria > Acidobacteriota > Terriglobia > Bryobacterales > Bryobacteraceae > CADEFT01. Next base: position 32,259 of record JACQDF010000087.1, read on the forward strand.
CCGGGCTCTTTTCCGTCCCGACGGACGATTTCCGGACGGGAGATTTCAGCAGAAGACTGGGTGCGCCAATCATGGACTCGAGGGGCAATGCCATTATGGTGCCGACCACGGAGGGTGGCGTCACACAACTCCGCCAAGGGATGATCTTCGATCCCTTCACCGGAATCGAGAATGGCACGGGCCGCTCGGCGTTTTCCAGCAATGGGCGTCTCAACGTGCTTCCCGCCTCCCGGCTGAACGCGGCCACGACGAAGCTGCTCGCGTTGGTTCCTCGCCCCAACCAGCCCGGGGATACGAATAACTTCTTCAACCTTGCCACGCAGCGTTTTAACCGCAACAACGTGGACGCCAAGGTGAATTGGAACCGAAACGTGAAGAACCAGCTCTGGGTCAAGTACAGCCTCATGGAGGCGCTGGTTCACGGCGACTTCGGCCTCGGCGCGGCAGGGGGCGGATGCTTGTGCGACGGCGGCGGTGTCGGCGACGGTCACACGCGGGTCCAGATCGCCGGCATCGGGCAAACCTATACCGTTTCGCCCACGTTCCTGATTGACGGGACGCTCGGCTGGACCCGATTTGGCCAGTATGTGAAGTCCCCCGATCTCGGCACCAATTTCGGATCGGACACATTGGGAATTCCGGGGACCAACGGCGCCGACCCGAGGGAAAGCGGCATGCCGGCTTTTAGCTTCGGCGATTATTCAACCCTCGGCAATACAGAAGGATGGAACCCCGTGTGGCGCAACGACCAGTCCTACACTTTCAACGCCAATGCAAGCTGGATGAAGGGCGCTCACGAGATCCGGTTTGGCTTCGATTTTATGCACCACCTCATGAACCACTGGCAGCCGGAGCTGGGCTCCGGTCCGCGCGGTTCGTTCGGTTTCGGGAATGCCGTGACAGCGCTGAACACTTCGGCAATCGCATCCAGCGTCGGATTCCAGGGTGGCACTCCTTCGTTTGAGAACGGTTGGAACGGCTTGGCTGGCTTTCTGCTTGGCACGCCTACCAGCTCCGGGAAGAGCCCTCAGAACATCAAGATGGACAGCCTGGAGAACCAGTGGGCGCTCTACGTTCGCGACCGCTGGCGCGTCACGTCCAAGCTGACCCTGAACCTGGGTTTGCGATGGGAGCTGTACCCCAACCGGACGCGTTCGGCCGGCCTGGGCATCGAATCGTATGACCCCACAACCAACGAGGTCCTGGTCGGGGGGCGGGGCAACATCCCCCAAGACAGCGGAGTGGGCTATAGTAAGAAGCTCTTTGCACCCAGCATCGGTTTCGCCTATCAGGTGTCAAACTCCACGGTCATCCGAAGCGGCTACGGCATCACCTACCACTCGCACCCCTGGGGCGCTCAGGCTTTGCGCGGCTGGTATCCGCTGACGATTGTTGCCACTTACTCCGGCGTCAACGGCTACCAGCCGGTCAACACGGATCCCAACTACGTCGCTGCCGGAGTCCCGAACCGGCCGCTGGGCAACGGGGTCGGGATTCCACCCATCGTTACCCCGGATATCAGCAAGGGGAGGATACCGCTGCCGTTGTCGAACGAGATGGGCTACCCGGTGGCCAACCAGCAAATGACGCGGGGCTACATCCAGTCGTGGAACTTCATCATCGAGCGCAAGCTGCCGGGCGAGCTGGTAACCTCGGTCGGCTACGTCGGGACGGCCTCGGTGAACGGTTTTGCGTTTCTGGACATCAATGCGTCGCAGATACCTGGTTCGGGGAATGCCGGGCGCCCGCTGTTTGCCAGATTCGGGCGCACCGCCACAACCCGGGAGTGGAATGGCCGCACGCACAGCAACTATCACTCACTTCAAGCCACCCTCAATCGGCGCGTCTCCGGCGGCCTGTTCCTCAAAGGCGCTTACACCTACTCGCATGCCATCGATATGGCCAATTACGGCGACTGGACGGCCTTCAGTTGGAACGCTTCGAGCGTGTTTTATCGCAACCGCGCCTCGGCGTTGAACAACATCCCCCATATGTTCCAGCTTGGCTATGTGTATGAAGCCCCCTTCGGCAGCGGCAAGAAGTGGGCCACCACCGGTGTGTCCAATGCGGTGCTGGGCGGCTGGCAGATCAACGGCATCTTCAGTGCCTACCAGGGACGGCAGTACACACTTAGCGCCTCCGGCGCCTCGTTGCTCATGCCCGGCAACGCGCAGACGCCGGACCAGGTCAATCCGGTGGTCGCAAAGCTGGGCAAGGTCGGTGATGATGGCACCTGGTTCGACACCAGCGCATTTGCGCGGCCCACGGGGGCCCGGTTCGGCAATGTGGGCCGGAACACCATGCGCGGACCGGGCGTGGTGAATACGGACTTAAGCCTGTTCCGCACCTTCAAGCTTACAGAGAAGTTCAATCTGCAATTCCGGGCGGAGTCGTTCAACTTGAGCAACACGCCGCACTTCGCCAACCCGAACGGCAACGCCAACAGCTCGGCCTTCGGCAGGATCACCGCCACGCAATCCGGCAGTTCGGATGCAATCGGCCGATCCCGTGAGTTGCGCTTCGGCTTACGTCTGGGCTTCTAAACACAACGTCGTAGTACTTGCGCATCCGCTCCCTAACGGTCGCGGCTCGGAAGCCCTTTCTGAGCCGCGCGCGTCAGCAAGCGGTCGCGGCTGTTACGGAGCCGCGCGCGTTTAGCAAGCGGGTTCGGGCTGCGGCTGTCGTTCTGATTGCAACGGCCTGCGTTTAGTGATATATAAAGGATCATGCGACGAATCGCATACCTGGGATTAAGTGTATTCGTCTGGGGCGGGGCGCTGTGGGCTCAAACCCCGGCTATCGAAAAACCCACTGCCGAAGGGCTGGAGTTCTTCGAAACCAAGATCCGGCCGGTGCTGGCCAAGAACTGCTACGGCTGCCATTCCAGCGACACCAAAGTGGCCATGGGCGGGATGTCGCTCGACACGCGCACCGGCATCCGCCGTGGCGGAGCTTCGGGTCCGGCCGTGATGCCCGGCAAGGTGGAGGAAAGCCCTCTGATCCACGCTGTCCGCCACGAAGGGCGCAAGATGCCGCCCTCGGGCAAACTGCCCGACGGCGTCGTTGCCGATCTCGAGAAATGGGTGGCGATGGGCGCGCCTGATCCGCGCGAAGCCAAGGTCGAGTGGAAAGAATCCACCATCGACATCGAGAAGGGTCGCAAGTACTGGGCATTCCAAGCGCCCAACAAGCCCGCTCCGCCGAAAGTGAAAAACGCGAAATGGTCCTCACAGCCGATGGATCGCCTGCTGATGGCCGCCATGGAAAAGAAGGGTCTCACGCCGGTGGCCGATGCGGACCGCGCCACCTGGATCCGGCGGGTGACTCTCGATCTGACCGGGCTGCTGCCGGCGCCCGATGAAGTCGATGCCTTCCTGAAAGACAAGCGGCCCGACGCGTATGCCCGCGTTGTAGACCGGCTGCTGGCAAGTGAACGCTACGGCGAGCGCTGGGGCCGGCACTGGCTGGACGTGGCCCGCTATGCCGAATCCGTCGGCCGCGGACGGAACTATGCCATGCCGCTGTCCTGGCGCTATCGCGACTGGGTCATCGACGCGTTCAACCAGGACAAGCCCTATGACCAGTTCGTCGCCGAGCAGATCGCGGGCGATCTGCTGCCGGCCGAATCGGCCGCCGACCGCAATGCGAAAACCATCGCCGCCGGTTTCCTTGCGCTGGGCTCGCATGATCTCATCGAGATCAACCCGGACATCTTCCGCATGGATGTCGTCGACGAGATGATCAACGCGGCCAGCCGGAGCTTTATGGCGGTCACCGTCGGCTGCGCGCGTTGCCATGATCACAAGTTCGACCCGATTCCCACCGCCGACTACTACGCCATGGCGGGGATCTTCCGGAGCACCGAAATGCTGAGCGGATTGCAGCACCGCCCGCGGGACAACGTCAGCTACTTCAACATCAGCCTGCTGGCCAAGCTGGACCTGCCTTCCAGCCAAATCGCCCACGGCTTCTGGAGCGATCCGGGCAAAGTCCAGGAGTGGGATACGCTTGCGCAGAAGCTCGAGGAGGCCCGCAACGGCTTGCTTCCCGGCCAGAACAAACAGCGCCTTCCGCAGGCTCAGATCCGCCAGAACACAACGCAGATTCTGCTCGAGATGGACCGGTTCCCGCTTCCGGACAACATGGCGATGAGCGTCCGGGAAGGCAAAGCGGCCGATTGCGAGATTCACGTCCGCGGCGATGTGAAGAATCTGAGCAAGACGGTCCCGCGCGGATTTGTGCAAGTGGTGAGCAGGGCCGGCGAGAAATTCGAAATCGGCTCGAGCGAAAGCGGACGCCTGCAACTGGCTCGCTGGCTGGCGCGGCGCGAGAATCCGCTGACGGCGCGCGTCATGATGAACCGCGTCTGGCATCACTTGTTCGGCCGCGGCATCGTGCCCACGGTCGACAATTTCGGCGCCATGGGCGAAAAACCGACGCATCCGGAATTGCTCGATTACCTCGCTGTGCGCTTCATGGAGCAGGGCTGGAGCGTCAAGAAAATGATCCGCGAGATCACCCTCAGCCGCGCCTACCGCATGAGCACCGCCCACAACGCGCGCAACGCCAGGATCGACGCGGACAACAACTTGTTCTGGCGCATGAACCGCCGCCGCCTGGAAGTGGAGGCCATCCGCGACTCGATGATGATGGTGGCCGGCAGGCTCGATCTGAAACGGCCGGAAGCCTCGCCGGTGTTCCGCTACAAGCGCGGCTTCGACGTCGGCCGCGGCGTCGGAACCATCCCCGAGGATTATGCGGTCAAGATGAATTGCCGCAGCGTATACGTCCCCGTGGTGCGAAATTTCCTGCCGGCGGTGTACGAGACGTTCGATTTCCCCGAGCCGAGTGAAACCAAGGGGCGGCGCGAAATCACTACCGTGCCGACGCAGGCGCTGTTCCTGGTGAATTCGCCGTTTGTGCTCGAGCAGTCCAAGTCGGCCGCCGATCGTCTGCTCAAAGACAACAACGGTCCGGCCCGCGAGCGGGTGGTTCGCGTCTACCGCGAAGTGCTCTCGCGCGATCCGACCGAGGTCGAGATCGAACGCTCGATGACGTTCCTGGACGCCATGCGGTCGGCGCAATCCGGGGACAACGATGAAAAGACGGCGTGGGCGCGCCTGTACCAGGCCCTGTTCGCCACCGCCGAATTCCGGTATCGTAGTTAAGACTCGAAGGAGGGGCTTGTGGATCCACAATTCGTTAGTCGTCGAGAGCTTCTGAAAACCTGGGGATGCGGAGTTGGTTATTTGGGCTTTGCCAGTCTGGCGGCTCAGGCAGCCACATCCTTCAAGAGCCCGCTGTCGCCCAGGGAGCCGCATTTTCCCGCCGTGGCCAAGCGTGTCATCTTCCTGTTCATGCAGGGCGGCCCAAGCCAGCACGAGACGTTTGACTACAATCCCGAGCTGGCCAGCGCCGCCGGCAAGGACTCGAGCGGTCTCATGGCCCCAGCCTACAAGTTCACCCAGCAGGGCAAGAGCGGGTTGTGGATCTCGGAACTCTTTCCGCACCTGGGCCGGCAAGCCGATGAGCTGTGCCTGCTGAACGGGATGTTCACGGATTCGCCGGCGCACCCGCAGGCGACCATCCAGATGCACACCGGCAGCTTTAACTTCGTGCGGCCGTCCATGGGCGCATGGGTCGTGTATGGACTTGGCACGGAGAATCAAAACCTGCCCGGCTTCATTGCCATCAACCCGCCGCAGCTCGGCGGCGCCCAGAACTACGGCTCGGCGTTTCTGCCGGCGTCGTATCAGGGCACGCCGTACCAGACGCGCACCGGCACGCTGCCCAACATCAAGAATCCGGAGCTGGCCGGCGACACGCAGCGCAAGCAGATTGACCTCATCCAGTCGCTCAACCAGGACTACCTCAAGAAGGCGACCACCGATCCCGAGATCGAGGGCATCATCGAGAGCTACGAGATGGCGTTCCGCATGCAATCGACGGTGCCTGGCATTCTGGATCTGAAGGGGGAAACGGAAGCGACCAGAAAGATGTACGGGCTCGACAACAACGTCACCCGCCCCTTCGGCCTGCAATGCCTGCTCTCGCGGCGGCTGGCGGAAGCGGGGGTGCGCTTCATCGAGATCTCGCACGGCAACTGGGATCACCACAACAACCTGCGCCAGCGTGTTACACAGACGGCCAAGGAGATCGATCAACCGGTCGCGGCTTTGATCGCCGACCTCAAACAGCACGACATGCTCAAGGACACGCTGCTGGTTTGGGGCGGCGAATTCGGCCGTACCACCGCCGGCCAGAACGGCGACGGCCGCAACCACAACAACCGCGGCTTCACCATGTGGATGGCGGGGGGCGGCGTGAAAGGCGGCTCCCGCTACGGCTCAACGGATGGCATCAACGGAGCCGCGATCACCGGGAAGATCCACCTGCACGATCTGCATGCGACCATTCTGCACATCCTGGGTCTGGACCACACCAAGCTGACGTACCGTTACGGCGGACGCGATTTCCGGCTCACCGATGTGCACGGCGTGGTCGTGAAAGATATCCTGGCCTGAACGGCTTGGCCTCCGCCGACGCAGGAAGTCGTTACCTCATCAAGTGACGGGTTGGGGAGTGTCGATATTCGCAAGCCGCGTCTGAGGGTCGCCATGAAAGAGAGTGTAACGCGCGTTCCAGTGGGCGAAGGCTGATGCCAGAACCGCGTCCTGGTGATTCCGACCCCTGGTCGCGTAGTAGACTGCGGCTTCAGTGAACTTGTTCTTGATCCTTCTTGTTGCTTCGCGAACGGTGGAGCCTCCGAGCAGTGAGAGAATGCCCGCGCGGACAGCATCCTCGAAAAGACCAGCATGGTCTTCTCCCGGCAGGATCAGGTCATGCGAGAAACCGATGTAGGCGAGGACACCGGCTTCAGCAGTAGCGAACAGGCCTAACTCTCTCGCGGATCGGCACGCAATTGCTACCAGCAATTTGCCAGCCGCTGCTCTAATATTCTCAAAGTCCAGAAGGTCAGTCCGAATGCTGTACAGCCTGTTCCACTCACCGTGCCCGAAGTAGAAAGTGACGATGGCAGATGACGCAGCGGTTTCCGCGGAAATCCGCGAGACCTCAGCCCTCTTCAGGAGCTGAAGACTGTAGGCCTGGACCAGTGGATGTGAAAGAAGCCGCATTGCCCAATCGGACACGATCTCGGTGTTCTCATCGTCTTGAGGACACAGAAAAGCGATAGAACTGCAATCATCCCCCGTGGGCCGCCGATCTAGTTCCCGCCGAGCCATGCTTAAGTTCCACCAATACCTTCTCCAAAGACGAGGCTCTGACTTCGTTCTCCAGAACGTCGAGGAACAAGATTCCCAGTGGAGTGCCCAGACGCACTCCCTCGGCGATCTCGGCTGGAGTGGCGGCCTTCTTTCCAAGCAAGCGCATCACGACTCTGTCCGGGCTTGGGTGAGACCGCGCCCAACGATCGACGGCGGCTGCCAGCTTTTTTCTGACTTGACGGTTCATGGCGGATCTCCCGATTACTGATCGGCATAGTGCTTCGGCACCGTTAGTTAAGGGTAAGCCCTTAAGAATCGCCTAAGTACTCACCATCGCATCCTCAATCACCTTATCACAACACCAGTCGGCAGGGAATCGCCGAGACACTAGCACCGCCACCAGCCCAGCGCCGCTCTCATCACCGGCATCGAGGAGCGCGATATCCCCTAAGTTTTCTCAGGGCCTCTTCTCGGCCGCTTCTCCTTTGCGGCGAAGCGTCGGCGCTTTCTTCTTGCCGGCCGATTCAGCAGCCTTCTTCTCCTCCGCCTTCTTCTGTTCAACGTCCTTGGGCTGCATCATCGCCTCGAGATCCTTCTTCTCTTTGGCTTGCTTGGCCTCGACGCCGTGCGTGCGCTCACGCAGGTCCATTTCCGCAATCTCGATGCTCGCTCCGGTGGTTTCGATCGCGTTCGCCAGCGCGTCCTCGAAACGCGAGATGTCCTTCGGCTTCAAAGCCCGGATCCGCTCGAGGGACGCTCCGAACTGCTTCTCGGCCTCGGCGACCGACACCACGCCCTGGTCGATGTTGAGCTTGCGTTTCAGAGCGTCATCCGATACCGTGTCAATCGCTTCGATGATCTTGATGTAATCGGAAAGCGTCTCATGGATCAGCGCGGAACGGCCCGCCTTCTCTTTGGCCACAAGCTGCTCGACCAGCGCGATGCGCTGCCTGGCGAACTTCACGTACAGCTTCAGCCGCTCATTGGGCTCCTGGGCCAGCCGCACCTGATCGGCTTCGTCCGCCGTGAGGAAGTCCCGTTGGGCGGCTAGCGGGAGTGTAGAGGCCAGAGTCAGACACAGGAGCAGCTTCATACCTACCTACAAGCTATCACCCTCCCGCGCTTCCGGCTTCTCGGGAACCGCTCCCTGATCCTGCATCCGCTCGAGCCACGCGTCGAGCTTGCGCCCAAAGCCCGCCACCAGCTTCTGATGCCCTGGCGACCGCGCCAGGTTGTTCACTTCATGCGGGTCTTTCTCGAGATCGTAGAACTCGATTTCGGGTTTGCGAGGCGCCATAAACAGCGATTGCACAGCGTTCAACTTGCCTTCCGCGTCGAGCTTCTTCAGGATGCCCAGCGTCGGATACTGTGTTTCGATGTACTCGTTGTATTGCGTGTACGGCCGCTCCGGCATGAAGTTGCGTATGTAGTTGTAGCGCTTGTTCCGCACCGAGCGGATGCGGTCCAGCGTCATGTCGCAGCGGTCGCGGGCGGTGAAAATCGCCTCGCGCGGTTTGTATTTCGGCCCAGTCAGCGGCTGGCCGTGAAACTTCTCCGGAATCGCAATCCCGGCCGCCATCAGCGTGGTCGCCGTCATATCGAGCGAAAGCACCAGATCGTCGCTGACCGTGCCAGGCCTGGTCACACCCGGCCAGCGTAGAAACATCGGCACGTGCACACCGGCGGTGTACAACCACTGCTTCCCGCGGATCAGGCAGCGGCCGTTATCGCCCATGAAGAAGAGGACCGTGTTGTCCAGAGTCTTGTCGCGCTCGAGCGCTTCCAGCAGCAAGCCGACCTTGACATCGAGCAGGTTGATCGCATCGAGAAAATTCGCCATCTCATCGCGCACCACCGGATGATCCGGATAGTAAGCCGGCAGCGGCACTTTCGCCGGGTCCACCAGATCCTTTTGCCGGCGCGCTTCTTTGAATGCCGGCCCCTTGTGCGGCTCGCGGAAGTTCACCTGCGCGTAGAAAGGCTGGCCTGGCTTGCGCTGGTTCCAGTGCGTTCCGTCAAACGGCTTCGGCGCCCGGAAGTTGAAATCCGTCTTTCCAGAGCCGGCCGCGCCTGGAGCGAATTCAAGCACGTTCGCCGTAAAATAGCCCGCCTCGCGCAACCGATCCGTGATCAGCCGCGCTCCGGCGGGCAGCCTATACCCGTCTTTGCGATGGCTGCGGTGATGATGAGTGCCGGTATGGATCTGATACAGGCCGACATTAAACGCCGAGCGGCTCGAGGAACACACGGGCGCTGTCGTCGAGGCTCGCGTGAAGCGGACCCCTTGCGCGGCCAGCCGGTCCAGATTCGGCGTGCGCACCAGCGGATAGCCGTAGCAGCCGAGCATCGGGCCGATGTCTTCCGCCAGCATCCACAGAATGTTGGGCCGGTCTGAAGCGGCCCCCATACGCGAGCGGATCACGGAGGGAAACAACGCGGCCGTCCTGAGCAGGTCTCTGCGGTTCATTCAGGCCACCGGCAGCGCCATGCTGTCTTTGGTTTTCCGCTGCCACGCTTCGATCCTGGCCCTCAATTGCTTCACCGTCGTCGCGTGCTCCGGCCGCTGATAGAGATTATGCAATTCGAGCGCATCGTCACCGCGTTGAAAATGGCCACGCTGAAAAAGCATCGATCGATCCGTGTCATGCAGCACCAGCTTCCAGCCGTCCGGCGTGATGACGGTGCGCCCATTGGGGCCCGCGTCCTGACCTTCCTGATTCCACTCGATGAATACGTCTCCCGGCTTGCGCCGGCCGTCCAGGACGCCCACCAGGCTTTCGCCTTGCTGGCCGCGGCAATCTTTGCGGCCGAGCAGCTCGAGCAGCGTCGGAATCGTGTCGATGTGGCTCACCGGCTGCGCCACCCGCATCGGCTTCTGGTTGCGGAACGGCACGCGCAGCAGATACGGCACCCGCACCGCCTCTTCGTACATCAC
>JACQDF010000088.1 GCA_016201205.1 Acidobacteriota bacterium
CTGGATCTGATCACGCTCCTACGCAAGGAGATGGCGCAACAACCTGCATTGCTGGCCCCGTTCGGCTTCCAAACCACCGATTCTGCCCTGGTTCGCGCCGCCGCCGCGTGAGAAATGTAGAAACTCCAGCCGCCGGCTTTCCAAGCCGGCGCTGAGGCCGCGCCGGGCCGAAGCCCGGCGGCAGGCTGAAAGCCTGACCCGCTCCGAGACAAAGTCACCTCCTGCGGTTGTGGCGCGAGGATCCCGGCTTGATGGAGGCCCTCCAGAGCGGAGAAACTGTCGCGTGTCCACGAGTCCCCAAAAACGTCGAGGGCGGCTTTGGGCCGCCCTCGACGTTTTTGCACCTCTCGAAGCTCTTTCTTCGAGCATTGTTTCTTGCTCACCGGGACGCGTTTGGTCCCGGCCGCTGCTTCCTCTTCTGTAGGCGGTGCCGATGCGATGAATTGGCTCGTCCTGGAATGAGGGAACCGTTTCGGCTTGGCCAGCGGGAACAGTCCGGACAACGTGCTGCACGGCTGCACGCACCCCGCCGCGGGTCGCCGAGGCTACTGCGGGGCCGGGTGCACTGCATTGTTTGACGCGCTGCCGCGTCCGGATCAGGACCCGGAAGACGGGAAGGCTCGCCCGCGACGGTGGGAAAGCGTCACGGCTCCGGCTCCGGCCCGCTTCCCAGGCACACCGGAACCCAATGTTGTTGTTCCGGTTGGACGGTTCGTTCCTGTTACGGTTCGAGACGCGCGCGTTCCTCGGATTGTTGTTCCAGGAGCCGCCGCGCAACGGTCCGGTCCTGCTCCGTTCTGGAAAAAGGATACTGCCAGAAGAGTTGCCGGCGCAAGCGCCGGGTTTGTCCGTGGGCAGCGTGCCCGATCCAGGCGACCGCCCGCGCGCGGATCTCGGCCAGCGTCATCTCGCCCAGTGCCCAGGCGTGCTGAAACCGCCGCATACGCCGGCGGAAGCGCACCACGTTGCCGCGCACCAACCGCATTCGCCCCGGAAAGACACGCCAGCCAAGGAACGTGACCCCGTCCTCGGAGCGGTATACGCGGCTCTTGCCGTCGTGGAGCAGCAGTCGCAATCCCTGGAGGAACTCCTCTATACGTGCGCGTGCTGTGGCCATCGCCGCCTTGTCATCACCGAACAACAGGAAATCATCCACGTAACGGAGGTACAGGGCCGGGCGCAGTTCTCTCACGACGAAATGGTCCAGCGGATTGAGATATACGTTGGCGAAGAACTGCGAAGTCTGGTTGCCCAGCGGCAGCCCTCGCCGCCGCTCGTGGGGCGTGAACAGCGTATCGCCCGGAAAGTAGAAGATCGCCTCTTCCTGCTCATTGGAGCCGTCGATGATGCGGGCCGCCCGCTCCAGGGTTCGCGGGCACTTCAGAGTGCGCTCGAGCAGTTCCTTTAGAATCGCATGGTCAATCGATGGAAAATACTTGCGTACGTCGCACTTCAAAACGTAGGGCCAGCGGCCGCAACCATTGCGCGCCCGCTCCAGCGCCTTGTGGGTGCCCAGCCCCTTGCGGCAGGCAAACGAATTGGGTAGGAAGCGCGCCTCGAACACCGGCTCGATGACTCGCGTCAGCGCGTGGTGCACCACGCGGTCGCGGAAGGGAGCGGCCGAGATCAGCCGGGGCTTGGGCCTCGCGCACAAGAAACCTCCGGTACGGTCCCGGCGTGTACACGCCGGACTCCAGTTCGCGCCGCAGGCGGATGATCTCACCCTCGAGATCCAGCAGAAAACGCGCCACGTCCGGCCGACGGCGTTTCCCTCGAGCGGCGTCCTCGGCCGCGCCCGCCAGGTTGGCGAAATCGACGATTTGCGGCCAGAGGTTCCCAACGCGCTTCATGTCCGCCTCCTCGCCGTCTTCCGCCACCCGCCCGTCATGCGGCCGATTTCCTCCAGCTTTTCGGACACGAACGCGTAAGAGTCTACTGTCAACAGCTTGAGATCCTTCGCGATGCGCAGCAGGTAGCGCAGCGTGTTGGTCTTGCGGCTTGCCTGGTCCAGAAACGCGGATTTGTCGGCGCTGTAGGACGCTTCCACAAGCGCCAGCAGCAGGTCGAGTCCCGCGGCCACCGTCCGCTCCCCGACCGTGAAGCGGAAAGAGCGGGGGAAGCGCTCCGCTTTCGGCAGGAGCCACAGCACGAGCTCGTAGGCACGCTGCACAACCACCGCCGGTTCTGTCATAGTGCTCAAAAAAAATTTCCCAGGGGGGGAAGTATCCCCCCTGACCCCCCCTCATAAACTCAAAACACTAAACTCTCAAGGCAATTCCCCGGCACAACGAAAGCCGACAACGACGCCCCGGCTCGACGGCTCGAGCCCGCTACGGACCGAGACGCGGGCGTACAGAGGATAGAAGTCCCACGAGCCCCCGCGCACCACGCGATCAGTACCTTGCTCGGGACCCCTCGGATCGCGAGCAGGACCGGCTGCGTAATACTTGTTGTCGTACCAGTCGGCCACCCACTCCCAGACGTTGCCCAGCATGTCGTGGAGACTGAACCCGTTGGCCTGCTTCGCACCAACCTCGTGGGGGCCGTTCGCCGGGAGAGTATTACGTCGGGCGACCCAGGCGATGTCTTCCAACAAGCCATAACTGGCTGCGGCGCTTCCCGCGCGCGCTGCGTACTCCCACTCGGCCTCGGAAGGCAGCCGGCCGCCCATCCAGCCACAGAAATTTGCGGCGTCATTCCAACTCACGTTGATCATGGGCATCCGCGCGTTCGAGGAAGGCTCCGCCGGCATTTGTCTTCCCGTGGCTTGCACGAAACGCTTGTAGGCGCCCACGGTCACTTCCGTCTGCCCCAGCCAGAAGCCGCGCGTGATTGTCACCGGATGCGCCGGCTTCTCGTCCTTGTCACACTCGTTGTCTCCCGGCGAGCAACCCATCGTGAACTGGCCGGAGGGAATCCACACGTAGGTGAGTCCGTCCTTCGGATTGACGCGTGTCTCACCTTTGGCAGCGGTCACGACCTTGGGCGCTTCCGCCGGGGCCGGTGCGGGGGTACGGAGTTTGGCGAGCCGCGCTCGCGCCACCGTCGCGAACTGGCCGTCGGGCCAGCGGCGCAGGTAGTCCTCGAAGACGCCGGCCTGCTCCAACCCTTGGATCGAGTTCCAGAAAGCTACCTCGACCTGGAGCCCGGCATCTGTGGAAACGGGCGCCGGCGGCGACACCGGATAGTAGCGTCCCACCATGTTGTCGTACGTGAACGGGTTCTGCTGGCGGTTCGAGGCGCGATAGACATCCTCCTTCACCTTGCGGAAGATCTCGTCGATACTGAGGCCGGGCGTGGGAAGTGACGCCACTACGTACTTCGTGAACAGGCCGTTCGGCTCGTCAGGGTTATC